>JADFZM010000039.1 GCA_015232535.1 Candidatus Omnitrophota bacterium
CTTATCAAATGAACAGGAGCGCATTATCAAGACTTTATCCGAAGCGCTAGAAAATTTATCAGCTGATGGGCTAAACCGAAGTATTCAAGATATGCTTGATTTGATCGATAAAAAAGGGCAGCGGGCAGCTATGGCTGAACTTAAAAAGAGTAACGAATTAAAAGCGCTGGAAGAAGAAATTTTAGCCAGAAAGGATGTTAAGCGTAAAATCGATTTCATCCGGGTAAAAGTTAAACAAACTCTTTCCCGCCTTTCTAACCTTTCCAATGGAGTAATTCCTACGGATGTCGAACTTGTTTTTAGCTTAAGGACTTGGTGGGCACAATCCGCTGACGGCAAAAAGATATTTGTGCCTCTTTATGAGCTTGTCCGGCCGGAGCGTAGTGAAAACGCCGTTATAGGGCTTATTATTCATGAATTGCGCCATAAAATGTATAGTTTAGAAAATAAGGAAAGAGAACAGGCGGCAAGTTCTATCGGGAAGAAATACAAGGAATCATGGCATAAGCCGTGGAATGTCGTTGAAGATGTCAGGATCGACCATATTGAGGACCCTGTATTGGAAGGCGAGAAAAAGTTTGTGCAAGCTATGATAGATGAATTCTTCTTAAAGCCCGGAAAGAAATACCCTAAAGAAAAAGTGCTAGAATTCGTGCAAAAAAGGCCGGCCAGGGCTTTTTTGAGTGAGATTATAGGATTTGGCTACCGCGGAAATTATTCAGAACATTTTGAAGATTATCCGGATGAATTAAAGGAAGCCATCCGGGCTATAACCGAGGGTGGAGAGAATTCCATTCTTTACCAGATGACCCGCTCTGATAAGGCTGTCCCGGATTTAAAAGGAATTATGGAAGCTATAAAACTATTCGTGGATGAAAGAAAGAATTCAGCTGAATATAGCTTGGCTGTTCTTATCGAAAAAGCAATCCCCATATATGAACAGCTTTTAGAAGAACAAAAAGAGCAGATAAAAAAAGAACTAAAAGAAAAGAAGGCAGGAGAAAAAGGAAAGGAAGGCAAGGAGCAAAAGCCGGGAGAGGGCGAGCCGGGGGAAGATGATTTAGGGGATGAAGGCGATTCAACTGAAGGAGAGGAATCAGTCGGTATACCGGATTTTGATGAGTTGGACGAAAATGAGATACAAGAGATCCTCGATAGTATTCCCGGAGGGGCTAAGGTATATATTGTAGATAAAGGTAAGGGGGATGAGGGAGAAGATAAACCGCAGCCGGGCGAAGGTCAAGAGGGCGAGTCAACTGCTGGACAAGAAGGTGAGGGAAAACAAGGCGCAGAACAAGGAGGCAAATATTCCGGAGAATTAACCCCGGAAGAACTTGAAGCTTGGGCCAAGAAATATAAGAAGGCACAGGAAGCTGTAAAGGAGAAAAGATTAAAAGAAATGCAAAATGAACCTTTGAATTTGATACTGGTCGAGATGTCGGGATTAGGAAAGAAATTAGCGAAGATTCTGATCCAGTTATTCAAATTACCGGAAGAGCCGTACTGGGAATATGCATCAAGCGGTGTAAATATTGACCCGATTCGTTATCTTTTGCGTGACTTGATGCCATTTTTAGAAGAAATTCAGCTTTTAGGAAAACCTAATATAGCTATAGGGCTTACTGTCGATGCCAGTGGTTCGATGATTGATAAAGGATTAGTTCCGGCGATTAAGAAGTTGCTGGCGATTATGATGAGTTCATTTCAGGAAATCGGCAAGAAAAAAGGCGAGTATTCTTTGAATTTAACAAAGGAAAACTATGAGACTAATCAAGATGTTAGCATCGCTTTCGGTGAACGTATAAAGCAAGGCAATTTAAACGAAAAGTTTGCCAAGATTGTGGACGTACTCGAACAGCGCCATAACGGCATTTATTTAGACCAGGTTTTGGAAGGAATAATAGCGAAGTATAAAAAAGTGCGGAAGAAAAATAAACTGGAATTTATATTTACCGACGGAGAAGATAGGAGCGGAAATTTAAGTTATGATTCCAGCGGCCGTCCAATCCCTTCCGAGAAATTAAAAGCCTTGATGATTGAAGCTAAGCGTATGGGTATAACCATTATTGGGGTTGGCTTTAATACCCGGGATACGGAAATCTTTGAACATTTTGTTCAGTTAGACAAAAGTAATGCCGAAAGCATTGTGGAAATCGTCCTAAAAATCGCTAAAAAGAAATCACAAGGCGGCAAAATTCCTGCCGGAGATTTAAGCAAAGTATTTTCCGGCGCACTGCGTAGGGCTGAGGCAAACTTCCGCCAAACTTTAGAAAGAAGCAAAGATTCTGGCCCGGTAACCGACCCGGCAATGGTATCGGACACTGTTAAAAAAGAGGCATTTGATAAAGGCGGCGTGGATTTTACATCCGGGCAGCTACCTTTGGAAGTTATAGGCGAGGAAAGGCCGGCGGTTATTATTAATCCTGATCAAATTAATAATGTTATTATAAACGGCTTGACCCCGGTCATCATTAATATCGAAACTAATGTCAATATCAGAATGTTCCTTGGCCTAAACGCGGAGCCAGCATTGCAGGAAGATAAAAAGGAACTAACTATTTCCAAGCGTCTTGAATAATTGCTTGATTATTTTTTGCTTCCCAAAACACCTAATTACTATATAATGGGTGAAATTTAGAGCAAAGCTTCGGAGATAGAAAGTTGAACGCGGAAATAAAAGTCTTAGCTATGACGGCAGCCTCGATAGGGTTTTTCCACACCCTTTTTGGGCCGGACCATTATGTGCCTTTTATAGTAATGGCCAAAACCCGACGCTGGAGTTATCTTAAAACTATCCTGGTAACCGTATTATGCGGTATAGGTCATGTGGGGAGTTCGGTAGTTTTAGGCCTATTGGGAGTAGCTTTAGGCATAGCGGTCGAAAAGCTGGAGATTTTTGAATCGATACGCGGCGATTGGGCGGCATGGGCTTTGATCGCCTTCGGCCTGGCTTATTTTATTTACGGTATAAGGCAAGCAATCATTAACCAGCCGCATGCCCATAATCATTTTCATTCTGATGGGCATCCCCATGACCATGAGCATAACCATCACGGAGAACATGCTCATTTGCATGATCTCAAAGGCATAGCTCACCCGGTAACTTGGTCTTTATTTGTTATCTTTGTCTTTGGGCCTTGTGAGCCTTTGATCCCTATTTTGATGTATCCGGCGGCTAAACACAGCCTTCTCGGGATGGCGGCGGTTACTATAGTTTTCAGCTTGTTTACCGTAGGGACAATGCTTTCAATCGTCTTAATGGGGACTTTTGGGGTGAAATTGCTATCATTTAAGAGGATAGAAAAGTTTTCTCATGCTATTGCCGGCTTTACAATATTTTTATGCGGCTGTGCCATTAAATTTCTGGGACTTTAACTCACCTTAGCCATACCATGGGCATAAAAATCAATAAAAATGAAATCAAAGAAACATTTCTTTTCCTCAATAAAGTCCTCGACTTTGTGCCGGAGGCGACTTTCGCCATTGACCAAAAAGGGGTATTGATAGCCTGGAACAAGGCAATTGAGAATTTAACCGGGGTCACGGCTAAAGAAATGCTTGGGAAAGGCAATTATGAATATGCAATTCCTTTTTACGGCAGAAGGAAACCGGTTTTAATAGATTTTATATTTAAAAAGTCCCGGCCGCTTAAGGGGAAGTACATTAACATAAGAGCTGAAAAAGATATCCTTATCGCTGAGACTGAGCAGGCCATGATAAAGGGGAAAAACTCCTATCTTTGGGCTAAGGCTGGGGCTATCCGGGAGCCTTCCGGAAAAATAATCGGCGCGATAGAAACGATTCGCGATATAACGAAGCTAAAATCATACGAGAAAGACCTTCAGGAATCAAAGAGCTGCCTTAATGAGCAAAAGATCGCCTTGGAACAAAAAAACATTGATTTGCAGGATATCCTGAGGCAAGTTGAGTCAGAAAAGAAGCGTATCAAGCACGATGTCATTAATAATGTGCAAGGGCTAGTCCTTCCTTTGATAAAGAAGCTGCAATTAAAAGGCGAATCGCGAAAACTAGTGCATCTTCTTCATAAATCGATCGAGGAACTGGCTTCTTCCTTCGGAACTTATGTTTTTGAGAGAAGGCTGTCTCCCCGGGAGATCGAGGTCGGGAATATGATAAAAAACGGCCTGACGGGGAAGGAGATATCCCGTCTTCTGAACATATCCTTTGAGACGGTTGAAATGCACCGCAAAAATATCCGCAAAAAGCTGGGACTGGTAAATAAGAAAGTGAACCTGGCTTCTTATTTACTTAATATTTAACTTGTGGTAGTTTCAGTAAACGGTTATTTATTATACCCGAAACATAACCTAATATACACCGTGGAAACCTAAGTTAATTGTCTTATAATAAATTGTGAAATAATTCACGATTTTAAAGAAAATGTTTTATAATAATTGCCTAATCTTTAAAGACGGTTAAAGTTTAACGGACGATATAAGATGAAAAACTTCAAACTAAGAGACAGAATATTACTCAACTTTATCTGTGTTATCATCCTTCTGGCTGTTTTTTTGTCCTTCGGCGGTTATTTGGTTGTGAAAAAATATATTGTCGGAAGGGCACAGGAGCATGTAAATAATTATCTGCGCACGGTTGCCGCGGTTTATCAGGAGCAATTCAATAGGATGGCGATCGCTTTTTCGGTTAAAGATATAACCGGAACCATTAAGCCGATACAAGATGAGCTTAAGCTTGATTACATTTTCAGGCTTAATCCGGGAGAGGCGGCTTTGTCTAAAAGCGATATCGCTAAAAGCGCTTTAGAACAGAGGAAGCCGATTTTTGCGACAAGAATAATCGAAAAAGAAGAATTAAGGTCTCTCGGCCTAGATCCTCGGGACTATCAGATTGATATTCGCTTAACTCCCAGGGCCAGGCCGACCAAGAAAGAAACTTTGGATTCTTTTCTCGCTTTGGAGTATGCCCGGCCTTATCTTGAGGGGGAAGGCAATGTCGTTTCTGTTTTATACGGCGGACGCATTTTGAACAAAAGCTTTGATCTGGTCGATGAGATCAATCAAACGGTTTTTGAGGAGAGGATGTACGAAGGGAAGCCCATAGGCACCGTCACTATTTTCCTCGACGATGTACGGATCACGACTAATGTCTTGGACCCAAAGGGCCAGCGGGCTATCGGGACCCGCGTTTCCGAGTCGGTTTATGTGAAAGTTGTGGAGCAAGGCAAGCAATGGCTCGACCGGGCTTTTGTCGTCACGGACTGGTATATTACTGCCTATGAACCGATAAAGGACTTGAAGGGAAAGATAGTCGGTATTCTTTATGTCGGGATACTGGAAAAACCTTATATGGTGATGAAGCGGAACATTTTTATCCTTATTTTGTTTCTGATTATCATCACCTCTATCTTTGGTTACTGGCTCTCTTATATGCTGACCCAGACTATTGACATATCTTTACGACGGGTAGTTGTTACCTCCAAGGAAATAGCCGAAGGGAACCTGCATAGCAAGATTGAGGCTAAGTCATCGGTAAAAGAGCTGAATGACTTGGCCGAAGCGTTTAATCATATGTCGGAACGGCTTGTCGAGCGCGACAAAAAGATCGCGCTGACGACCGATGAATTAGAAGTCATGAATAAAAGATATTTGGATTTAATAGGCTTTGTCTCGCACGAGTTAAAAGGGATACTTGCTTCGGTGGTCTTGAATGTTTATATGTTTCAAAAAAGGATATTGGGTGATATCAACGAAAAACAGGAGAAAGTTTTAAGGTCGGTCGCCAGAAACCTCGATTATCTGACCGTAACGGTAAAGAATTTCCTTAACTTAAGCCGGATCGAAAAAGACGAGTTGACGGCAAGCATGCAGGATGTATCGCTAAAAGAGCATGTTTTCAATCCGGCGATCGAATCGTTTAATCAGCAGGCGGAGGAAAGGGAAATCACGATTACTAATCAGCTACGGGAGAATGTAATAATTCATGCCGATGCGAGCCTCCTGCAGATTATTGCTAATAATTTGATAAGCAATGCGATAAAATACGGATCGATAAAAGGCAAAATAATTGTATCTGATAAAGATAAAAAGGACCTTGTTGAGGTTGAGGTATACAATGACGGGGAGCCTATAGCTTCCGTCGACCAGGATAAGCTGTTTAAGAAATTTTCGCGGATTATTTACCGCGGGCAGGAAAAGATCAAAGGCACCGGTATCGGATTATTCATCACCAAGGAAATCGTAGAGAAACATGGCGGGAAGATTTGGGTTGAGCCGGGCCTAAGGGGGAATTCGTTTAAATTCACGCTCAGGAAAAATAAAGCATAATAAGCAAAGAAGGGGATAACAATGAAGAATAAAATCCTATTGATCGACGACGATGTCGATTTTATAGAGGCTACAAGCCTTTTATTCGAGGCGCACGGGTATGATGTCATAACAGCCTATAACGGCCAGGAAGGTTTTGCTAAGGTTAAAACTGGTTCGCCCGACCTCATTTTGCTAGATATGATGATGAATTATAAAACCGAAGGAGCGGAAACAGCTAAGGCAATAACGTCCGATGCGGCGGTAAGAAATATACCGATAATTATGATAACAGGCGCCAGGAAGGAATTAGGGTTTGCGGTTGATTTAGTACCAAACGAAAAAGACCTTCCGGTAAAAATGATATTAGAAAAACCGGTAGCCCCCGAACAGCTTTTACAAATAGCCGCTAAATTTATTGAGAAGACCGGCAAGCAGCACCGGCATCTGGTAGGAGATTTGGACTCTTTGGCCCGTAAATGGAAAGATAAAAGGGGCAATCTGATCATGATCCTGCATGAGATACAGAACACCTACGGCTATGTGCCGCGGGAAGTGGCTTTTGAGTTAAGCCGGATCATAGATGTGCCTTTGACGCGTATTTATGAGGTTATTACTTTTTACAACTATTTTAAGCTTCAACCTCCGGGGAAACATCTTATATCGGTTTGCATGGGAACAGCCTGTTATTTAAAAGGAACTCCGCAAATATTAGAGGAGCTTAAGAATATCCTTAATGTTAAAGAAGGAGAAACAACTAAGGATGGTATTTTCCATCTGCAGATTGTCAGATGCCTGGGTTGTTGCGGACTCGCGCCGGTGATGATGATCGACAAGAAAATTTTCGGAAAAGTCAAAAAGAGCGATGTCGCCGGTATTATATCGGAATATACAAAAAAAGAAGGGGTAAAAGATGCAATCAACTCTTAAGAGCTTAGATGAGATCAAAAGGGAAAAAAGCCACGGCCAAAGCAGGAATTGGATTAGGGTCGGCTTGAGTTCTTGCGGTATTGCCGCCGGCGCGAAAGAGGTATTTGATACTTTAAAAGATGAGATAGAGAAACGAAATTTAGACATAAGCTTGTCTCAATCGGGATGTGCCGGGATGTGTTATGCCGAGCCTTTGGTTGAGGTGGGAATAGAAGGCCAGGCGCCTAAGGTTTACGGTAGGGTTGACCGCAATAAGGCGGTTTCTATAATTGCCGATTATATCCAAAATAGGCGCATAACATCCCCCGAACTGGAAAAAGAAGTGATAACTACTTCTTCGAAACAAATTAGGTTGGTATTAAGAAACTGCGGGGTTATCGACCCGGAAGATATTAAGGATTATATCCTGCACGACGGATACCAGGCTTTAAAGAATGTGCTGGAAAAGTATAAGCCTGAGGATGTGACAAATGAGTTAAAAATAAGCGGGCTTAAAGGCCGGGGCGGCGGAGGTTTTCCGACATGGATGAAATGGAATTTCGCAAAGTCAATAAGGTCTGACGAAAAGTTTATTATTTGTAATGGGGATGAAGGCGATCCCGGCGCATATATGGACCGAAGCGTTTTAGAAGGCGACCCGCATTCTGTTTTAGAGGGCATGATGATAGCCGGTTATACAGTTGGGGCTTCAAAAGGATTTTTATATATCCGGGCCGAATATCCTTTGGCGGTTGAAAGAATCCAGATGGCAATCGACCAGGCCTATCAATACGGCCTATTAGGGAAAAATATACTTGGTAAAGGTTTTAATTTTGATCTGGGGATAAGGTTAGGCGCCGGGGCTTTTGTATGCGGGGAGGAGACGGCCTTGATCGCTTCTATCGAGGGAAAACGCGGCTGCCCGGTCCCAAGGCCTCCGTTTCCTTCCGTCAAGGGCTTATGGGGAAAGCCTACGGTAATTAATAACGTTGAAACTTTAGCTAATATTCCGGTAATTTTCACAAAAGGAGGCGCCTGGTTTTCAAAGATCGGCTCAGAAACATCTAAGGGCACTAAGGTTTTTGCTTTAACGGGAAAGGTTCGCAATTCAGGCTTGGTCGAAGTGCCGATGGGCATAACTTTACGTGAAATCGTTTTTGAAATAGGAGGCGGTGCCGCCGAGGGAAAGAAAGTAAAAGCTATCCAAACGGGAGGTCCTTCGGGAGGAGTGATCCCGGAGCAGTATTTTGATACTCCCGTCGATTACGAAAATCTGCAAAAGTTGGGTTCGATCATGGGCTCCGGCGGTATGATAGTCATGGACGAGGACGATTGCATGGTCGATATAGCCAAATTTTATCTGGGTTTTTGCGTTGAGGAATCCTGCGGGAAATGCGCTCCCTGCCGTATAGGCGGGACTCAGATGCTTACTTTGCTCAAGAATATTTCCGAAGGAAAATCGAAAGAAGAGGACCTGGTCCGTTTAAAGAGGATTGCGCTTGCCATGCAAAAGGCATCGCTTTGCGGGCTGGGGCAAACTGCCGCTAATCCGGTCCTTTCGACGATTAAATATTTCGGCGAAGAATATAAAATGCATATCAAGGATAAAAGGTGTACGTCCGGCAAATGTGTCAGCCTGTTCTTTTTTGAAGTAATTAAAGAGAAATGCCGCAAATGCAGCCTTTGCCAGCGGAATTGCCCCGTCGGAGCTGTTTTAGGCAACAAAGACGAGGGTTTTCGTATCGACCAAGTAAAATGCATTAAGTGCGGGCAATGTTTTCAGGCCTGTAAATTTGACGCGATCAAAAGATAAAATAGAAAGGTCAAAAAATGGGTAAAGCCATAATTAACGGTATACAAATAGATTTTAGCGAAGGAACTACGATACTCGATGCCGCTAAAAAAGTACATATTAATATACCGACATTGTGCAAGCATGAAGATGTTAAGGCTTCGGCGGCCTGCGGGATTTGTGTGGTGAAGCTAAATAATTCCTCTAAGATGCTCCGGGCTTGTTGCACTCCCATAGAAGAAGGGATGAACATTATAACTCATGACCCGGAAATTGTTTCGATAAGAAGGACGGTACTCGAGCTTATTTTATCTAATCATCCCAATGATTGCCTAAAATGCGGGCGAAATAATAATTGCGAGTTACAGGAACTGGTAGCTGACTTCGGTATCCGCGATGAGGACTTTGAGAAAATTGTTTCCGATCTTCCCAAAGATGAAACAACCAAAGCGATAGTCCTAGAGCCGAGTAAATGCATAAAATGCGGCAGGTGTGTCGAGGTTTGCCAGGAGACGCAAAATGTCTGGGCCCTGTCTTTCCTGGACAGAGGGGTAGAGACGAGGATTTCTCCGGCTGGTGATATTAAATTGGCCGACTCGCCGTGTGTTCGCTGCGGACAATGCTCAGCGCATTGCCCGACCGGAGCCATCTTTGAGCAGGATAATACCAAAGAGGTTTGGAATGCCTTAGAAGACCAGGATAAGCATTGTGTTGTGCAGATTGCTCCGGCGGTAAGAGTGGCAGTAGGGGAAGGTTTCGGTTTGAAGCCGGGAGTAAACTTGACAAGAAAACTCTACGCTCTCCTTCGCCGGCTGGGGTTTAAAGCTGTTTTTGATACAAACTTTTCTGCTGATTTGACTATCATGGAGGAGGCGAGTGAATTTATTCAAAGATTTGTTTACAAAAAAGGCCCGCTTCCTTTGATCACTACCTGTTGCCCATCCTGGGTTGATTTTATGGAAAAATTCAATACTGATATGATCGAGCATTTTTCATCTGCTAAATCCCCTCAGGAAATGCTAGGGGCGATGGCCAAGACATATTATCCTCAAAAAAAGGATATTGACCCGGCTAAGGTGGTGGTTGTTTCAATCATGCCTTGCACCGCCAAGAAATATGAGATCTCAAGAAGCCGGGATATGTTTGCTTCAGGTTTCCAGGATACTGATATAGTTCTAACGACCAGGGAGCTTATCCGGATGATCAAGCAAGCCGGAATAGACTTTATTAACTTGCCTGATGAAGATCCTGACCATATAATGGGAGATTACACCGGAGCTGGGGTTATATTCGGAGCTACCGGAGGCGTAATGGAAGCGGCTCTTCGAACGGCTTATTCATTTATAACAAAAAAGAACCTGGAGAAAGTCGAATTTCTGGATGTACGGGGGTTGAAAGGGATAAAGGAGACATCCGTTACTATCGAAGGGGCTGAAGTAAAGATTGCTGTCGCGCACGGATTAAGCAATGTTGATTATGTCATAAATAAAATCAGAAAGGCTAAGGAGAATAACGAGCCATTGCCTTATCATTTTGTGGAAGTTATGGCTTGTCCGGGTGGATGTATCGGCGGAGGCGGGCAGCCCTACGGCGTTACGGATGAGGTAAGAAACGCAAGGATAAAAGGGATATACCAGGACGATGAAGGGCAGCAGATCAGGTACAGCCATGAGAACCCTTTCATCAAAAAAATTTACAGTGAATTCTTGGGGAGCCCTTTGAGCGAAAAGGCGCATCATCTTTTGCATACTAAATATTTACCCAGGCCGGAATACAGAAAATAAAAAAAACAGGAGGAAGAAATGGCAAAAAGGATTCTGATTATCGACGATGACCCTGATTTCGTTGAGGCGGTAGCCACTTTGTTGGGCGCCAAAGGATATGAGGTCAATACCGCAAATAACGGCGAGGACGGATACAAATTAGCTAAGAAAATTAAGCCTAATTTGATCACCTTGGATGTTATGATGGCCAATGATTCAGAGGGGTTCGATACTTCGAAGAAGATCGGCGCTGACCCGGAGATAAATAATATCCCGGTTATTTTGGTTTCGGGGATTAAAAAAGTGGCAGATCTTACTTATAATTACGAAACCGGGAAGAAAATAATACCGGTCAAGGCAGTTTTAGAAAAGCCGATCGATGCGGAAATGTTCCTAAAGACGGTTGAGAATTATATAAAATAAAGTTATTTCTCGGAGGATTTTATGAAAAAAACACCTAAGTCCCTTCGTCTACAGATCGGCGTATTCGGCCGTATGAACGTCGGGAAATCGAGTTTTCTTAATCTTATCGCCAACCAAGATGTCTCTATAACTTCTGTGGTGCCCGGAACGACAACTGACGTGGTTGAGAAAACCATGGAATTTCATGCCCTGGGGCCGGTTGTTTTCCTGGATACTGCCGGTGTGGATGATTCCACGGAACTGGGGGTTTTACGCAGGGCTAAGACCGAGAAAGCTTTCGAGCGATGTGATTTTGTTGTCCTTTTGGCCGAAGCGGATAAATGGACTGAACATGAAGCCGAAATCTGTCTTAAAGCCAGGCAAAATCAGAAGCCTTTGGTTATCGTAGTCAATAAAATCGATATCGAGGAGCCGACGGAAAAGTTTATAACTGTGCTAAGAGGTTACAGTTCCAAAATCATGCTATGCTCCTGCCGTGACAACTCTCGTCGTGATAATTATATTAAGACGCTCGAGGAAAACCTGCTTAATTTGCGGACCTATAACCTTCTTGAAACGCCCAAACTTATAGGCGATTTACTGCCGAAAGGCGGGTTGACCCTGTTGATCGTTCCTTTGGACGTTGAAGCTCCTCAGGGAAGGATAAAAATGCTGCAGGTCCAGACTATCCGCGACGCTTTAGACCATGATTGTATGTCGATGGTCTTAAAAGAAACGGATTACCCTAAAATATTGGATTCGTTAAAAACCCGCCCGGATTTGGTTATTTGCGATTCGCCGGTAGTGAGGCATATGGTCGAGAATACTCCCGACGATATTAAATGCACCACATTCTCTGTTCTTATGTCGAGGTATAAGGGCGATTTGAAGGAGCAGGTTATTTTTGTTGAGGAGATTTCTAGTTTAGCCGACGGCGATAAGATTTTAATCGCGGAGGCCTGTAGCCATCATCCTGTTGAGGACGATATCGGCCGCAGCAAGATACCGCAAATGATCAGAGCTTTCACTAAAAAAGAAATAAATTTTGAATTCTTTGCCGGTAGAGAATTCCCTCAGCAGCTCGATGAGTATAAGCTCATTATTCATTGCGGCGGTTGTATGTTGACAAGAAACGAGATGACAAACAGAATAAGCGCTGCTCAAGGGAAGAAAGTCCCTATCACCAATTACGGTGTTGTTATAGCCTATCTAAGCGGGGTTTTAGAAAGAGTTCTTTCTCCTTTTCCTGAGGCGCGGGATTTATACCGCCACGCAGCATGGGCTAAGGAGGAGGGCAATGTTACCTCAGGCAGGGCCTAGAAAAGGTTTAAACTCCAGGCCTATTATCAAGCAAGATGAGATTACAAGGTATCTGTGTCAGGGGAAGGATTTTATTCCCGAGGCAGATATCAACGGGCTTTTAGAAAACGCTAAAAACCCCGATAAAAAAACTTTTAAGAAAATTCTCGCCAAAGCTTTTTCTATAGAAACATTAAATCCGCAGGAAGTAGCTTCTCTTATAAAAACCGATGAGCCTTCCCGCTGGGATGAGATGGCGGATGTCGCCTCGAGAATAAAAAAGAAAGTTTATGATAATCGAATAGTTACTTTTGCGCCGCTTTATTTGGGAAACCTCTGCGTCAATGATTGCCAATATTGCGGATTCAGGCATAGCAACGAGGCTATTACGAGGGAGGTTTTAAGCGTTTCGGAGGTAAAAAAAGAGGTAACGTCCCTTGTCGGGGAAATCGGCCATAAACGACTGATTGTAGTTTATGGGGAGCATCCCAAAACAGATATCGATTACATTACAAAAACGATTTCTGCGATTTATTCGGTAAAAGTGAGCACTAAAAACGGCATGTCGAATATCCGTCGGATTAATGTCAATGCCGCCCCGATGTCGATCGCTGATTTAACTAAATTAAAAGAAGCCGGCATTGGAACTTACCAGGTATTTCAGGAAACTTATCACCGCCCGACATATTCAAAAGTGCATCCTTCAGGCACGGTAAAGAGTGATTATCTTTGGAGGCTTTATTCTTTACACCGGGCTTTTGAAGCGGGTATCGACGATGTAGGCATCGGAGCTCTTTTCGGGTTGTATGATTGGCGGTTTGAGGTTATGGGATTATTATATCATGCCTTGGAACTGGAGAAGACATTTGGTATCGGCCCGCATACTATTTCTTTCCCGCGCGTTGAGCCGGCGATTAACACCCCTTTCAACGAAAAACTAAAGTATCGGGTTAGCGACGATGATTTTAAGAAAATCCTGATACTTATACGATTGGCAGTGCCCTATACGGGGATGATCTTAACTGCCCGGGAGAATGCCGGAATAAGAAACGAAGCTCTTAATTACGGCATAACCCAGATCGATGCTTCATCGAGAATAGGCGTAGGGAGTTATCAAAGCCGAGAAGATATCCATGCAAAAAAGAAAGAGCAGTTTATACTCGGAGATAAAAGAAGCCTTGAGGAGGTTATATTTGATTTGGCCGAGAAAGGTTTTATAACGTCTTTTTGCACCGCCGGGTACCGTTGTGGCCGCACCGGTAAAAACATAATGGAATTGTTAAAGACAGGTACCGAAGGTAAATTTTGCAAGCTTAACGCTATCCTGACATTTAGGGAATGGCTGGACGATTTCGCGAAAGAAGAAACAAAGGCCCTCGGAGAGAAGCTTATAAATAAGGAAATCCGAGAAGTTAAAAGAAAAATGCCCGGGATGTATAAGGCTTTCCAAGAGAACTACCTCAAAATAGAAAAAGGCGCGCGCGATCTATTGTTTTGACCGGACATTCCGCTAATGAAAAAGAAAGAAATTATTGAATATTTAGAAACTTCCGAGCCTATAGAATTATTTTCGACGGCGGATAAAGTAAGGAAAGAGTTTTGCGGCAACGGGGTTCTTCTGCGCGCTTTAATCGAATTCTCAAATTGTTGCAATAAAAGATGCCTTTATTGCGGGCTGAATGCCGAGAACCAAACGCTCCCCCGCTATCGGCTTAAGAAAGAAGCGATTATCGCTTGTGTTAAAGCTGCGGTTAATGACGGCCTAAAAACAATTGTCCTTCAGTCGGGGGATGATTTCACTTATACAAAAGATGATTTATGCAGTATTGTTAAGGGAATAAAGGGCTTGGGACGGGAAATCGCAGTAACGCTCTCTTTGGGTGAGCGCAGTATCGATGATTATCTCTCTTTAAAAGATTCCGGAGCCGACAGGGTTCTGCTTAAGTTTGAGACAACCAATGAAACGCTTTATCAGAAATTGCATCCCGGGCAATCTTTGAAAAAAAGGTTAGAGCTTTTGAATCAATTGAAACAAATAGGTTTTCAAGTTGGAACGGGCAATATTGTCGGCCTGCCAGGGCAAACAAGTGAAGATTTGGCCGAGGATATTTTATTCTTCAAAGAATTTCAGCCGGATATGGTCGGGATAGGGCCTTTTATGCCGCAGAAAGAAACGACCCTAGCAAAGGAATTGCCGCCTTCAGTTGATTTAGTTTTAAAAGTTATGGCATTAACGAGGTTAGCCACTAAGAATTCGCATATGCCTTCAACAACCGCTTTAAATACCTTAGATAAATCAGCCGGCCATTTAAAAGGGTTAAGCTCAGGATGTAATGTAATTATGGTTAATTACACCCCCATAAGTAACCGCAAGAATTACCGCATATATGACAATAAAAACAGCTTGAATTTAAATCAAGTCTTAGATATTGTCAAACAAGCCGGAAGAAAGGTTGATTTCTCCAGAGGCGATTCATTAAAAAGTAAAGATCAAAATAAATCCACATAAATTCCCCCAATTAATCATAAAGCATTAATTATCAATTATTTGTAACAACTAACTTTCAAGGCAAGTAAATAAAATATATATGGTCAGGGGCTTGACAACTATTTTCTTATATAATACACTTTAAATAGGGAACAAACAGAACTATCAGAACAGGCAGAATGAGGCAAAGATGA
>JADFZM010000003.1 GCA_015232535.1 Candidatus Omnitrophota bacterium
TACAAAGTTTTTATATTTTTCAAGAAGATTCTTCCTGCGGACAAGGATAATCCTTCGGCTAAACTTGAAAGTGCGGTGAAAGTGACAGAGGGGGCAGAGACTTTATTCGAAGGGAGGCCGGCGGGAGTAGAGATGGTCGATACTTTGATATACGGTCATCCAGCTCTTTGGCCGGTGTATAAAGAAGTTGCTAATAATCCTATTAAAGGGAAGAAAGTCCTAGAGGGAATAGCTGAAGCGCTTCAATCTGAAAATTATTATGAGGTAATAGCGGAGATAAAGGAAGAGCTTGCTACTGATGGGGTAAGCGACAGAGTTGATGAAGAATATTTCTCGATACCGGAAAGGGAGAGCGGAACTCTAGGGATTCAGGATAAGGCGATGTTAAGCAGGTCTCATTTATCAGATGAGGAGTTAGCTGTTCTAAGGGGTTCGGATGAAGAAGCCGGATTTATCTACAAGCGTGAATATGAAGAATCTCGTGTCAGGGGTCAGATAACAAATATCCAGGAAGCCCTGCGAATAACTAACTATGATGGGCGTAAGAGGCCGGAAGATCAAAATATCAAGGAAGCATTGATTGCTCTTGATGTTGATAAAGTGATTGCGTGGATTGAAAGTCCTGAAGGAAAATTCAGCGGGCAAGAGGTCCACATATTGGATGGGGTTGGCCCGGACGCTAAGGCGATAGGGAGGCTTGACCGGAAAGTTGCCGAATATTATGGATTTCCCCACGAGACTGCGAACATTGTTATGATCGCGCCGGATGGAAATGTAATTGTACAGTTGCGTAATACCGATAGATTTGATGACCATCTGGGAATGTATGGCGGGCATTTGAAGGTGGGGTCAACTCATTATGAAGGAGCGCTGGCAGAAACATTGGAAGAGACGGGATTGGCCTATCTGGATTTTAATCCATCCTTTGTGGGATATGAACATTACGCTATTGATGGAGATAATAATAAGGAACGCCGGTCATGGTTTGTTAAAATTTTGACTCAAAGGGAGTATGCCAATATTGAAATAGAAGTTAACAGGCTAAAGACTTTGAAAGACCGATATACCCGCCTGGAGGTAAAAGAAATACTCTCCGAAGCAAGGGAGAGGGTCAAAGACGGTAAGAATGAAGTTGTCGGTAAGTATCTTATTCCTTTTGCAAAATTATTAAACGCTAAGAAGAAGACTTATGTCCTGGGGAAGATAAACGGAGCTATGCCGTATGAAAATAAGCCGGTCCGGTACTTGTATGTTAGGGACGCTTATCAGGGAAGAGTAAAGCGAATTATGGCATATTTTACTCCGGATTCTTTGGACAGATTGTTTTCCGATGAAAATAAAGGCGACCTTTTACCTAAACTTGAACAGGCTGTCAATCAAGCACGACGAGTCATTGCCGGGATCGCCAAAGATTTAATTGATCGTGACGAAAAAGACGGAATAACCGTAGAGGCTGTTCAGAGAGCTTTACATAAAAAAAACACTATCGTTTTAAATTCAGGAATAGGGCGGGATCAGCAATCTTTAGCGGAGGAAGTTGTTCAAAAAGCGAATGAGGCAAGGGGTAGAAGCAAAAAGGGAATTGTAATAACTCTTATCGGAGGCGGTGGTACGGGAAAGAGTACAACGGCACAAGCTATTGCCAAGAAATTAAACGTTACAAATGTTTATGTTGGGCTCATTTATAGAGCTTTGGCTTTAGAAATACTAAAGGAAGGTTTCACTGCTGATGCTGATACTGTTGCAAAAGCTTTGGAAGAAACACCTCCTGGTTCCTCAAAAACAAGGGCGGCGATTATCCTAGAAAAGCTTGAGCTTATCTCGGATAATAATTTTAATCCGAGCATAACTTATAACGGTCAAGATATTAATAGTGAAATTGAAGAACGACGAGTCGACCTTGAAAAGGCAATGAGCGGAACAGCCTGGAGCCAAAATCTACACAAGCAGATAGCCCATTTCTGGCTTAAAACTGTTGAAGCAGAGGTCGCTCAGGGTAAAGATGTAGTCGTAGATCTGCGCCCTAAACAAGCCGAGTTGATAAAAGACAAGAAATTAACGGTTTATTTAACCGCAGATATTCTTATCCGGGCCGGCCGCCGGGCTAATGATAATATTGAATCTAAAGGCCTAAATAATACCGAGCAATCTTATGCATCTAGCGTTGTAGTTCCGGAGCAGGCCATATCGGTAGAAGACGTTTTGGCCCCGTACTATAACAACAAAGCAAGGGTTTATTTTGATGCCGAGCAAGCCAAGGTTGACAAAATGTGGGAAGGGGCTATAGGGTCCCCGCTTGGGGCATCGGTCGGTGTCCTTAGCCAGGAATTCTATGACTGGGTTCGTATTTCCTCGGGGGAAGGAGACAGGACCACCGGCGAATTATTCGCGAACTTCATTAAGGACCGCATTCCTGCCGAGTGGATAGAATCTCTTAAGACAGACAGGGATGCTTTCATTGAATTATTTCCCGGGCACATTGAACTAACGGAAGAAGAGATTGTTAAAGATTATCCTAAGGCTAGCCTTCATCAAAGAAAGACGGAAATGGCTATCGAACAAATGTATGAGACCAAGAAAGGCCTTCATGCCCGATATATTGTGGCCAATATGCCCGGGCGGTCATCCGTTGTTCAGTTGGTCGGGTTCCTTAAATTTATGGGGGTACCACATGATAAGATATTAATTCATCCCGAGCCAACAAAAGAAGCAAAGATAGCATGGTATGAAAAGCTACTCGGGAAAGTAATAGACGAGGTAGATTCGATCGTTTTTATCCCGGTATCAAATGCCGATATTAGTCCTGCCCTGAATCCCAGCCCAGATAAGCAGTCTACGATCTACCCTTCTGAAAGCCAGCTTAAGATGAGGGTTAGTAATCAAACGGGCTTTGGAGGGATTATCAAAGGAAAAGATGGCAAGAAAATTCTCGTGTTGAACATCCGTTCGATCTTTGGCGAAGCAACTAGTGATTTTGTAGATTGGCTTACACCGAAAGCCAAAAGTAGCGGACGGCTAAGAAAGATTGTTTTTTACGGTACGGCGGGGGCATTTAATTCTCCGGAGCCCGGGTCTATAAAGAAAAGAGTTGGTGATATTATCGTTCCGGATCAAACTTCTATGGAGTTCTTTGACAGTGTTTTCGGCGGTCTTTTGTCATATGAAATAAGTTTTGATAATGCCGCGCTTCTAGCCAGACCATTGACCCTGCATAAGATTGATATAGGTGATAAAGCTTTAAATGACTTTAATCAAGCTGAAAAAGAAATAATTGTTCAAGCTGTTAATGGGGTTTCGCTTATTAAGCCGGAAAATGGCAAGCCGGTTTTAAATGCTACGACTGCTAATGTTGGAAACGAAACGGCCCGAATGGTTAGGCAGTTGCGCGGAAGCGGAGCTGAAGCGGCTGACATGGAGTTGTATTATTTGGTGAAAGGCATAGGTGAGATTAATGCTTCTCGCTCTTCAGGGGAAAAGATTCAGTTTTCAACAATGCTAAGAGTTGCAGATATTCCCGGAACTAAACAAGGAACGGATGCCAATATAAAAAGCCGAGATGATAGAGTTGTTAAGAAGATAAGAGAAATTATTAGTGACCAGGTTTTTACCTCCATAAGGGAGTTTTTTGATCAAGCCATGGTTCCCGATGGCATTCCAGTCTTGCCTTCGGGGAGTGACAGGGCTATGTTGGCTGATAAAAGAGATTTAAAAGAATACCAGGAAGTGGTTGCAAAGTATTCTAACAAGAAGAATAGCAAGGGGGAATTAGTCCCTAAAGATGTTAGCGGGGCTAGAATAAAGTTTGATGAAAAGACTTTAAAATCTTTGCCCTTTAGGGGAAACACGGTTGTTGTATGGTTTGATGAAGAAACAAATCAAAAATTTGTCGAGATAAAAAAGAGAATACAGGAAAAATTATCGCAACTGACTCGCCAGGACCATAAGCGCTATGGCGAAATGATGAATAAAGTGGCTTTTGTTGATGATAGATCATTTCATCTTACGCTTTTTGACTTAATCAATCCTGATGATTTTAGTAGCTTATCAGCTGAACAAAGAGAAATAAAAATTAAGGCAGTAAACGAGCAAATACGACAAGTCTTTGCTTCCTTGAGAGCAGAGGGTAGGCTGGCTCCTATTCAAGTAGGGGTTGACGCTTTAGGTTCATTTATGCCTTTTACGTATTCTTTACTAATTGCTTTGAGTACTCCCAGAAAACAAGAAGACCTAGATCGTATTAATTATATTAGAGAAGAAATAAGTAAAGCAACAGGGATTGTTTTGGCTAAGCCTTTTGTTGCCCATAGTACTTTGGGGTATATCGTTAATCCTATGAATGTTGAAGAGTATGCGGCGTACAAGAAAATTGTTGATGAGGTTATGGATGATCCGCAATTTAAGTTTGAGATTGAATTGGGTAACTTGGAATTACGTTTATTTGAGACCATGGATGATTATGGCGAAAATTCCGTTGATAAAGTTGATTTAGCGATGTATTCGGTCTTAGATATTAATGATCCCAAGAGTTCTGAAATTGCTTTGGTTGGAGGAAAGGCTGCCAGCTTAAAAGAGCTTGGCTCTATACCTGGGATCAGAGTTCCCGCCGGATTCAATGTTACAACGAAAGTTTACGCGGATTATCTGGAGCAGATCGGCGCTGCTCCCTATATAGCTAAACTTGAAGATTTCTCTGAACAGTGGAAAGTTCTTCCAGAGAATGAACCAGGCCGTGAAGCTCTGACAATTGAAATGCGCAGGTTGTCGGAAGAAATTCAAGCTATTATTTTAAGCGGAGAGATCCCCGAGGAGGTACTAGGTTTAATCTTGGAGTCATATAGAAGTTTGGATAAAGAAGGGCTGCCGGCCCTGGTTGCCGTTCGCTCTTCTGCAACAGCAGAAGATATGCCAGGGGCATCATTTGCTGGGCAGTACAAGACTTATTTGAATCAGCAGGGTGATGCAAAGGTCATTGAGGCGATTAAGAAAGTTTGGGCTTCAACCTACAATATGAACGCTATTGAATATCGTAACAAGCAGAATATGCAGCATAGTAAGAATAAAATGTGTGCGCTGATACTTGAAATGGTAAATCCCCAATCGGCGGGGACAGCGTTTTCTGTTGATACAGAAACAGGGGCGCCTTTTATAAGCCTTAATAATACATATGGTCTGGGCGAGGCAGAGGTTTCTGGCATCGTCACGTCAGACACTTGGGTTATTGACCCGCAAACTAACACTATTCTCAAACGACGACTAGGCAAGAAAAACGTAAAGATTGTTTATGATCCCGAGAAAAGAGAGAATGTCATTTTGGAAAACTCTGAACGAGAAAGTAACAGATTCGCGATCAGTACTATTACGGCAAAAGAAATAGCAAGGCAGGTTAGAATTATCCATGAACATTATACGAAGAAATCAGTAGATATTAAGTATATTGACGCAGAGTATGTCGTAACAAGCACGGGCGACGTTGTTTTTACACAAACTAGGCCGGAAACGGTCTGGGGAAAAGGCCGGGCAAAATTGTTAGCTGTAGATAAAGAGAAGGCAAGAAGTTATCCAGTTATTCTGGAGGGAGGGGTTACAGGCTCTTCGGGAGTGGCGACAGGAGTTATTAGAATTGTTCGTTCAGTAGAAGATGCCGCTAAATTTATTGAGCCAGGGGACATCATGGTCGCGCCCAATACAACCAATGTTTGGGAACACTCAATGGGGCTGGCCGGGGGCATCATTACAGAAGTTGGAGGAAATGGTAATCACACTGCTGTTGTGTCAAGAGAACAGGGAAAGCCGGCTATAGTCGGGAACTCTAATGCTATTGAAATACTAAAAGAATATGATAATCAGGAAGTCACTATAGATGCTACCTTAAAGAGAGTTTATTTAGGGGCGGTTCCTTCGGAATATTTCTATAGCCCTGATAAAATTCAGCCGCTTTATGGTGGCCTATACAGTGAAACCTTGGAGGATGGTTGGGAGGCCGCGAGTAAAACCGGGCAAACTCATCTGGACTCAGAGGGAGGACGGTGGATTGGAAAGCCGAATGTTCCGGTCGGAGAATTTATGGGTATAATTTTTCAAAGAAATCATCGTTGGATTGCGGAACGATTAAAATCTCCTATTCGGGATAGATTTGAAAACAATATCTATCAAGTAAATTTCGAAGACATCTATCAATGGATGGAAAGGATTCAAGGCATGAGCTTTGAGGAATTAGAGGCTATCCATATCGAAAAGATACAAACGATAAAAGAGTATTTAGAAAAAAGCAACGATCTTGAGTTGACAGAGGCGTCTATCCGCGAGTGGATAGATGTTTTTATTCGTATGAACGCCTATATGGGATTTGCATACAATTTTTATAAAATCACTGAAGGGATGCTGGAGGATGCTTTAAAGGAAAAAGCTATCCCTGAGCCATATTTTTCTCAGGTTCGACAAGGCATGAGTGTTATTTTTGGCGCGACAGAAGCTACCGAGAGATTAAAAGATTATAGAAAACTTTTAGCCCTTTTAAGTAAAGACGGCGGTCAGCTTTTGAAAACATTGCAAGAGGCTTTGGCGGCCGGTAATTTTCTTGAGCTTGAAAAGTTATATCCCCAGTTCTATGAGTTACTTTTTTATCATGCGACTAATTACAAGGCTTCGAAAAGCATAGATGCTACTTTTTTTAGCGAACCTCCGCTTGCAGTAGTTGTTAAAGAGCTTATTCGTGATATCGAAGACAAAAGAATAATTAGAATCAATGAGCCGACTGCTGAGAATTTTTATCCTGATGACTACGAGTTTCAAAGGATTGCCCGGCTGGCTTTAATATCCGAGAAAGTTAGGCAGGATTCGCATCATATTAAGGCAAGAGGACAGTGGAAATTCGCAGAAGTTCTAAAACCGTTGGCGGTATTCTTGATAGAAAAAGGAGAGATCGAGGCATTTGGAGATATTTTTGATCATTCTCCGGAGTGGATAATGGAAAAGGTCGCTGATTATGAAAAGGCGCGGCCGGCTGGAGATAAAGATAATCCCGTTTTTCATATTAAACCGTATGAGATACAGGATTTGATAGCAACTAATGATGATATGATCGGGAATGAGACTATTGATGAAGCCATGCTTACGAGTATGGGTCGTTGGAAATTTGACTCAGTTCAGTGGATGGAGGCCTCAAGACAATTGGTACTTGTGAATGCTGCGCGCATAGAAGAGGTCGTTAAACCGGAATTCTTGGAAAAAGGACAGCATTCTTCTAGAGATATTGTTTTAACACCAAGAGAGTTGAATGATAAGGAGCATACCAAGATAGATGGCCTTGCAGGTGGCCTAGGGATCGATAGTGCCAAGGTCATTGTTATTAAACTGGATCAGGTAGCGGCTTTTCATAGAATTTATGGGTTATATTCGGATGGTGTTTTATTTATTAGAGAAGATATTCTCTCTGAGGGCAATCAGGATCAGATTAAAGAAGCCTTGGATCATTTGCGCTTAAAGCCAACAGGATTGAGTTATGAGGAATTAAAGAAGATCCAGTATCATGGGGACTTGAGAAGCCTTATAACGAAACTTTCTAATCGGACAATAAAATGGAAATTATTGTTTTCGTTGTACGGCGAAAAGGAAGCAGAACTCTTGATGAGTGGGGTAACAGAGCAATCGATCAAAGACGCTATCATAAGGGCGATTTCGGAACAGTTGGGTGCCGCGAAATTAGAATACCAAGAACAGGTAGCTCGTTTACGCAGCGATGCGCTATTTTACGATGGCGTAACAAGAGAGATGGTCAGGAATAAAGCGGGATTTATTCAAGCTGTCGATATTTTTAACAAAATGAATGATAGAGCAGTATTAGGTAAAGGCAAGATTGATAAGGCATCTTTATCCGATGTCGGAGGCGTTGATTTTAACAATATTCGCGTAAACCGCATGGGTAATAACATCGATATTAAATTTAAACCCGCTCAAATGCAGGATATCCTTAATAATGGCATCGATGGTTTTGTCCCGGTCATTATTGATATAATTCCTCTTATGAATATTTTGCCAATCTTGGGCTTGGAGCCGGCGGATAAAGAGGAATTTAATGTGTCTAGTTTAAATTAGCTTTTATACTTATTCTTCTTGGCACGAAGGCTTTTTCTAATATATACTTTCTTTATAATTTTAATTCCTATAACTATTTATATTAGAGATGACATTTCACTTCCAAAATTTTAAATCCAACAAACTAAACAGGGGCTTAGGCTTTCTAGCCGCCTTCTTTCTAGTACTTGAATCCATTCTTTCTCCCGTTGCTTCTTATGCGCAAAGTGTTTATGATCTTCCGGCTGTAGGCGCTCAGGTTAATTTAAGCCAAAGCTTCGCCCCGGCGGTATTAAAAGGGATCAGGATCGACCCCAAAGAGCCGCTAAACTTTGATTTCATCGTCGATGCCGGCGATTCCGGATTAAAAGACGCGGAGTTAAAGAAAGAATCCGAAAAACTTATTAAATATTTCCTCGCCTCATTGACCGTCCCTAAAGACGAGCTTTGGGTCAATTTATCCCCTTATGAAAAAGACCGCATAATCCCCGATTCGCTTTCCCAAACCGATATGGGACGCGACCTTCTCGCCCAGGATTATATCTTAAAGCAATTAACCGCGGCTTTGGTTTATCCGGAGGATGAACTGGGGGCAAAATTTTGGGAAGAGGTTTATTCTAAAGTTAAAACAAAATACGGCGCTAAAGACCTGCCGGTCAATACCTTGTCTAAGGTATGGATAATCCCGGATAAAGCGACTATATACGAGAAGAACAACACTGCTTATATCGTTGATTCCCATCTAAAGGTAATGCTTGAGGAGGATTATGTAGCCATGGATAAACAGAAAGCCATGGCGGAATCCCGCGATTCCTCGCGGGACAGTGATTTACAAAGGACGAACGGGGAAATAAACAATATTCTGCGTTCGATCATAATCCCGGCAATTGAAAAAGAAGTTAATACCGGAAAGAATTTTGCTAATTTAAGGCAAGTTGTTAATTCTCTTATTTTGGCAACCTGGTATAAAACCAATTTAAAAGAAAGTTTACTTGGAAAAGTTTACGTCGATAAGAATAAAATATTTGGCATTGTTACCGCAGATGAGAATTTTAAAGAGAAAATATACAACCGTTATTTAGAAGCTTTAGAGGCCGGAGCAAGGAATTATATCAGAGAAGATTACGATCCCAAGACTCGGCAGCTTGTTCCGCGCAAATATTTTGTTGGGGGATTAAACTTAGAAGGAATCGGATATCGCTCCTCTTCTGCGGACAATGAAAAAATTAATCGTTTAAGCCCTGGGCCTGTATCAGAAATCAATCTGACTTTAAGAACGGATAGAAATATGCTTTCGGGGATCGAGAAGAAAGCCCCCGCATTAAGCCGGTTTAATGACCTTAAGATTGTTTCTTGGCAAAATGGAGCAATGATTGCCGAAGGTTATATTGATGATCCCAACGAAAAGATTTTGGTAAAATTACTGACTGACGATTCTTTGAAAAATAAAAGAGAGTTTGCGGTTTATGAAGAATTACTTGCCCATGATTCTTCTTTAAGTTTTCTTGAATTATTTCCTTCATATGAAGGTCAGGCAGTTCTTGAATCTTCTGATTTAAATCTTCCTTTGTTTGCGGGTAAAATCGGCCTTAGTGAAGGAACAAAATATTTTGTTGTCAGAAAAGCACAAGGGGTAAATATCAGAGAAAGAATCGTTGAATTAAAAGAAAAACTTCAAGGCGCTCATTCATTGGAAGCAGATGAACATGTTATCGGAGATTTATATTCGATTATAGATGCAATTAAAAGGCTTCATGCTAGAGGAATAATCCTAAAAAATCTAAGGGCTGATAATATATTAATTGATCCCCGAAAGAATTCGATTACGATAGACGTAGTTTCATCTCTTTCCATCGCAGATGCCCATAATTCCGAAATAGATATTTATGGCGGGCAAAGAAAAACCTACCAACAGGGAAATAAATTGCTTTATTATGGAAAAGCCGATATAGAAAGTTTCGATGAAATAGCGTTATTGTACTCGGAAGGTTTATTAAGCTCAAAGTCTTCTTTAATATCGAGCTTGTCAAGCCTAAGGTTATCAGCGGCCGAGTTCTTTTATAAAACCAGCGACCCTTATGAATTATCCGAGGTAGTTCCATCAATAGGGGCTGATGAGATATTGCTTTTGTTGGCTAATAAAAGAAATAATATCGGTGTATGGAATCAATCCCGAAAGATAAGAGAATTAGGGGCAGAAAAAGGTGGAGAAGCGGTATTAGAGCTAAGAAAATTGTTAAATCCTTTAAAAACCCAGGAACCTCGCTTACGTTCGGCGGCCCTTGATGGTTTGATGGCGACAAATTCTCCATTGTCCGTTAGGGCAATTGCCACCGCATTGAAGGATCCCGACCGTTTTGTTAAAAGATCGGCAGCCAGTTATTTGGGGAATTTTCCCAGAAGTAAAGTAGCGGTAAAGGCCTTGATCAAGGCATTAGCGGACCCAGACAGCGCGGTTTTTGAGAATGCTCTTGATTCCATAAGTAAGATTGGAGACGAAGATACTATTGTTGAATTGAATATTCTACGTTCGGGAGAGCCTAAGATAATGACGTTTTCAAGATTTGATGATCATGGAGGGATGATCAGATATACTAAAAAACCAGTTTACACAGGCTACAACGCCCAAAAATTGACTTATCAAGGAGAGGAGACCATTGAAAATCCCAGGGTCTCTCAATATTCTAAAACAATCGCAGATCTGCAGAGGAAATTAAAGGAGGAAAGATTAAAAAGGAAAATCAATTTAGAAGAAGTTAAAGATAAAAGAATCCCAGCATTCTTCAAATGGCTTGAAGAAAAAGGCCTCGCAGATTATTTTGTTATAGTCGGCGGAGGCGTCCGCGATCTTTATACGGGAGAGATGCTTAACGATCTAGATATTGGAATAAAAGTAGAATTAACGGATGAAGAAAGGCTGCAGTTTATAACTCCCATTAATCAGGCTACTGAAAGGGTTTGGCAATATTCAATGGATAAGCTAAAGTTATTGGCTGATGCCTTAGGTGAGGATGTAAATGTGTTCTTGCCGCCCCTTTTTGGGAAGAAATCAGTCTTCTGGAGCGATGGCAAGAACCCCACTATAGAAATACAATATACCGGCCCTATAAGACAGGTTGATTCAGAAGACGGCACTCCTATTTATATTAAAAGATCCTTATTTGATGAGAATGATCGTTCAGTCTATCTTACTAGGACCAATGCGGCGCTATTATCGACCGGGATTGACTCTAGAGGTAACATTTATGGGAGGGTTAGCGCTTTTGATGATTTTGATAACGGTATCGCTCAATTAGCCGGAGATGGTGATAACTTTGATATAGGGGCCATAATGCGTTTTTTACGGCTCAAATATCAGTTCGGCTTGAAAATTACTCAGGATGATTATTCCTTGGTTCAAGAACAAATAAAGAGGTATTTATCGGACGATTCGGAAATCCCCAGCGTTATAATTTATTTTGTTTTGAGCCGGCAGATAGAAAGGCTTCTTGCAACAGCCAAAGACAAAGATGCCGCGCATCTGGAATTGGAAAGGCTAGGCATTTATAAATTATTGGACTTGGGAAAACACCGCCAAATAAAGCCGGAAGAAATTGAAGCTTGGGGATTGAATATTGCCCCGGCCTTAGAAGCGGCAATTATGGAAATTTCTGATATAAGAAAAAGTAGGCAGCGAGAAATATTAAAGTCCAGCTTATTGAATATATTAAATGTGCAAAGTAAGCCGATAACGAAGAGGAGGCTTTTTGAGATTCTAAGGATTAATCCAGACTTTGCGAAAGTAAATTTCAGGGAAGTTCTTCAAACTATTGCTTATTATTCTATTTTAGCCAATCACATCTATTTACTAAGAAAACCATCTCTCTCTGACCTTGCGGAAGAAAGAGCTAATGCTGTGCCGGGATCGGGCGTGACAAATTCAAGATTACGTTTTAGCATGGATGATGTCACAAATGTTATTATAAATCCTGAAGTATTAGAATATGATTTTGGTATAAGCTTCGATGAGTTGACTGATGAGGAGATTTTATTATTGGCTAAAACACCTTATCCCGCTATCGGGCAGACGCTAGGTTTGACTATAGCCGAAAATACCAAGTTAAACCTAAAGCAGTTATTGGAATTATTGGAGATCAGGGATAATAGCCTAACAGAAATTGTCTTAGAGAATATTGTATCCAGGTTTAAAGGAGCTACTAATTTAAAAGATACGCTGCAGAGTAGGATGCTGCTTATAAGAAATGAGCTAAGAGCTGCCCGTCTTTTGCGTTATGAATGGCTTAAGACTAATACGGATATAGTAGATAAATATAGCCTATCTTTTGTTGCTAATAATGAATATGCAGGGCTTAGAAATAAGGCCAAGAAATTTAAGGATGAAATTATTCTATATGCCAAAGCCATAGCCAAGCTGGACGGAAAAGACACAGTTGTTCACGGTTCAGCGATGAATGTGGTTTTTAATCCTCTAGGTAATTTCCTGCCTCATTCATCAGCGCGATTAAATAGAAATATTGGCATGATAAAAATAGAGCAATTGCTGGATAAGGAATCAGAAATGGCACCTGTGTGGTCAAGATTAGACTCGGATGAATTATATTTATCCGAGAGAGAGGTCACTGGCGGGGATTCAGGAATAAATCAGGTCAGAGTCAAGAAATATATAAGGTATAGGGAAAGGAAGACCGGAAAGCTATACTATTCGACCCAATATGAAAAGGCCCAGATGTTCTCGGTGATTTCCAGTTATTTGTTCTTTAGGTTGATCGGGCTACCAATCCGCCCGACATTTGTTTTAAGAAAAGAAGACGGAGAGCCGATTCTTTTAAGAGAGATAATTCACAACAGTTCGCCTTTGGACGAATACAAGATAGTTTTCGGCGAAGATGCTATACAATTTGCTTCCGTATGGAGGAGGCTGTTAAAGGGGGCGCTATTGGCGGACAATGTTCTGGGCCATCGCGGCCGGGGCCAAGACACTATTTCAATTATCACCAACGCGGATGGCTCGAAAAAACCCTTTTTTGATGAAATGAGAAGTGCATTCGGGATTCCCGATGTTATTGATGATAAAATCCCTATTAGCGAGCAGGTAAATTATAATTTCTCCGATAACGTTGTTTCGCTGCCGGACCGGCAGGTAACGGCAGGAGTATCCGGGCTTTTCCCCGATGAATTATCAGCAAATCCTTATCAATCTAAGGCCCGGCATGCTGACCTGGCCTGGATGGCAGGATATTTAAAGCAGGTAACCCCTGAACAATTGCGGGGAATTTTGGATTACGCGAATAAAGCTGTCCCGAATAATGGATTGGATGTTGAGGCGATTTTTATGGAATGGCAAAAGGCTTTAGATAAAGTCCGGGAGATATATCCGGATAAAGCGCAATTATCCAACCGAAATTCTCAAGAGACCCCCGGCGGTATCGACCTGAATCCGGATAATATAACGATGGATATTAAATCCGATGGGTTAAAGCCGCGCTTTGAGTTCTCCCCCGATATCCTTGAAGCTTATCCAATAAGGGGGTTTGAGCCGGTCATTATCAATATCTCTCCCATAAACAGCCTGCCTTTATACTTAGGGATCATTAAGGCAGAAGGCGAGATGAGTATAAGCCGCCTTAATTGACCCTAATAATTATCAATTTACCTCCTGAATCAATTTGCCTGTGGCTAAAGGCTCAAAAAGTCTAATGACCCGAATTATTCAAGGGATCTTTAAGTTAAGTTAGAACCTTTTTATTTTATGGGCAAGGCGAAAATCGTGCGTTATAATACAAAAGTAATATTATATTTAAACAAGTCCTAAATTGCTATAACCAGCCCTTAGCTTGCCATAAATTATTGTAGTTAAATAATTTGCATGTTGTTTTGTATAAAAGCCCGCTATGCGCTTGACATGCGCAATTTTTGCAATTGACATAGCGGGTTTTTATGTTAATATTTTATGAACATATGTTCATAACTATCGGCGAGCTCTAATGCGTCCAAAAAAAACAAGATGGGTTAAATGCGAGCCGGGGGAAAGATGCTTCCGCCCCCGTTGTAAGCCATTAAATAAAGTTGAAGGCGTTTTTTTGACGTTGGATGAATTTGAAGCCATTCGATTGGCTGATTTCGAGCAATTACAACAAATTGATGCGGCTAAGATGATGCGTATTTCTCGCCCGACTTTTTCTCGGATTCTTTCTTCTGCGCATAACAAAATAGCGGATGGTTTAGTAAATATAAAAGCGATAAAAATTGAAGGCGGTTGTTGCAAAATTGAAGAAGCGAGGGATAAATGACGATGGGGTTTATAAAAAAACTTTCTTTACTTGATAGGTTTTTGACTTTATGGATTATTTTGGGGATGACCTCGGGTGTGGGGGTAGGATATTTCTATCCGCCCATTGTGAAGTTCTGGAACAAGTTCCACTTCGGCACTACCAACATTCCCATTGCCATTGGTCTTATTTTGATGATGTATCCGCCTTTGGCAAAGGTTAAATATGAGGAATTAGGTGATGTATTTAGGGATAAGAAAATATTAGGTCTTTCTTTGATACAGAATTGGTTAATCGGGCCGGTGTTAATGTTTTTATTAGCAATAACATTTCTACATGGCTATCCCGAATATATGGTTGGTCTTATCATGATTGGCTTGGCGCGTTGCATTGCCATGGTTATTGTCTGGAGTGATTTGGCCGGAGGAGATACCGAGTATTGCGCGGGGTTGGTAGCGTTTAACTCAATATTTCAGGTTCTGTTCTTTTCCGCTTATGCTTGGGTATTTGTTACGATCTTGCCGGGTTGGTTTGGTTTAAAAGGTACGACAGTTAATATTACTATGGGCCAGATTGCCGAAAGTGTTTTTATTTATTTAGGGATTCCATTTTTAGCGGGTATTATCACAAGATTTACTCTTATACGTTTTAAGAGTAAAGAGTGGTATCAGAATAAATTCATTCCCGCGATCAGTCCGGTAACCTTAATCGCTCTACTGTTTACGATTTTTGTAATGTTCTCGCTTAAAGGTGAATATATTGTAAAAATTCCTTTGGATGTTATGCGCATAGCGGTGCCGCTTCTGATTTATTTTGTAGTGATGTTTTTAGTTTCATTCTATATTGGTAAGAATTTTAATGCCGGATATCCAAAAACAGCAACTTTGTCATTCACTGCCGCCAGTAATAACTTTGAACTTGCTATTGCCGTGGCTGTTGCGGTGTTTGGCATAAATTCCGGAGTGGCATTTGCCGCTGTTATCGGCCCTTTGGTGGAAGTTCCCGCCCTTATCGGACTGGTTAATGTTTCACTTTATTTTAAAAAGAGATATTTCCATGAGTAAGGAAAGAGTTTTATTTGTCTGTATTCATAATTCCGCAAGGTCTCAAATGGCGGAGGCATTTTTAAAGCAGTTGGCTGGAGACAAATTTGATGTCGATAGTGCTGGACTTGAGCCTGGAAAACTCAATCCGATTGTCGTTGAGGTAATGAAAGAAGTCGGGATTGATATTTCCCAAAACAAGACCAAAAGCGTCCTCGACCTTTTGAAGGAGAGCAAGCTTTATAGTTATGTTATTACAGTCTGCGACCAATCGCAATCCCAAAAATGTCCTATCTTTCCAGGAGTAGCTAAACGACTTCACTGGAGCTTTGTTGATCCTTCGAGTTTTCAGGGCAGTTGGGAAGAGAAATTAACGAGGACCAGAATTGTCCGTGAGCAGATAAGACAAAAGATTAGAGAATGGTTGCAAAGGTAGGGTTTAAGTTGTAGTTTAATACTAATCTGGGTAAGAAATTGTTTCTGCCGATGCTGGCAGTCAGGGATGAACTGACCTAGCCCGGGGATTTGCGCTCGTTCAACCGGATTGTTTAAAGTCTTATATGCAGCGATAAAAGGAGAACATGAAACCCGAAACCGAAGGCAGAAAAGCTTTAAAGGCCCTATTAGAGGAAACCAAGGTCAAAGATGTCATGACGAGGGAGGTTTTGTCTATCGGCGTTGATGACAGCTTCAGCAAGGTCCCGGAGTTCTTCCAAAGGACCGGTTTCCGCCATCTTCCTGTTGTCGGTGAAAACGGCCGGTTCATGGGCCTGATCACAGAGCGGGATTTATATAAGATCAGGTCTCCCCGGAAGCTTATCGACGGATCCTGGTATTACGACAGCGAAATGCTGGACGATGTGATTTTAAAGCATGTTATGGTTAAAGACACCTTTACTATGAGCCCTGAAGCGACTTTGGCCGAAGCCTTAACGAAAATGACTATATGCAAATATGGCTGCGTCCCGATCCTTGAAGAGGACGGGACGTTATGCGGTATCCTCACCCAGCATGATCTTTTAAGAGTGGCTTACGAAATACTTAAAGGAAAAAGAAAATAGTTACAAGCAATGTCCTGCCGCTGCTTAAGCGGACATCAATTTAAATTATTCTTATACAAAAGGTTTTCAAAATGTTAATAGAAAAGGTCAATAAGGTGCTCCAGGGCAAGGAATTCATACCCGTTGCGACATCCAGCCCGGAGGGAAGGCCTAATTCCGCCCCAAAGCTTTTTATCAAATCGAGCAAAGGATTCCTCTATTTCGCCGATTATGTGATCGGCAAGACATGGGAGAACCTTTCCGTAAATCCTTTTGTTTCGATTTCTTTCATGGATTTTGAGAATTTAACCGGATATCAGATCAAGGGTTCGGTAACCCTTCTTACTTCCGGTAATGAATTCGAGGCAATAAGAAAAGAACTTGCCGAAAAAGAATTATCGCTAACCTCTAAGCGCATAGTAGAAGGTGTCCGGCGCGGTAAAGCGCACGCCAATTTCGCAGCTTCTTTCCCCGATAACGGAGTAGTCATTAAGGTAAAAGTCGAAGAAGCTGTTGAGATCACCCCCGAAGGAAAGCTTAAGAAAGAGAAATTATCGTAGATCGGACTAGCTGCCGCTTGTAATAAAATTCCAACCGATTGTTTCAAACCTTTAAAGAAAAATTAAAGAAATACTTGACAAGTCAACAATTGCGTTGTAATCTTTAAATAGATCAAAGGAGAACGGAATGGATTATTTAAAGGGGTTGGGAATAGAGGTAGGGAGGGGCAATTATTACGAGGAAGCAATATACGGCACTATCCTCCTTTATAACCGCATCAATAGCGAAATAGGAATTTATCTGGACCAGTTCGACCTTTCTCCGGCAAAATTTAATGTGCTTATGGTTATCAAGCACCGGGGCAGCGAAGAGGGGATAAGCCAGGTTGAGATTAGCAAAAGGCTTTTGGTTACAGCGTCGAATATGACCCGCCTGATCGATAAGCTGGAGGATGAGAAATTGATAGAAAGGTTCGCACAGGAGGGAGATAGAAGGGTGAATTTGATCCGTGTTACCCAACGGGCAGCAAAGCTTCTGGATGATATATGGCCGGGATATATAGAGAAGTTAAAAGATCTGATGAAGGATATGAGCAAAGAAGACCAAATAGCCTTGTCCGGATTAAGTTTAAAATGGTTAAATACTTTGGTGGAATAAATTTTTTTATACTAATAGTTGATAAGTCAATGATTAATAGGTGAACCGTAGTGGAAAAGGAGGCTCACAATAAAAAGCTTCTTATATATGCTGGTTCTTATTGCTCTTTTTTTAACGTTAATATTTGATTTTGCAAAAAGCGTTGCTGGAATTATATACAGGCTGGAAGGCGGCATTGCCCTAAAAGATGCGGCTTTTTGGTTGATTTAAAAACAAAATATGAAAGATGAAAATGAAAAGATTTATTAAAATGATGTTGTTCTTCGCAGTGGCTTTTACTCTCGCAGGTTGTTATTCAACCGGGCTTTCATTAAGGGAAAAAGGAAGCTTCAATTATTCAAATTTTATCTATGGTTTATACAATAGAAATGATTCAAAGGCTGAAGCTATAAAGAAGGTTAAAACTCCGATAAAATTGGCAGTAGCGCAGGTGGGCGAGAATACCCCGCCGGATATCATGGTAAAGATGCTGGAGAAAGAGGGCTATCTTGTTTCCGAGGTTATGGCCCTGCCGGCAGGAGGGAATGATATAGATTATTACAATAATGAAAGAAAATCAGGCTCCCAGGAGATCGAGAACAGGATGGATAAAATGCGGCGATTGGCCAAGGATTTGGGCACCGATTACATTTTTCTCTTCGGCGGTTCATCTGATATAGGGACTTCTTCAAACTGGCTTGGGTTTTTTGATATCACGATTGTCGGAGCTTTTGTAATCCCCAGCCAGAAAATAACAGCCGAGGGGCGGGCGGCAGGGGCGCTTGTGGAAGTTGAAAGCGGTAAAGTAGTCCTTACCGTAAATTCCGAAGACAGCAAAACCGCTTACGCGTCATCGGCTAATTTATCCGGCCAGCATGATGCGGTTTTGATATCGATGAGGAATGACTTAGTGGATCGTTTAAGCAAAGAGTTGATAAAAAAGCTCAGTTTTTACAGCGGGGATATTTAAAATGAAGAAGTTTCCTTATTTAAATTGAACGTCAATGCTGATATTATGTTCAAAGGCCGAGAGTGAGGAATTAAAATACATGAATACAAATGGCGACCCGTTTTTTGCAAAAGAGGCTCAAAAGAGGCTTGAAGAATTTAATGATTCTCGTGGTATTAAAAGTTGTCAAAAAGCTTTACTTGAGTTCAGGCATAATTAAGAGGTTGGTATCAAGCAGTCAAAACAGTAAGATCATAGGAAAAAGCATTTTTAATTAGGTAATGATAAAAAAATTACTAAAAAGGAGGGAACTATGTTAGCTAAAAAATTCGCATTGGGGTTTGGCATAGCGGTTCTTTTACCGATGGTGGTCCATTACGGGGTTAGCACTTTTAACCCGGCACCCAAATGGAGAAATTATTACCAATATGAATATTACAACAATTACGAGGAAGAAAAGAACGCGTCTCCGGAGGAGAAGGCTAAAAAGCAGGCGGAAATACAAAAGAAAGACGAGGATTATAGAAAGGCTCAGAACTCTTTCGGAAAAAGCCTATTTCTTGTCGCGATCCCCGTAGGATTGGCGGCGATTATCTTCGGCTCGCTTACCGCGGTGCAGGCTATCGGAACCGGGCTTATGTTTGGAGGGATTTTCACGATAATCGACGGTTATTGCTGGTATTGGTCGGAATTACAGGATTGGATGCGGTTTGTTTCTTTGCTTGTTGCTTTTATTGTGCTGATTTATATCGGCTACCGAAAAATGGCAAAGTAAAAAGACGGTGTGTTTTTCATAATCGAAGCTACTATTCTGAGGGGAGGGTTAGATGGATAAAACCTGCAAATCAAAGCCTTTTAAGGCGCTAATGGTCTCGCAATTCTCAAGCGCTTTCAATGACAACTGCTTTAAGATCATCATTTCACTTTTAGCGATTAAAACCCTCTCCTCAGAGGAGTCTGCGGCAAAATTTGTAAGCTTTATCGGTTTTCTTTTCATTGCGCCTTTTATGATCATTTCCCCTTATGCGGGGATTCTCGCCGATCGGTTTTCAAAGCGTTCGATAATTATTGTTATGGAGGGGGTAAAAGTTTTTAACATGCTCCTCGCCTCTTTCGCTTTTTTAAGCGGGAACTTATGGCTTTTATCCGGGGTATTGTTCCTTTTGGTCCTTGAGAGCGCTCTGTTCAGCCCGGCGAAATACGGCATTTTGCCGGAGATATTAAAGGAAGAAGAACTCTCCCGCGGGAACGGTTTTATACAGATGTGGACTTTTGTAGCGGTCATTTCCGGCATTGTTTTAGGCGGAAAATGTTTTGATTTATTATCGGGTAGGTTAGTCTTCGCCGGAATGATAATGCTCGTTGTGGCCCTAGCCGGATTTTCGGCCAGTTTTTTGATTAAGACCGATTATGCCCCGGAAGGGAAAAAAAGTTTTAATGTCAATTTTGTAGCTGAGGCAATGGAATCATTTTCTGAAGTTAAAAAGGACAAAGGTTTATTTCTGACAATGCTGGGATTGGCCTATTTTTCTTTTTTAAGCGCGGTTTTTCAAATGAATATTTTAATTTACGGCTCGCATGTCCTTTCGCTCCCGCAGTCGAAAAACAGCCTGCTTTTGGCTTTTGTTTTATGCGGAATTGCCGTAGGAGGAGTATTAGCCGGGAAATTATCCGATAAAAAGGTTGAATTGGGGTTGGTCCCGGTAGGTGCTTTGGGGATGTGTTATTTTTGCTCAGTTTTGGGAATTTATCCGGGAAATTTCTTTAATACTTCTATTTTTCTTTCTTTGCTGGGGATTAGTGCCGGGTTTTATACCGTTCCCTTGAATGCTTTTTACCAGCGCTATAGCCCTTTGGAGAAAAGAGGGAAATTCCTTGCCGCGTCGAATATTTTTGGTTCGATTGCGACTCTCATCGCCTCGATTTTTATATGGTTTTTCGCCGGAAAGCTTAAGGTTAATGCCGCCGCGATATTTACCATTATAGGATTAGTGTCAGTTTTCACGACAGCCTATATAGTCTCGAAGCTGCCGGATGCATTAATCCGACTGCTTAATTTATTGATTGCCCATTCGATTTACAAATTAAAAGTGGTCGGAAGCGAGAATATCCCCGATAAAGGCGGGGCGCTTATTGTCGCCAACCACATCTCTTTTGTAGACGGAGTATTGATACAGGCCTGCCTTAAGCGGCCGGTGCGCTTTATCATAAATAAAGACATGTATGAACTTCCCTGTTTAAAGCCGATTTGCCGGGCCATGCGCGCCATTTCTATTGACCAGAAAAGCGGGCCGAAAGCGATACTTAAGGTTTTGCACGAGGCGCGCGATGCCGTAAATCAGGGTGATTTGGTTTGTATTTTCCCTGAAGGCCATTTAAGCCGCACCGGCAACATGCTTCCCTTCTATAAGGGTTTTGAGGTGATCATGAAGGATTTAACCGCTCCGATAATCCCGCTTTACCTGGATAATGTCTGGGGAAGCATTTTCAGTTACGCCGACGGAAAATATTTCTGGAAATTCCCTAAATCGACCCGCTATCCTGTTTCTTTGGTTTTCGGAAAACAGCTTTCTTCCGGAGCAAAGGCTTATCAGATCCGGACTTCCGTTCAGGAGCTGGGGGCGGAAGCAAATATGCTGCGCGGGCTTTACCGGCAGAAACTGCATTTGTCTTTTATCAATGAAGTTAAGCGCCATACTTTTTGTTTCTGCATGGCGGATTCGAGCGGTTTAAAATTACGATATTTCGAAGTGTTGGCAGCCGCGCTTTCTTTCTCCCGCACATTATTCCCTCCTTACCGCCGGCCGAAGGAGACAAATGAAATGGTCGGGGTGCTTTTGCCCTCGTCTTGTATTGCGGCAATCGCGAATTTATCGGTCTGTTATGCCGGTAAAGTCCCGGTAAACCTGAACTTCACTTTATCGGCGGAGGCGTTTAGCTCTTGCGTTAAACAGTGCAATATGAAAACGATTATTACTTCTCGTATTTTTATTGGGAAAATAGGCATGTCTGAAGCTCCGGGCATGGTTTTTGTCGAGGACATCAAGGATAAAATATCAAGATTGCGCCAGATATTCTTAGCTGTATGCTCGGTCATTCTTCCGGGTTATCTGCTTCGTCTTATTTTCGTCGAGGGCGATAAAAAGAACGTTGATGATGTCGCGACCGTTATTTTCTCGAGCGGCTCAACGGGAGAGCCCAAAGGCGTTATGCTGACGCACGCTAATATCTTCTCGAACATCGAAAGCTTTTATCAGGTATTTGATATGCGGCATAATGATATTGTTATGGCGGCTTTGCCTTTTTTCCATTCTTTCGGTTTTACCGCGACTTTGTGCTTTCCGATAGGGACCGGCTTAGGGGTTGTTTATCATGCAAACCCCGTCGACGCTTCGACTATCGGGAAGCTTGTGATGAAATATAGGGCGACAATGATAATGGGTACCCCGACTTTCATCTCCAGCTATTTACGCAAATGCACCCCTGAGCAGTTCGCGTCGCTTCGACGGGCGGTGGTCGGCGCGGAGAAGCTCAAAGAACCCCTAGCCCGTGCGTTTTACGAAAAATTCAAGGTAATGCCTTTCGAGGGCTATGGAGCGACAGAGCTTTCTCCTATTGTTACCGTCGGGTTTCCCGATTATTATAACGAAGAAACAAAGGAAAGGCAACTGGGGCATAAGATCGGCAAAGTCGGGCATCCTATTCCGGGGGTGGCGGTCAAGGTTGTTGACCCCGAGACCTTTGAGGTAAAAGGATATGATGAGGAAGGCCTGCTTATGGTCAAAGGCGCTAACGTTATGAAGGGTTATTTGAATAATCCGTCTAAGACAGCCGAGGTGATAAAAGAAGGATGGTACATAACCGGCGATATCGCTACTATCGACCCCGACGGGTTTGTCAAGATAACGGACCGCTTAAGCCGTTTCAGTAAGATCGGAGGGGAAATGGTCCCGCATATCAAGATAGAGGAAAATATCATGGAGGTTGTAGGTTGCGTTGAACCGGTAATCGCCGTAACTTCCGTTCCCGATGAAAGAAAAGGCGAGCGGCTGGCCGTTCTTCATTCTATTGATATCGATGCCGAGGAGATTGTTAAGGCGCTTGCTCAAAAGGGTTTGCCTAATCTCTGGATACCGAAAAAAGAAAGCTTTTTCCGCGTTGAAGCGATCCCGCTTCTGGGCACGGGGAAGTCCGATCTAAAGAAGATAAAAAGCCTTGCGGATGAACTTTCGGTAAAAATCCCGGCCGCTTCATCCGAGGAGGGGCAGCCATGATAAGTTTTGCCTTAGTCACCGGATTCCTGCTGACCGCCGATAATCAGAAAATATTTTACAACCATTATAAGTCCGGCCATGATAAAGTCATTATTATCGCCCACGGATTCTTTAACAATAAAGATACTTTGCTCTTTAAAGAGCTCTCGGAGGGAATAGCCCGTGATTATGATGTTATCACCTTTGATTTTCGCGGGCACGGGAAAAGCAGCGGGCTTTTCGCCTGGACCACCCGAGAAGAAAATGACTTAACCCGTGTGATTCAATACGCTAAAGAAGAAAATTATAAAAAGATCGGAGTTATCGGTTTTTCTTTAGGAGCCGCGGTGTCGCTTATAAACGCCGGGAAAGAGAAAAACATTGACTCGCTGATTTCGGTAAGCGCTCCGACTGATTTCTGGAAGATAAATTATCATTTCTGGGAACCGGACATGATAAAGGATTTGCGGCTGAATATAGGGAAGAAGGGAATCGGCAAAGGAGTGCGCCCGGGAAATCCTTTCCGCAAGAAAATCCGGCCTATTGATATTGTTTCTAAAATTTCTCCTCTTCCGGTTTTGTTTATTCACGGTAAAAAAGACTGGCTTATTAAGCCGCAGCATAGCGAAGAGCTTTATGAAAAAGCAAAAAGGCCGCGCAAGCTTATTCTGCTCGCCTCCGCCGGGCATGCGGAGAGGATATTCGACGAATATCCGGATGAATTCTTGCGCCTCTGCCGTGACTGGTTTCAAAAAACATTCAAAAAAGATATGGAGGGCTTATGCGAGAAGCAATGATAACGATTGCGCAGTTAGTATTTACTTTATTTTTATACGCTTTAGGGATTATTTTGATCGGGACCGCGGCTTTCCCGGGGGCGCTACTCATAAAACATGCTTGGATGATGAGTTTTCAGTCCGATCCTTTATTGCGAATATTCATTATATGCTTGTCTGGCGCGGCAGCTTATTTCATTTATGGAATAACTTTGATCGCGCTGGTTACTTTTATTAAGGTTTTACTTGGTTTATCCCTTAAAGAGGGTGAATATAAAATCCCTTCTTGGGGGGCGGCAAAATGGGCCTTGACCAATTCGCTGGTTCTGGTTGTTGCGGTGACTTTCATGGATTTTATCCTCTTGACTCCGCTGGCTCCGCTATTTTTCCGATTGATGGGGGCAAAGGTGGGTAAAAACGTACAGATAAATTCGAAGAATTGCGCCGATCTTTCTTTACTGGAGATCGGAGACGGGGCGGTTATAGGCGGGCACGCGACGGTTATCGCTCATTCGGTTGAAAGGGGAAGGATTGTCTTGCGCAAGGTGCGCATCGGCCCGAATGTTGTTGTCGGGTTAAATTCGGTGGTCCTTCCGGGGTCGGATTTGGGAAGGCGCTCGATGCTTGCGGCCGGAACAGTCTTGCAGAAAGACTCTCAGGTAGGCGAGCGGGAAGTTTATTTCGGAGTTCCGGCGCAGTCGGTCAAAGAAAGGCGCGAAAAAGAGGAGCTTTTGAAGAAGCTAGAGAATATAAAAGATTCTTGAAAACTCGGACTGCTTTAAACACTTTTGCAGGAGGAATCTCATGGCATCTGTTTATGACCTGAAACCGAAATTCCAAAACTTCTTACGCCCTCTTGTTTTTTTGTTACACAAATCAAATATTACCCCAAACCAGATTACCGTTTTTGCTCTCTTGGGATCTTGCGTTGTTGGTTTTATCGGGTTTTTTACGAATTGCAATCCTATATGGCTTATCTTGCTTCCTTCATGGCTTTTTATTCGAATGGCAATGAATGCTATAGACGGTATGTTGGCCCGTGAATATAACCTTAAATCGGTAGAAGGGGCAATGTTAAATGAATTGGGTGATGTGTTATCAGATATAATGCTTTATCTTCCTTTTTGCAGTGTTGGAAAAGGTGTGTTCTGGCCGGTAATATGTTTTGTTATGGGGTCTATCCTGACTGAGTTCTGCGGGTTGTTGGGTCAAGCCTTAGGAGGTAAACGTCGTTATGAAGGCCCGATGGGAAAAAGTGACCGGGCTTTTGCGGTAGGGAGTATTTCTCTAATATCTTTCTTTCTCCCAAATGTTATTATTTATTGGCAATGGTTATTCGTTATTGCTTTTTTATTAACATTATTGACCTGCGCGAATCGTTTAGCCTTTGCGGTAAAGGAGCTAAAGAATGAATAATTTATTACTTTTTGCAACCTCTTCTCCGGTTAGGCAAGCGGCGATGTTTATTTTATTACTTCTAACTTTTTCCTCTTTTTTAGTTTGGCTTCTGACAAAAATCCTTCCTCAAACCGACTGGAAGGAATTGACTCTGCGCGTACGTTCTTGGTGGATAATGGCAACGGTGTTTTTGGTAGCTGTTACCGTAAATCGTACTTTGACCCTATTGTTTTTCGCTCTAATGAGTTTCTGGGTGTTAAAAGAATATATAACAATTTTGGATACCAGAAGGGCAGATCATCGTGCTTTGTTTTGGGCGTTTCTTGTTATTCCGATCCATTATTATTTCATATCTATAAATTGGTACTTGATGTTCCTTATATTTATTCCGGTTTATGTCTTCCTTTTTCTTCCTTTAAGATTAGTTTTAACTGAAAAGACCGAGGGGTTCTTGTCTTCGGCAGCAAAAATCCAATGGGGATTAATGGCTTTTGTGTTTGGGTTAAGCCACATGGCCTATTTATCAATTATGCCGAGAATTGGAGGTTTACCCTCGAGTGGGCAGACGCTGCTTATTTTCTTGGTTATTGTTACGGAAATGAACGATGTTTTTCAGTATCTCTGGGGAAAGTCTTTGGGCCGGCACAAGATCCTTCCTTTGGTCAGCCCGAAGAAGACCTCGGAGGGCTTCTGGGGAGGGATTATTACAACAAGTGTCCTTAGCCTTTTCTTGCGATTTCTTACTCCTTTCGGAGTATTCGAAACTATATTTTTTGCGTTTTGTATAGCAGTAGCCGGGTTTTTTGGAGATGTTGTTATGTCGGCGGTAAAAAGGGATGCCGGGATAAAAGATTTTAGCAATATAATTCCCGGGCATGGGGGTGCCCTTGATAGGGTAGACTCCTTATGTTACACCGCCCCGATATTTTTTCATTTGATGGCATATTTTTACTATTGAGATGGCTAATCTTATACGCGCTATTTTCTTTGTTTGTGTAATCCGCCCAATTATGGGTTTTTTCATCGGCCTTAGGGTGCGAGGGAGAGAAAACTTGCCCCAAAAGCACCCGTTTATTATTATCGCCAATCATTCGAGCCATCTCGATACAGTCGCTATCATGAATCTTTTCCCGTTAAAATTCTTAAGCAGGATTCATCCGGTTGCTGCCGCTGATTATTTTAATCGCAATACAATAGTTTCATTCGTAAGCAGATTGTTTTTCAATATCTTACCTATCGAACGTAAACACATTTGCCATAATCGGAATCCTCTTGATGCTATTTCAGCTATTCTTGCGGCGGGGAGCAGTATAATTCTTTTCCCTGAGGGGACGCGTTCTTTATCCGGCGAAATAGCTCCTTTCCATTCCGGCATTGCCCATGTAGCTAAGCAATTTCCCATCGTCCCCATAATCCCTGTTTACATGTCGAACATGTGGAGGGCTTTGCCGAAAGGGGAGTTTATTATTTTACCGTTTATATGCGAGATGAATATCGGGAAGCCTATTTATCCTGATGGTTCGAAAGAAGAAATAATGGAGATATTGCGCAATACTATTGTTCGGCTAAAAGGGGAGTCTTCTTGGCAATAATAAAACTTGTATCTTTTTTCTGGGGCTTTGCGGAAGCGACTTTCTTTTTTATCATACCGGATGTCTTTCTGGCTTGGTTAGTTCTAACTCAAAAAGAATACAAGAAAATTAGAGCGGCGGTTTCTTGGGCAGTATTCGGGGCGATTTGCGGGGGAGTTTTGATGTATTGGCTTGGCTATTTTATCCGACCAGAAATATTAATTGGAATGTTGGATCATATCCCGGGGATTAGTCAAGCGATTATCAGTGATGTATCAGCCCAGATAGAAAAAGGCGGCATTTCAAGTGTTTTCCTCGGCATAATTAAGGGAATACCATATAAGCTTTATGCTTCGCAGTGGGGTTATTATAAGGGCAATATATGGATTTTGATCGCTTGCTCCGTTTTTGCCCGAGGAGGAAGGTTTATTTTAAGCGTTTTAGTGACCTTTTTCATTGATTCAATGGCCAAAAAACTATTTATCAATTGGGAGCATGTTAAAAGACCGGTTTTTACAGTTTTTTGGATTACTTTCTATATATTTTATTTCATCCAGTATCCGTTGTAATTCCTTAAGTTTGTTCCGAGGCTGTATAGTAATCCAGCTGACATGCTGTAACCGCAATTGATTGAATAAATATTCTCGGATTTAAAATCCTTGCCAGCGGTATTCAATGCCAATATAATATGTTTCAGAATTTTTGTATTACAGAACGCCGGAGATTTAAACGACTATGCGGATTTTTCCCAAACTGATTATCCTTTCTCTTTCTATTTCCCTTATCCCCGCAATATTTATTTCCTACGTAATTTTTGTCAATGTCCGTTCAAGCATGGAAAGGGAGTTTATTGATAAGTTAAAATCGGTTACTTCCCTAAAGGCAGAACGCATAGAAACCTTCTTTTCCGTCAATAAGGAAACGATCCGTTCTGCCCGCAACTTGTTGATATTGAAGCAGAATTTGCCGATTTTGGCGGAAAAAATAAAAAGCAAGAATGCGGCCACTGTAAATGAAGCAAGGAAGATTTTAGATAGTTATTTGATCCCATTTCGCTCATCCTACGGTTATGCGGATGTTATCCTAAGGGATCCGTCAGGATCGATCCTTTATTCGGCAAATAAACAGAATTCTTCTTTTTCGTTAAGTTTGCCTTTTGTGGTTGCGGCGAAAAATGATCCTCAAGAAATAACGAGAGGGAATGTAACAAAGTCATCCTACCAAGGCTTCCCCTATATAATTCCGGTAGCTAGCGGCATTCGAGGTTATAATGGCGAAACTATCGGCTACATTGAGGCTTATGTCGACATGGAGGAGGTTTATAAAATTTTACGGGATAATACCGGGACGGGAAACACCGGGGAATCTTTGATCGTCCAGAAGACAGGAAAAAATAAGGTTATATTCTTAAGCCCCTTACGTTTTGACCCGAAGGCGATTTTAAAGAAAGAAGTTGTTTTGGGTCAGGATGAAGCCCTCCCTGCGCAAAAAGCGGCAAAAGGAGAATCAGGGATCGGATTAAGTATTGATTACCGGGGAAGAGAGGTTATTTCCTGCTGGAGGTATTTGCCTTCATTAGGATACGGGCTTGTTTCAAAAGTCGATACCGAGGAAGCTTTTGCCTCTATCGGGAAAATCCAAAAGCTTATATTCTTCGTTTTTATCCTGACTTTTATAATGGTTTTTATCGTAGCATTCTCTTTGGCAAAGTCCATTTCTGACCCGATACATGAATTGCATAAGGGCACGGAAATTATCGGAGCGGGTAATCTTAACCATAAAGTTGGAAAAAAGTCGAGAGACGAGATCGGCCAGCTTTCCCGGGCATTTGACGAGATGGTTGGTAACCTTAAAATGACTACCGCTTCAAAGGCCGAATTGGAAGAAGAAGTCAAACAGCGCAAAAATGCGGAGGAAAATTTAAAGGTGGCAATTTCTGATTTGGAGCGCTCCAACAAAGAGTTGGAGCAGTTTGCATATGTCGCATCGCACGATTTGCAGGAGCCTTTAAGAATGGTCACGAGTTATACTCAGCTTTTGGAGAAGAAATATAACGATATGTTAGACGATAAAGGAAGGGAATTTATTCATTACGCCACCGACGGGGCGAAGCGGATGCAGAATTTAATCACCGATCTGCTCCAATTCTCGAGGGTAAGTACCAAGGGCAAGCCCTTTGTCAGTTGTGATGCATCTAAATGCTGCGAGAACGCTATAGCAAATTTGTCTGTTGCTATAAAAGAATCCGGCGCCAAAATAGAAGCTAATAAGCTTCCCAAAATTATCGCTGATGAGGCGCAGATCTCCTCTTTGTTTCAAAATCTTATATCTAATTCTTTAAAATACCGGGGAGAAGCTACTCCTCAGATAAAAATATCATGTGCGGAGCGGCCTGGTGAGTGGCTTTTCTTTGTGAGGGATAACGGGATTGGCATCGAAAGGGAATATCACGAGCGGATCTTTGTCCTATTCCAAAGGCTTCATACCCGAGAAGAATACAGCGGAACAGGGATAGGTTTAGCGGTTTGCAAGAAAATAGTCGAGCGCCATGGGGGCAATATATGGGTCGAATCCGAGATAGGGAAAGGCGCGATTTTTTATTTTACTATTCCCAAGAAGCAGAAAAGGAAGATCGGCGAAATCCTGGTCGAGGACGGGCTGATAACCTCCGAAGCCTTGGATAAGACCCTAAAGAAGCAGGAAGGCCGATCATAAAAGAAAGGGATTAAAAAATGTCTAATGCGCATGTTATAGAGATATTGCTTGTTGAGGATAACCCCGGGGATATAAACCTTACAAAAGAAGCGTTGTCGGAAAGCAAAATGGCGAATAAACTCTCGGTAGTAAAAGACGGAGTTGAAGCGATGAAATTTTTACGCAAGGAAGGCCAATATTCTGACACTACTTCTCCGGATATAGTTTTTCTTGATTTGAACCTGCCTAAAAAAGACGGCCGTGAGGTATTAAAAGAGCTTAAAGAGGATGCTCAATTACGGGTCATACCGGTTGTTGTCTTGACTAGCTCCGAGGCGGAGGAAGATATCATAAAGGCTTATTTAAATCACGCGAATTGTTATGTGCGAAAACCGCTTGATTTCGCAAAATTCCTGGAAGTGGTGAGAAAAATCGAGGATTTCTGGTTCTCGATTGTAAAGCTTCCTCATCGTGATAAATAACGTTTATAACAGCAGGAGATTTATGCCAAAGAAAATATTGATCGTTGACGACAATCCCGGCGACCTGTTTTTGATGACAGTTGCCCTCGATGAGTCAGGGGTAGCTTATGAACTAGCAAGCGCTTTATCCGGAGAAGAAGCCATCAAAAAAGCGGAAGATTTCCGCCCCGAACTCGCTATCGTTGATACCCGCCTGCCTAAAATAGACGGTTATGAAACCTGCAAGAAATTGAAGGAAAAATTCGGAGCTTCATGCAAGGTTGTAATCATAACAGGGTTAATCGATGCGGTTGATAGCATTAAGGCCCGCATCTCAGCATGCGACGCTTATTGCGTTAAAACTCTCGATAGGAAAGACCTGATAGAAACGGTAAAAAGGCTTTCTTTGTAGTATTGTTTTCCCCATAAAAAGCCTATAAAAACAGCGAAATCATGTTACAAATAATATTATGGCAATATCGCCTAATATTGCTATAATATCCCCCAATAAATTAATTATTAACAATTTGTAAGAAGGATTTGGGAAATGACAACACCGCTAGAAAAATGGGTCGATGAACAGGCTAAACTTACCCGGCCGAAAAAGATATATTGGTGCGACGGCTCGGAAAAAGAGGCGAAAATGCTTCTTGATATAGGGATGAACGAGGAGAAAATAAACGGCCAGCCGGTTTTTGAAGCGCTTAACCATAAAAATTGGCCAAAGGCTTATTATCACCGCAGCCACCCTTCGGATGTTGCCCGCACCGAACAGCTTACTTTTGTCTGCCACAAAGATAAAGATACCGCCGGCCCGAATAATAATTGGATGGACCCCGATGAAGCAAAGGCAAAGATGAGACAGCTTTCCGAAGGGTGTATGAAGGGCAGGACAATGTATGTCATGCCATATACTATGGGGCATCCGGATTCTCCTTATTCCAAAGCTTGCATACAGTTAACGGATATCTCTTATGTGGTTGTCAGCATGCGCATCATGACTCGTATGGGAAAATCCGCCTTGGATAAGATAGGCAAAAGTGAAAACTTTGTAAAAGGCCTGCACTCGATCGGCGATTTAGATCCCAATCGGCGTTTTATCATGCATTTCCCCGAGGAGAGTTTTGTATGGAGCATCGGTTCCGGTTACGGCGGCAATGCGCTTTTGGGCAAGAAATGTTTTTCGCTTCGTATCGCTTCCTGCCAGGGGCATAAAGAAGGATGGCTCGCCGAGCATATGGTGATAATCGGCATAGAAGACCCTAAAGGAAATGTTACTTATGTTACAGCGGCCTTGCCTTCGGCCTGCGGCAAGACAAACTTGGCCATGCTCGAATCGGCTTTGCCCGGTTATAAGGTCTGGACGCTGGGTGATGATATCGCCTGGCTTAATGTAGGCGAGGACGGAAGGCTTTGGGCCATAAACCCCGAAGCCGGGCTTTTCGGGGTGGCTCCGGGGACATCAATGAGCACTAATCCCAATATGATGAGAACTCTAAAAGCGGATAAGTTCTTCCCGACTTTATTTACCAATACGGCTTTAAATACTGATACAAACGAACCGTGGTGGGAAGGCCTCGACGGAGGAGTTCCCGGCAATCTTTTGGATTGGCAAGGCGCTAATTGGGACAAATCAAAATCGACAAAGGCCGCTCATCCTAATTCGCGTTTTACTGTCTCGATAACTAATTCTCCAACTCTTTCTAAAGAATTCAATAATCCTAAAGGCGTTCCCATATCGGCGATAATCCTCGGCGGGAAAAGGACTCAGCTTATCCCCTTGGTGTGCGAAGCGCCTGACTGGCAGTCGGGAGTTTTTACGGCTGTCCGTACCGGCTCCGAGACTACCGCCGCCGCCGCGCATCAGGTGGGGGTTTTGCGCCGTGACCCTATGGCGATGCTTCCTTTTTGCGGTTACAATATGGCGGATTATTTCGCTCATTGGTTAAAGATCGGTAAAAAGTTAACTCATCCCCCGAAGATCTTCTCGGTTAATTGGTTTAGGATGGATGATGAAGGAAAATATATTTGGCCCGGCTTCGGCGATAATATCCGCGTTCTAAAATGGGTTATCGACCGGGTAAATAATAAAGTTGATGCTAAAGAAACCCCGATAGGCCTCATTCCTCATTTAAAGGATTTGAGCTTAGAAGGGCTTAATATCCCTCATGCTAAATTGGCGCGATTATTTGAAATAGACAAAGATGGCTGGAAAGCCGAAATCAGCGATATTGAAAAGTTCCTCTCGCAGTTCGGCAGCCGCCTTCCCGAGGGAATTAAGGAAGAATTTAAAAAGCTCTCTGAAGAAATCTGCATTTAAAGAGTTGCTTTCACGGCGGGGAAGAAAAGAGCCGTTCTCTCCCCGCCGATTTATTTTATCCAGAGCTGTTTACTGGATTTAATTGCGCGAAAAAACTGAGTACTTAAGGGTGTGGGTGGATGTGCGTTTGAGAGCGGGTTATAGTGAGCATTATCGAGGAATCAATGGCTCTTGTCCCAAAGATCATGAAGCGATTTCTCAGCTCGATATTCTTCGGCGGTCAATTATCATTAAAAAAAAGCTCCTTAGCTTTCCGGTGGCTTCACAACTATACGGTTTTCCTCCTGCAGAAAGAATTCTACAATAACGGCATACCGTTTTTTATAGTTCCGATAAGAGTTTGAGGGGTCATTATCGTAATTGTTTATATAACCTATCTTTTCCCTATAAAATAAGTATAATAGGCTAATAAAATGGAATAGACTATCTATGACTGACAAAACGACATTGTTTAAAAAAGAATTAAGTATAGACCTTAAAGAGCTGCTTACGGAAATGCACGTGGCGGAAGATGTTTTTATCCGGATATTGAAGATCTCTATAGAGACTACGGAAGAAGACCTCGCGTCTTTGAAAGCTTACATTGAAGAGGGAAATAGAGAAAAAGCCGAAGAAACTTCTCACAAGCTTAAAGGGGTATATGCCAATATGCGCATAACTCCGCTTTATAAAATTGCCGCGGACATGTATTCATTGGCTAGAAGCGAGCAAGGTTTATCAGAGCTGAATCCTCTTTTGGATCTGTTCTCGCAAAATTACTCTAAGCTTAAAGCGATATTAGATTGATAAATACGATCTATCAAGAAAGCACATCCTTTATGTGGAAAGCTATAATTGTTGATGATAATAAAAATAACCGCGAGCTGGTATTAGAGATCCTGCGCGGCCACGCTCTTTGCGACATTGCCTGCGACGGCAAGGAGGCAAAAGAGCGATATGATAAATCAATAGGGGCGAAAAAGCCTTATGATTTCATGATCCTCGATATAAATATGCCTGAGGTAGACGGGCTGGAGGTCCTTTCCTATATTCGGGGAAAGGAAAAGAAATCCGGCATTCGCTCAGGAGAAGGCCTGGCGATAATAATGGCTACGGCCTTTGAAGAGCCTTTCGCCGATGCTTTTGATTCAGGCTGTGACGATTATATTCTTAAGCCTATTGACGGACAAAGGCTTTTGGAAAAAATAAGGGTGAAGCTCGCAGTTCAGAAATAGGATTTTGTTTCTCGGTGAGTTTGCAAAAAATAAGGAAAGTGCATGGCAAGTTATTTTCAGGCAAGGTTAGATTACATATTCTTTATATACGGATTAGCATTTATCCTTCTAGCGGTCATTTGTTTCTTCTTGAGTTATCGCCGGGAGAATAAAATCCCCTGGAATATGCTGGGGTTTTTCGGCCTGGTGCACGGGATTAATGAATGGCTGGATATGTTGGCTATTATCGCCGGAGACGGGGCCGGATTTAAGTTGGCCCGTACGGGAATAATGGCCGTATCTTTTATCTTCCTTTTTGAATTTGGCAGGCAGGGGATGATTATCCTGAGGGGCAAAGGCTTGAAGAGGTATTGGACGATTATCCCGGTTTTGTTGTTCCTCTCGGGTGGGTTGCTTTCGATAAACTATCTTAATCCTTTCGGGCGGTATTTTCTTGGTCTTCCGGGCGCGCTTTTAGCTTCGTTTGTACTATTTCTTTTAGCCGGGAAAGATAAGAAGAATTACGGCTATTTTTTCGCCTCCGCAACGGGCTTAGCCCTTTACGCTATTGCTTCGGGGTTTATTGTCCCTAAATCGGGGTTCGCCCCAGCCTCGTTTATAAATCATGATTCTTTTCTTGCTTTTGCCAATTTCCCGGTACAGCTTTTACGTTGCCTGCTAGCCTGTATTGTCACCTATTCGCTTTGGCTATATTACGAGGAGGCTATTCAAATCAGGCAGGAAGATAAAAGAACTGAAAGAGTATTGCGTAAGGCAGGCCTTGTATTTTTAATCGCGATTATTGTTTCCGGATGGCTTTTGACCGACTGGATGGGGCGAAAAAAGACCGAAGCGAACAAAGAAGATTTGCTGGCTTTTGCACGCCGCAGCCAAATGTTGTTGGATGTAAAAGACATTATGGCCCTTACAGGAACGAAAGCTGATATTCAAATTCAGGCATATCGGCATCTTAAAGATACTCTGCAGGTCCTTCGTTCTTCTCTGCCCAGGGTAAGGTTTATTTATTTAATGAGGATTTATGAAGGAAAAGTGATATTTCTTGTCGATTCAGAAACTCCCGGCAGCAAGGATGAATCGCTTCCCGGCGATGTGTATGATGATGGCAGCCCTGTTTTGACACAGGTTTTTGTTGATGGCCTTGAAAGAGTCGAAGGGCCGGTAAAAGATTCTTGGGGTACTTGGTTCAGCAGTTTTAACCCGGTCATAAATATCGAGGACAATAGTATCAACGCTATTTTGGGCGTTGATATGGATGCCGGTTTGTTTCTTTCCGAGATTCAACAGGAAAGGAAAAAAGGTATCTTCCTTTCTTTTCTTCTCGCCTTAGCAGTGATTTGGTCTTTTGTGTATCGGCGTATTTTTATCGAAGCGGTTAGGTTGGTTGGGACAAAAAAAGGGTTGCCTGTTTTGGTCAGGTTTGGATCAGGGTTTGTAGGTGTTTTTGTTTTGCTGGCCATAACTCTTTTTGTTTTCTTTGAGTCTAGGTCTATGAGCATTAGAAGTTTTAAGGACATCTTTGAAGACAAAGCAGAACAAAGAGCTTTATTGTTAAATAATAAGTTATCCGATATCATAGACGATCTGGAAGATGTAAATTCTTTGTATAAATCATCAAATGAAGTCGACAGGGATGAGTTTTATACTTATACGGGCGAGACTTTCCCTTCCGATAACGGAATTCGTTCGATTCTTTGGTTACCGCGAATATCAAAGCCCGAACGCCGGCAGTTTGAAGAAAGCCTCATAAAAGAGGGTTTCTCCGGGTTCAGGGTTATGGAAAAAGATGAAAAAGGCATTATCGTTAACGCTAAGGAAAGGGAAGAATATTATCCTGTTCTTTATCACTCAGTCTTTAATCAACATAGTGGGCTCATAGGATTTGATCTTGCTTCGGAGGGTTTTATTGCCCAGTTCTTGTCGGAAGCAGGCGATATGGGTCATCCTTTTTCTTTTCATTTGGCTGATAGCTCGCTAAAAGAGGAAGATCATAGCGATATTATGGTTTTGGTCCCTGTATATAAAAACGGCCGGCCTATAGATACTTTAATTGAAAGGCGAGAAAACCTGCAGGGATTTATCGCCGTGATATTTAACTTGGGAGAAATGATAGAGAAAACCCTGGCTAACAAACCCAGGGAAGGTATCAATCTGCTTATCGAGGAAGTTATGCTGAGAAAATCCAAGGAGAGGGAGCCTTTATATTTTCACCCCTCTCGCTTGGACCATGCTTCGCAGCAAAAACTTTTTAAAGGGGTTGCGTCCGATTTACTGATCAACTTCGGAGATCTGAAAATAAATCTTCATTCATTTCCCGGGAAAGCTTTCACAAAGAAAAACCTTTCTTACTCTTATTGGGCTGTTTTGCCTATCGGGTTGGTTTTGACTTTACTTTTATTCATGCTTCTCAATCAGACTGTCACCGGGCGGCTGAAAGCGGAAGGAATGGTGATTATCCGTACCGAAGAGCTTATGCGGGAAAAGAAATTGCTCGAGCAAAAAGAGGAGGCTTTGACCGAGGCGCAGATTATCGGAAAGATGGGGAGCTGGGAGATCGACTTGGCGAAGGGAAAACGGACTTGGTCCAAGCAGATGTTTTCTTTGCTGGAGGTCCCCGAGACAATTGAGCCGTCGGTTGATGTTATAAAAATGCGCGCTCATCCCGACGATTGGGATGTGCTATCCGGCAGGCTGCAGGCTTTGACCAAGGAATTCAAGCCTTACCGCCTTGAGCATAGGATTATAACTCCTTCGGGAAAGGTAAAATGGTTGAGCGTTATTGGTGATATTATCTATGACTCGTCAAAAAATCCTGTAAAAGCCCGGGGCACTCTTCAGGATATTACCGAGAAGAAGAACGCCGAAATATCTTTTCGGGAACAGGCGGATTTCTTAAAAGCCCTTTTTAATTCGGTGCCGATCCCGGTTTTTTTCAAGGATATTAACGGCCGGTATATGGGCATAAACAAAGGTTTTGAAACTTTCTACGGAAAGCCGGCGGAATATTTTATCGGCAAAACCGTTTTTGATATAGCGCCGAAGGAGTTGGCTGAAGTTTATCATGCAAAAGACAAGGAGCTTTTTGATAACCCCGGAGAGCAAGTTTATAACTCGCAAGTTATAAATGAGAACAAAGAGCTTCGGGACGTGATTTTCTATAAGGCCACTTTCTTGGATCAGAACGGTAAAGTCGGCGGTCTTATCGGCGCAATAATGGATATGACCGAACAGGCCCGCTCACAGGAAAGGGTGGCCCGTATCGCTAGGGAATGGGAAGCAACCTTTGCTTCGATAACTGATATGGTTTCTATACAGGACAAAGATTCTCGCCTGATCAGGGTTAACAAAGCGTATGCCGAAATGTTCAAATGCAAACCTGATGAGCTCATCGGGAAACGGTGCTATAATATTGTCCACAATTTAGAAGCTCCTTGCGAAAATTGCCCGCATGAACAGACGCTTAAATCAAAGAAGGGGGCTATCGAAGAGGTCTATGAGCCGACTCTTGGTTGTTATCTGGAGGTTTCAACATCGCCTATTTTTGATGACAAAGGAGAGGTGTCCGGCACAGTCCACATAGCAAAGGATATCACCACTCGAAAGAAAGCCGAGATTGAATTAAGGGAGGCAAAAAAGAAAGCGGAAGAGGCCAGCTTGGCAAAGAGCCGGTTTCTTGCTAATATGTCCCATGAGGTCCGTACCCCGATGAACGCTATAATCGGATTCCTTGACCTGTTAAAAGCTACGGAGCTCAACGACTTGCAACTGCGTTATGTCGGCATCATTGTCTCAAGCGGCAAGGCTTTGTTGGATATTATTAACGATATACTCGATATTTCTAAGATCGAGGCGGGTAAGATAATCCTTGAGAGCGTTGATTTTAATTTAGAACATTTACTGGAAGGCGTTTTTGAGCTGATGAAAATCCGGCTGGAAGGGAAATCCGTCGAGCTTTCATATTCTATTGATAAAGGCGTGCCGCTTGATTTAAGGGGAGACCCGACCCGTTTAAGGCAGGTAATATTTAATCTTGTAGGTAATGCCATTAAGTTTACCGAAAAAGGGGCAATAACGCTTAACATTCAAAATCATGGCCAGGAACAAGAAGGAAGCCAGGAACTATTCTTCTCGGTAAAAGATACCGGGATTGGAATTTCCGAAGATAAATTGGAAGATATTTTCAAGCCTTTTACCCAGGCGGATGAAACAACGACGAGGAAATACGGAGGGACCGGCCTGGGGTTATCGATCGCGAGCGGATTTATCAGGCTTATGGGCGGCGATATTTGGGCGGAATCAAAGATCGCAGAGGGGAGCAGGTTTAACTTTACGGTCAAGTATAAGAAGATCATGCCTGTCGTGGAAAAAGATATATATCCTTTACTGAAGCAGGATTTGAAAGGTAAGGCAGTAATGGTTGTCGACGATAATCTCGTAGCCCGCGAGAAATTATCCGGGGTTTTCCGGGCGATCGGGATGGAAGTTATTGAGGTTTCATCCGGGGCACAAGCTCTGGATAGTTTAAAGGGTGAGCTCAGCGGGGCTCTGCCGGAGATTATTTCAATCGACGATATTATGCCCCAGATGAACGGCTTCCAATTAGCGAGAAAAATAAAGGAAGACCCGCTATTAACTAAAATTAAATTGATCGCTATAACATCCGATGCCCGTATCGGCTCGGCGTCCCATGCCCGGGAATCCGGTTTTGACGCTTTTCTTCCCGATACCGCCGGAAACGAGGACCTTATCAAATGCGTCAGCACGGTTTTGGGGGATAAAAGGGCGGGCGGGCAGATAGTTACCCGGCATATGGCGCAGGAGCTTTCCTGTAAAGGGATAAAGGTCCTTTTAGTCGAGGATGTTTTAGCTAACAGGCTTCTGATGGAAGAGTATTTTAAAGAGCTTGGTTGCCCCTTTGATATAGCCAGTAACGGCCAGGAAGCGGTAAATAAAGTAAAGCAAAACAATTACGATGTTGTTTTGATGGATTTGCTGATGCCGGTTATGGACGGCATAACCAGCACGAAATTGATCCGTTCCGATATAAATAAAGATATCCCCATTATCGCTTTGACAGCCGCGGCAATGAAAGAAGATGCTGACCGGGCGCTCGAGGCGGGCATGAATGACTTTCTCTCTAAGCCTATTGATATAAAAAATCTCAGGGAGAAGCTTTTCCGGTGGGGAAGGGCATAAAGAAACCAAGAAAAATTGTTTAGGCTAAACGAAAGAAGGCTGGCGGGCAAATAGATTGTTAGGTTAAATTGCCTGAAGCGACATCAAGTTAAACTCCTCAATTAAAAAGCACCCCGGATAAATTCCGGGCAAAGCGAAAGGTATATTAAATCATGACTCAACATATTTCAAGCGGCGGTCAGCACCCTCATAAGGGCGGCGGCGAAAACCGGGACTTTTTCGGATTGGGGATAGCGCCCAATATCCTAGATGTCTTAGAGAGAATGAAATTCTCTATTCCGACACCAATTCAGTTCAAGGCTATACCCTCAGCGCTTGAAGGAAAAGATATAATCGGCGTTGCCCAAACAGGGACGGGAAAAACGCATTCTTTTGCTATTCCGATGGTCCAAAATTTGGCACAAAAGAAAGGGACAGGCCTGGTTATTGCTCCTACGAGAGAACTGGCTCTGCAGATAGACGAGGCTTTTGATGAAATAGCCCGTCCTTTCGGGATGCGGCGGGCTTGCCTGATAGGCGGTGCATCGATGCGGGATCAAGTGCATGCCTTAGAGCGAAATCCAAGGATTGTTATCGCGACCCCGGGTAGGCTTATCGATCATATCGGGCAGTGGAATTTCCTGCCCCAAGAAGTTGTTATGCTGGTTTTGGATGAGGCTGATCGGATGCTGGATATGGGTTTCGCGCCACAGGTCGATAAGATTTTGAAATTCCTGCCCAAAGAGAGGCAGACAATGCTTTTTTCGGCTACTATTCCCCGCGCCATCATGGAGATAGCTGCTAAGCATATGAAATTACCCGTCAGCATTGAGGTAGCGCCCTCCGGTACCACCGCCGAGAAAATTACTCAGGAAGTATTTATAATTAAGAAAGAAGATAAATTAAAGCTCTTGCGTAAAATCCTTGATCAGTATAAAGGTTCGATACTTCTTTTTTCCCGGACCAAGCATAATGCCCACCGGATAACGCGCTCGATAAGGGAAATGGGTTTCCGCTCGGCGGAGATACACTCCGACAGGTCACTTCCGCAGCGCCGGGAAGCACTGGAAGGTTTTAAGTCCGGCAAATACCGGGTTTTGGTTGCGACCGATATTGCCTCAAGAGGCATTGATGTTTTCGGCATCGAGCTGGTTATAAATTACGACCTCCCCGAGGACGCGGAGAATTATGTCCACCGTATCGGACGGACCGGCCGGGCCGGGCATAAAGGCCACGCGATATCGTTTGCCACCCCCGACCAGAAAAATGAAGTACGGGATATTGAGAAGCTTATACGCACTACTTTACCCGTCGGGAAGCATCAGGGGCTTTCGGAGGAAGGGTTTACCCGCTTTATTCAAAAGCGCCCTCAAAGGAGTTTCGTCCAGGGTTTCCGCCACAAAAAGCAGGATTTTCGCCGTCGGCATAATAAAAGTTGACAAACTAGTATCAAGAGCTTAATATCTTTTTTTTACTTGAAGGCTTGATTTTTATTATCCGTCTTTAAAGCCATGACCTATAACCCCTTTGTTTACGGGGCACCCAGGCTTTACCAAGGGGAAAAGGCCATGGACATATTTTTTCAATTCGAAAAAAAACCAGTTAGATTTAGCGATCCGTTATTTATTATCGAATGTTACGATGAAAGGTCTTTTTCGGAGAGTTTCCGAAGGATCGAATCGGCATTGAAGGACGGATTTTATATTGCTGGTTTCTTTTCTTATGAAGCCGGGTATTCTTTTGAGAAGCGTTTGAATGTTAAGGGCAAGTCGGAATTCCCGTTGATCTACCTCGGTGTTTATAAAGATTATTCAAAATTCAAGCCTGCCTTATCCGGGAATAAACAAAAGAATTGTGTTGAAAATTTAAAGCTCAGTATTTCATTTGAGGACTATTCAAAAAATATCCGGGCCATCCGCGATTATATAGCCCAGGGAGAAGTTTACCAGATAACCTATTGTTTAAAAATGTATTTTGATTTTAGCGGGGACCCGTTTTCCTTATATTCGGAGCTTTTAAAGGAACAGCCTGTGCCTTACCCTGCCTATATAGATACGGGCAAATACCGGATCTTGTCCTGTTCACCGGAGATGTTTTTAAAGAAAGAAAAAGAGCGTATTTGCGCCAAACCGATGAAAGGGACATGGTTTAGGGGGAATAATTGGGTATCCGATAAGCTCGAGAAAATAAGGTTCCGGCAGGATGAGAAAAACCGCGCGGAGAATGTGATGATCGCCGATCTTCTTAGGAACGACCTAGGGCGCACGGCGAGCGGCATCCGCGCGCCAAAGCTTTTTGAGGTTGACGGGTACAAAACTCTTTATCAAATGACATCGACGGTCACGGGAAATGTAGAAAAGGATATCGATTTATATAAACTATTTGCTTCGATATTTCCTTCTGGGTCAGTGACGGGCGCGCCCAAAATCCGGGCAATGGAAATTATAAAAGAGCTCGAGCGAGAAGAACGGCGGATATATACCGGCGCTATCGGCTATATTACTCCCGACAAAAACTTATTTTTCAATGTTCCGATAAGGACCATTCTCATAAATGAAAGAAAAGCTGAGATGGGAATAGGCGGCGGGATAGTATGGGATTCGACACCTGAGGGAGAATGGAAAGAAGGATTGCTTAAAGCGCGGTTTTTGACCAAGTTTTCCTCTTCGAACGCCTCTTTTTCTTAGTTTATACCTACCGGAGGATACATGCCAAAGAATGAAAGTATTTTATAGCGTAGAAGTAATTTAATATTTTATTTGTCAACGCGCTAAATATGATTTATCATACATTTCATGTAATTCATATTGCTCTTTCGCAGGAAAGAGCCATATGGCGCAAGGAGGTGTCTATATGCAGGCGATATTTAGAGGCAAGGCTTACGGGGCCGTTACCGTCGGGGAAAGAGGGCAACTGGTAATACCGGCTCAGCTAAGGAAAGAGTTCAACATCAATCCCGGAGACCAGCTTATGGTTTTTGCCAAGCCCGACAAGAAGGTCATAAGCCTTATGCATGCAAAGGATTTCGCGAAATTCTTGGAACAGGCAGCGAGGATGATTTCCAAGCTGGAAAGAAAGATTGATAAAAAGTAGGAAAAGAGCGATGCAAATCATATTTATTAGTCTTTTTTTATTATTTTCATCCCCGGGAATTTCCATAGCTGAAGAGATTTTATCCTGGGAAGATTGCATTAAGGAAGCGGCAAAGAACCATCCCGACCTTATATCCGCAAAAGAAGTCCTTAAGCAATCACAGGCTAACAAAGAAATAACAAAAAGCTCAGCCCTGCCGCAGGTAGGCGCCAGCGTAAGCGCGTCAAGCTCAAAAAAGTCTACAGCTGAGGGAACAGATGAAACCTACAGCTATGGGGTTACGGCAACGCAGCTTCTTTTTGACGGATTCAAGGCCCAAGACGATATAAAGGCGGCTTCCGAGGATTTGCAGGCGGCGCGCTACGGCTTTCAATACGCCTCTTCGCAGGTAAGGAAGGAATTAAGAGCGGCTTTCATTAATTTGCTCAAGGCGCAGGAATTGTCAGTGATAACCGAAGAGATCTATAAAATAAGAAAAAGCAATCTGGATTTAATAACTTTGCGCTACGAGTCCGGCGTCGAGCATAAAGGCGCGCTGCTTAAGGCCAGGGCAAACTTAGCCCAGGCGCAATTGGAAATTGACGAGAATAAAAGAAATATTAATTCTGCCCAAAGGGAGTTGTCTTCTCACTTGGGCCGAACTGAAAGCTCCCGGTTGAAGGTGAACGGAAGCCTTGGGGTAAAATTTGCGAAAGAAGAATCTCCGGATTTCGATAAATTAGCGCAAGCCCATCCCAATCTGGCAAAATATGTTTCGCAAAGAAATTCCGCGGTGTTTTCCCTTAAATCCGCTAAGGCCGGTTTTATTCCTGAGCTTAATGCCCATGGAGGCGCGAGCCGAAGTTCTTCGGAGTGGCCCCCCGAGGGCGAAGCCTGGAACGCAGGGCTAACATTATCGGTCCCTATTTTCGAAGGCGGATTAAAGACCGCGCAATTACGGAAGGCAGAGGCAGTTTACAACCAAGCGGTTGCGGATGAAAAAAGCGTCAGAAATTCAGTGGCTGTTTCTATTGAAAAAGCGTGGGGGGAATTAATCTCGGCCGTTGATTCGGTCGATATCGAAAGGCAATTTCTGGATGCTGCCGAGGAGCGGGCAAAGATATCCGAGGAGCAGTATTCGCTTGGCTTGATTCAGTTCGACAATTGGACGATAATCGAAGACGACCTGGTCAGGGCAAAAAAGGCCTTCTTGGATGCTCAGATAAATGCTTTGGTTTCCGAGGCGAATTGGATTCAGGCGAAAGGAGAAACCCTGGAATATGCGCAAAATTAATAAAAAGGCTATTATTGTTACCTTGCTTGTTTTTTGTTCCGTATTTATTTTGGTTATGAAAAAACAAAATAAAAGCGGTTCAAAAGAGATCAAGATGGAAATTACTCCCGCGATCGGCACAATCGAGAATTATATTTCAACGACGGGAACGGTCCTTCCTAAAAACAGGCTGGAGATAAAGCCGCCGGTAAGCGGCCGCATAGAAAGTATACTTGTAAAAGAAGGTGATATTGTAAAAAGCTCTCAGGTCTTAGGATGGATGAGCTCGACCGACCGGGCGGCTTTGCTGGACGCGGCGAGGGGCAAAGGAGAGGAAACCCTTCAATATTGGCAAGAAACTTATAAGCCCATACCGCTTATCGCCCCTATCGACGGAGAAGTTATCGTCGCCACCATTCAGCCCGGGCAGGCGGTTTTAACGGTTGAGGCGGTTGTTGTATTGTCCGATAGGTTGATTGTCCGGGCCCAGGTCGATGAAACTGACATTGGCAAAATAAAGAAAGAAGGTAAAGCTTTCGTAACCCTTGATGCTTATCCGCAGGAAAGAATAAATGCAGTTGTATCGCATATATATTACGAATCGAAAACGGTCAGCAATGTGACTGTTTATGAGGTTGATCTTTTATCCGAGGAACTTCCCGCATTTTTCCGCTCCGGGATGAATGCGAATATTGATTTTATCGAGGAAAGCAGGTCTGACGTTCTAACAGTCCCTCTTAATGCCGTTCAAAAAGAAAAAGAAGGGAATTTTGTAATGGTAAAAGATAAAAGCCTCAAAGGTATTGCGAAAAAGCAGGTAGTCCTAGGAATATCCGACGAGAAGAACGTTGAAATTGTTTCGGGAATCGATCTTTCCGATAAAATCATCGTCAAGACCAAGAAATACGAGCTGCCGGAGAACAAAGAAGGCGGCAATCCGTTTATGCCGAACCGCAGAAAACAATGATCGAGCTTAAAAATATTTATAAAACTTACCAGATGGGCAAGGTTCAGGTAAAGGCCTTAGACGGTGTTTCTTTGAGCGTGGGAACAGGAGAATTCCTGGCAATAATGGGCCCGTCGGGATCGGGCAAGTCGACCTTAATGCATGTGCTTGGCCTTTTAGATAAGCCGGACAAAGGGGAATATTTACTCGGCGGAAATACGGTTAATGATATCCCGGAAGAGAAAATATCCGCTATAAGGAACCTTCTAGCGGGTTTTATTTTTCAGCAATTTCACCTGCTTCCCCGGATGAGCGCACTTGAAAACGTAAAACTCCCTTTGATCTATGCCGGAAGAGGCGCATCTGATGCAGAGGCGGAAAGGCGTATCAAGGATGTGGGGTTGGAGGACAGGGGCAACCACCGTCCGAATGAGCTTTCCGGCGGGCAACAGCAAAGGGTGGCGATAGCCAGGGCTTTGGTGAACGATCCTCTTTTGATCCTTGCCGATGAACCTACCGGGAATCTGGATTCAAAAAGCAAAGAAGAGATAATGAGTATCCTTCGTGAGCTTAATGATCGGGGAAAAACCGTTATTGTAGTCACGCATGAGGACGAAGTTGCCGCGTATGCTAAAAGGGTTATAAGAATGCGGGACGGCAGGGTAATTTCCGATGAAAAGAAACGCTACGGGGGGCGTTTCTCGAGCCAGGATCAGGTGGATAAAATATTCCGCTCTGTTATGTCGTCGACAGAGCGTGTTTCCCTTCGGGGTAAAGTTTTAGATTGCCTAAGGCAGGCAGTCGTCTCTATGCTGTCGCATAAGATGCGCTCGGTTTTATCGATTTTAGGGATACTTATAGGAGTCGCAGCGGTTATTGCGATGCTTGCATTGGGGCAGGGCGCAAAAGAATCGATAGAAAAACAGCTCGCTTCTTTAGGGTCAAATCTACTTGTTATACGTCCCGGTTCCTCCCGGATACACGGGGTGTCGATGGAGGCGGGAACGGTTACCCGCTTCACTTTCCGCGACGTTAGGGATATTCACTCGCTCTTTGGTTTAGTTAAAAAAGTTTGCCCGTCGGTAAACGGAAAGGGGCAGATTGTTTACGGCAACAAGAATTGGAGCACTCAAGTTGAAGGGGTAGGAGTGGATTACGCCGAAATGCGCGCGGCAATACCTGTTTTGGGAAGGTTTTTCTCCGAGGAGGAAATGAGGATGAGGGAAAAAGTCGCGGTTTTGGGTCAAACCGTTGTCCGCGAACTTTTCGGGGACCAAAATCCGGTCGGAGAAACAATAAAGGTAAACGGCGTTAATTTTAAGGTTATCGGGATACTTCCTTCCAAAGGCGGAGATTCCTGGCGTGACCGCGATGATAATATTGTCATTCCGATTACGACCGCCATGTTTAGAGTTTTCGGGAAGGAATATATTGATTCTATATCAGTCGAGATAGTCAGCCCTCAACTTATTGATTCGGCTCAGGAAGAGATCAAGGCCCTTATCATTACCAAGCATCGCCTTGATAAGAAAGATGAGGACAGTTTTCAGATCCGTAACATGTCGGAGATAAAAAGCACGCTTGAATCGACGACAAAAACAATGTCGCTTCTTTTAGGGGCGATCGCGGCGATATCGCTTTTGGTCGGGGGGATAGGAATTATGAATATTATGCTCGTTTCGGTCACCGAACGCACCCGCGAAATAGGGTTAAGGAAAGCGATCGGGGCCAATAATAAGGATATTCTTGTGCAATTTATTATCGAGGCTGTTTTGATGTCTTTTATCGGAGGAATATCCGGGATAATTCTGGGGACCGGTGCGGCAGTTCTTATAACGCTTTTTGCCGGATGGTCAGTCAAGATCACGGTTTCTTCTATTGTAATGGCGGTTGGTTTTTCTGTTGCTATCGGGGTTTTCTTCGGTATCTGGCCGGCGAAGCAAGCTTCCAAACTTGATCCTATTGAAGCGCTGAGGTATGAGTAGAGCATCCTATGACAAACAACAACCAAAATGAATCGGGGCTAAAATTCGTGCTTCGCGCTTTTAGGAATAGAAATTACCGGATATTTTTTGTCGGGCAGGGAGCCTCTTTGGTGGGCACCTGGATGCAGCAAATGGCTATGAGCTGGTTGGTTTACCGTCTTACCAATTCGCCTTTTCTTTTGGGAATGATCGGATTTTTGGGGCAGGTCCCGACATTTTTATTGGCGCCTTTAGCCGGGGTTATAGCCGACAGGCATAACCGCCATAGGCTTTTGGTTATTGTGAATATTCTTTCGATGCTTCAGGCGGCTGTGTTGGCCTGGCTATTTTTTACTCACAATTTGCAAATATGGCATATTCTAGCCTTAAGCGTTTTTGTGGGGATGGTCAACGCCTTTGAAATCCCTACACGGCATTCGTTTACATTCGAACTTGTTGAACACAAAGAAGACCTGGGGAATGCCATTGCGCTTAACTCTTCTATGTTCAATATAGCTCGGCTGATCGGGCCTTCTATCGCCGGAATTATGATCTCTGTGGCCGGAGAAGGATGGTGTTTTACTCTTAATGCTTTAAGTTTTCTCGCTGTCATAGGGGCATTATTGCTGATGAGAGGTCTTGGATCAAGGCCGAAAAATAATGATAACGATATATGGCGGGATTTAAAGGTCGGTTTTGTTTATGCTTTTAATCATAAGTTGATCAGAAATGTTCTTTTGCTATTGAGTTTTATTACTTTAATGGGTGTTCCTTTTCAAGTATTGATGCCAGTTTATGCCAAGGATATTTTTCACGGTGACTCGCGCACACTTGGCTTTTTATGGGCTATGGCCGGAGTGGGCGCCCTTACAGGCACGCTTTATTTGGCGGGAAGGGGAAATGCTATGGGTTTACTTCCGATCGTCACTTCTTCGACCGTGATTTTCTCCGTTTCGATTATTGCCTTTTCGTTTTGCAGTATTTTCTGGCTGACGATGGCAATAATCGGGGTTGCCGCTTTTTATATGATGGTGAATATGGCCGCGAGCAATACTATTTTGCAGACTGTTGTCGATGAAGATAAGCGCGGCAGGGTAATGAGTTTTTTTACTATGTCCTTTATGGGGACCGCTCCTTTTGGAAGTTTGATAGCCGGGGTTGTTGCCGAGAAGATCGGCGGGCCTTGGACTTTGCTTGTCACGGGTATTATATGCCTTATCGGAGCCGTTATCTTTCAGAAGGTTATAACGGATAAACCTATTAGCGATAGCCTGAAGGCTTAGGGAAGTTGTTGGGGCGATAAATTCGGCTATAAAATAAGTTGCATTTAGGAAATAATATGTTAAACTAAAAACAGTAAAGAAGCATGTCTCAAGCCGCAAGGTTTTTGAGCTAGCCTTGCGGTTTTTTTATTAATCCTAATTTTGTATATGAATTTTTGGATTGAAGAAATCAAGCGCATAATAAAGTGCGCCGCAAAATTGGGATAACCCCGCGGGATGGTTTGTTGCCGTATAGCAACAAAACATGGCGGGAATATCAGGGGATTTTGCTAGTGCAAAATCAAGGTTAATGCTAAAAGGAGGAAACAGGAAATGGTACGAGGAAAAGTAAAGTGGTTCAGCAATCAAAAAGGTTATGGTTTTATCACTCCCGAATCAGGAAGCGATGTATTCGTGCATCACTCTGAAATTCAAGGCGAGGGTTATAAAACTCTTAACGAAGGGCAGGAAGTAGAGTTCTCAATAACTAAAGGTCCAAAAGGCGAACAAGCTACCAAAGTAGTGAAACTATAAATTCTCTGCACAATCCCCGGACGGTTTAAGGACTGTCCGGGGATTTCCTTTTTACCCCATCGATATAAACAATAATTTATCCGAAGAAACTTTGACAGGCTCTTTCTTCTGTAGTATATTTAACTCGCTGAATAGTTAACATAGTTAACAATTAATGGAGTTAGATATGAGCCATATCCCCTTACCCGAGTTTGCCGACAGGATCAACGAAATTCTTCCGGTATTGTTCCGCGAGTTCTCTAAAAGGCAGGCTAACGAGTTTTTCAAGGGCAAGATTACTATGCCGCAATTCCTTGTTTTAGGATTTTTATACAAGCAAAAAGAAGCAAAGATGTCGGATTTGGCAATGTTCATGAAAGTTTCAACTCCCGCCATGACCGGCACCGTCGATAGGATGGTAAGAGACGGTTATGTGTCACGTTTATACGAAGCCAATGACCGAAGGATCATAAATATCGGACTGACCGCAAAAGGCATAGCTTTGGTAAAGAAAATATATGAGCAAAGGCGGGAAATGATAATCAATGTGTTCGGAAAATTAACCGAAAAAGATCGAGAGGATTATTTGAGGGTATTAACCCAAGTACATAATGTGATGGTAACCGAAAACAACGTTAATTTATGAAAAAAATTTTAGCAAGCCTAGTAACATTTACCTTTATATATGCCCAGCTGATATACGCAAGCGAGCCGATATCCTTGACCATTGAACAGGCGCTAGGATTAGCCCTTCGTGATAACCGGGAAATTTTGTTAAAGTCACAAGAAGTAGAGAAATCTAAGAAGAAATTAAGCGAGACTATTTCAGGGTTTATGCCGAGCATCACGCTCGGAGGAAGCTGGTCGCAGACGAATGAATTATACGATTCAAGCCTAAAACAAACGACTGCTCAGGGGACATTAAAACAGTATCTTTTCAGGGGAGGAAAAGCGATTAATACCGTCTCGCAGAACAAAGCAAAAGTCTCAGTTGCCGAAGCGGTCCTCGAGAAAACCCGAATTGAAACCGTTTTAAATGTGCAAAAAGCCTTCTATCTTATTTTACTGGCACAAGAGTATGCTTCGCTTAATGAAAGAATAGTTGAAAATGCCAAAATACATTACCAAAGCATTGAAATCCGCTATCAAAAAGGCCGAGCTTCTTCCTTGGAAAGGGCTCTCATGAAGGAAGAACTGGAGAATGTCGAGCAGGTTTACGGCTCATCTTTGAGCCAGGTCGAATCAGCCCAAACGTTGCTAAAAAATTTGCTTTTTATAGCTTTGGATACGGAAGTAAAACCGCAAGGGGATTTCTCCTCCACATCTGACCAGCTTAAATGGGAAGACGGTTATCTTCAGGCGCTTAAGACCCGCCCGGAAATAAAGCAGTATGAATCGCAGATAAAAGCGGATAAAAAAGGAATCGAGATCGCGAAAGCCGATACCCGTCCGACTATATATGCTTCCTGGGATTATTACGGCCGCTCCCATACAAGCGGCACGGCAACAAAGAATTGGAATGATTATAACGTTATCGGGGTCACAGTCTCCTGGCCGATATTCGACGGATGGACGACAAAATCCAAGGTAGAACAGGCCATAATCGATCTTAAGGAAACCGAGCTTAGTAAAGAGAAGGTAACTTCAGATATTATTTCGGAATTGAAGAATGCTTATTTGGACATGAATGATGCCTTTGCCAAAATAAAGTCGCAGGAAGCAGAGGCGGCATTTTACAAGGAGTATTTAGATGAGTTTCAGGCGAAACACGACAAAGGAATAGCCAGCGTTCTTGATTTAAGCGACGCGAAACTCGCCTTTGAGGTTTCTCTTTTCAGCCAAAAACAAGCCGTATATGAATATCTGGTTGCCAAGGCGAGGTATCAAAAGGCAATGGGAGGAAGGATCAATGAAAAATAGCTGGAATAGTTTCTATCAGGCAATAATTTCCCATAAAGCGAATTTGGGGAAAATCAGTAAGAAGTTTTTATATCTTCTTTTGGCCGCTGTATTGATTGTGGTCATAACCAGAAGTGTATCTCCTAAGAAGGAAAAGGCGAAGAAAACAGAGTCAATCCCCGTTAAAGTCAATGTGACCCAACTGACCCAGCTTAACGAGATTATCGAATACGTCGGGGATGTCAAGGCCGATGAAGAAGCGATAGTTTATCCTAAGGTAACAGGGAAAGTGATTGAAAAAGCGAAAAAAGACGGCGATGTTGTCACGAAAGGGGAACCCTTAATGTATGTAGACCGTGATGAAGTCGGGTTAGAATATCAGAAAGCCCCGATAGAAAGCCCGATAAACGGTGTATTAGGGAGGATATATGTCGATGTCGGGACGAATGTCGCCCCTTCAACCGCTTGTGCCTTGGTCGTGAATATAGATAAGGTGAAAATAGAGCTTGATATCCCGGAGAAATACCTTCCTTTTGTCAGTATTTCTCAACCGGCCCAGGTCAGGGTCGATGCTTATCCCGATGAGATCTTTAATGGCGAGGTTACTAAAGTCAGCCCGGTTATCGATATCTCGACGAGGAGCGCTCCCGTTGAGATTACTTTAGCCAATTTTGACCATCGCCTTAAATCGGGGATGTTTGCCAAAGCCTTATTGACCGTAAAGGAACATAAAAATGTTGCGGTAACCCAAAGGAAGCTGTTATCGGCAAGGAACCCAATGCCTATCTTTATGTTGTGGAGAATAATAAAGCGGTGTTAAGGAAAGTTTCTTTAGGGATAAGGCAGGGGCCGTATTATGAAGTTGATGAGGGGATAAAAGAAGGCGAAAAAGTTGTTGTTATGGGCCAACAAAGGCTTTTTGAAGGGGCGGAAGTTTCGGTTGAGGAGGAAGGAAAATGAACCTTCCGGAATTTGGTGTAAGAAAGCCGGTCACAAATATGATGATTTTTCTTTCGATCATCATCATTGCTTTCTATAGCCTTACCCGCCTCGGGATCGATATGATGCCCAAGATCGAACCGCCGTCGATTACCGTTATTTCCGCTTATCCGGGGGCTAGCCCCGAGGACGTTGAGATAAAAGTGACGGAACCTTTGGAGAATCAGCTATCAACCACTCCGGGAATAGAGAAAATAACCTCATCGTCTATGGACGGGGTTTCAACAGTTACGCTAAAATTCAAATGGGGGACTAATTTAGATGAAGCCTCCAATGATATCCGCGACAGGATCGAATTAGCCAAAAGGCAGCTTCCTTCCATTCCCGATGAGATGGACAACCCGTTTATTTTTAAGTTTAACACCGCTAATTTCCCTATCCTTTTTATGGGGATCACGGCCAAAGAATCATATTCCGGGCTTTATGATTTAATAGAGAAAAGAGTAGCTGATACGATCCGGCAGATACCTGGGGTGGGGACCGTACAGGCTTTCGGCGGGCTGGAGAGGCAAATAAATATATGGATCGACCATGCAAAGCTGGAGGGATACGGCTTATCGATATTCGACATACAAGGTGCCTTGAAGAAAGAAAATGTTACCCAGCCCTTGGGAAGCATTAAATCCGGGATGACGGATTATCTTCTGCGCCTTCCGGGGGAATTTGCGACACCCGATGAGATAAATAAAGTCATACTTTCCAAGAAAGACGGGAAATACATTTACCTGAGGGACGTTGCCACGATCGAGGACGGGTTTAAAGAACAGTTGATGAAAATAAGGTTTAACCGTAAGCAGGCGCTACTCATGATGATGCTTAAGCAAACCGGCACAAATACAGTCGAGGTCGCAACGAAGATTAAAAAGAAATTGAAGGAATTAGAGAAGGTACTGCCGCAGGACGTAAAGATGCATATTATTTTCGACAGCTCTAAAGATATCATAAGTGCTCTAGATTCTCTTAAGAGCTCTGTTTGGCTGGGGGTTATTTTGGTGGTTTTTGTCGTCTGGTTTTTCCTGAGGCAGATAATGGGTAGCTTGATAATTGCTTTGACTATCCCTTTTTCTCTTCTTATTTCTTTTGTTTATCTTTTTCTGGCCGGAAAAACAATAAATGTCATCAGCCTGTCATCTTTGGCTATAGCCTCGGGGATGGTGGTAGACAATGCCATTGTTGTCGTAGATAACGTTTACCGGCACCTGGAACGGGGCAAAAGGCCGACGGAAGCCGCTATTTACGGCACCTCGGAGATGGCCCTTTCGGTCGGGGCATCGACTTTGACCACGGTCGTAGTTTTCCTTCCGATGTTATTTGTTACCGGAGTTACGGGTATAATGTTCGGGGAACTTGCGGTAATTGTTACCGTAACTTTGATCGCCTCATTATTCACCGCGATAACCTTTAGCCCCATGCTTTGTTCGAAATGGTTAAGGGTGCAGACGCTGCTCAAGGGGGGGAACCGTTGGCAGTTATTCTTTAATAATTTCTATGAAACATCCGAAAGGATGTTTAAGGGCTGGGAAGAATATTATTCTAAGGCCCTGGGATGGTGCCTATCGCACAGAAGAAGGGTTATAACTGTTTTTAGCGTTGTTTTTGTTGTTAGCCTGATATTGGTAAAGTTCATCGGCACGGAATTTATTCCCGAGGAAGATACGGGAGATTTAAGGGTTAATGTCAGTTTGGGCTTAGGAACACGGCTTGAGGAGACGGATAAGGTTGCTCATCGTATCGAGGATATTTATGAGAAATATGTTCCGGAGGCGACCGTTATTTATGCCAGAAGCGGAGAGACACCTTCTTCGCGCCGTTCGACAGCCGGGGCTTCGGGAAAACATGTCGTAGTCAGCGGGGCGAAATTAATCGAAAAATCGAAGAGGAAAAGATCTGTTTGGGATATCGGCCAGGGGGTAAGGAATGAAATCAAGAAAATCCCCGGGGTTATAAAGACGGACATCGTCGCCGGTAATCCGATGAGCCGCATGATCGTCGGTGGTTCCGGGAAAAGCATCGAGATCGATATTATCGGCAATTCCTTCGAAGAGACGGGAAAACTGGCCGAGAGGATAAAAGCTTTAGTGGAAAAAGTCCCGGGGGCGGTTGATGCCTCGATCTCCCGCGAAATAAACCGCCCGGAATTAAAGATTGCAGTAGATCGGGAGAAAGCGGCTGTTCTGGGTTTGGATATGAGCACGACCGCGAATACTATCAAATCTTTTATTGAAGGCACGACAGCGACGAGGTATCGGGAAAAAGGGGAGACTTATGACATCTATTTAAGGCTGGAAGAAAGTTCGCGTTCTAAGATAGAAGATGTGGAGAACCTCTCGATCGTTTCGCCTTCAACGGGGAAGATGGTTAAATTAAGCAACTTTGCCGCTGTTTACGAAGAGGCCGGGGCGGTCGCCATAGAAAGGCAGAACAGAGAAAGGATAGTCAAGGTCGAATGCAATGTTTATAAGACCTCTCCGGGAAGGCTAAGGGAAGCGATCAAAAAAGAGTTGGACAAGATTACTATTCCCGAGGATATTATCGTCGAGTTTGGGGGCGAGGCGGAAGAACAGGCTAAGGCATTCAAGGACCTGATCTTGCTCCTTATTCTGGGCATAATATTGGTCTATATGGTCATGGCCGCGCAATTTGAATCTCTTTTGGACCCTTTTATCGTTATGTTTTCCGTCCCTTTTACTTTTACGGGTGTGTTCGTCGCGCTTTTCATCACCCGGATGACTTTAAGCATTATTTCATTTTTGGGAATAATAATGTTAATGGGTATCGTGGTTAACAATGCCATTGTGCTCATCAGTTATATCAATATCCTGCGGGCCAGGGGTTATTCACTTTTTGATGCGATAACGGTTGGTGGCAAAGAAAGGCTGCGCCCCGTACTTATGACTACGATCACTACTTTAGCCGGGCTTTTGCCTTTGGCTTTTTTTCAAGGAGAAGGTTCCGAGACCTGGCAGCCTTTGGGGATAACGATGCTGGGAGGATTGACGGTGTCTACTTTGGTAACCATGCTTTATGTCCCGACTTTGTATGCGATTTTTGAGACCAGAGTCCGCGGGAAAAACGGGCGTCGGTAGTAAAAAGGGGAGGTTGTTTTATGCAGAAAATGGTAATGATAACATATAATGAATCTATCGACGCTGAGGTGATGGAAGCCTTGGAAATATCGGGCTTAAGCAGTTACACTAAAATTCCCGGAGTACTGGGAAAAGGAAATCTTTCCGGTACCCATTTAGGCACTGATGTATGGCCGGGCAAGAATAATATTTTATACATTGCGTGCGAGGAAAGAGAGGCGAGGCAGCTTCTCACTTCGGTCAGGAGCTTAAGGAAAGAAATCGGGAAAGAAGGACTCAAGGCTTTTGTTTTGCCGCTGGAGGAGCAGACTTAACTAGTCAATAATCAAGAAAAAACTTGTTATATCAGGAATATATTTTATAATTCGTAAATAAAGCAGTTTTAATCAAAGAAACCGAGAATTTTAAGAATGAACCTTGATTAAGCTCAATCAAGGTTTTTATTTTTAGGAAAGAGATTCAAATGTTTGTCCCAAAGCTATTCACAACTCTTAAGGATTATTCCCGGGAGAGCTTTTTTAAGGATTTAACAGCGGGTATTATCGTCGGTATTGTGGCCATACCTTTGGCCATTGCTTTCGCTATCGCGAGCGGGGTTTCTCCGCAAAACGGATTGATAACCGCGATCGTAGCCGGATTCCTTGTTTCTGTCCTAGGCGGGAGCCGCGTTCAGATCGGCGGGCCGACCGGCGCTTTTATCGTTATTGTTTACGGGATCGTACAGAAATACGGCAATGAAGGCCTTATTATCGCCACTTTTATCGCCGGAATTCTGCTTATTGTTATGGGTTTGGCAAAATTCGGAACGATCATCAAATTTATCCCGCATTCGGTGATCGTCGGGTTTACCAGCGGAATCGCATTGATAATCTTTTCTTCCCAGGTTAAGGATTTTCTGGGATTGTCTATCGACACAATTCCCGCTGATTTTATCGAAAAATGGAAGCTCTTCATTGTTAATCTGCACACCGTTAATTATTGGGCGGTTTTATTGTCTTTATTGACCGTTTTAATTATTGTGATCTGGCCGAAAGTTTCCAGGGAATTGCCGGGCGGGCTGGTTGCGATCATCGTGACTTCTTTTTTGGTCAGCTTTTTTAACTTACCGGTCGAAACAATAGGTTCGCGCTTCGGCAGCCTGCCGCATTCTTTGCCTGTGCCGCATCTTCCAAGAATCGATATGCAGGTAATCCGCGAGCTTTTTCAGCCGGCGTTTACTATCGCTCTTTTGGGGGCGATAGAATCCCTGCTTTCCGCGGTGGTTGCCGACGGAATGATAGGAGGCAAGCACCGTTCGAATATGGAGCTTGTCGCTCAGGGGGTGTCGAATATCGGCTCGGCACTTTTTGGCGGGATGCCGGCAACGGGTGCGATCGCCCGTACGGTTACTAATATCCGTAACGGCGGGAGGACCCCGATCGCCGGAATTGTTCATGCTATCACGGTACTGATCGTTCTTCTTCTCTTCGGAAAGCTCATAACAAAAGTTCCTTTTGCCTGCCTGGCGGGGATATTGGTTGTTATTGCGTATTACATGAGCGAATGGCGTTCCTTCCGGGAACTTTTAAACGGGTCAAAAGGCGGGAAAATAATCCTTCTTTCCACCTTTTTTGTTACTATTTTTATCGATCTTCCCTCGGCTATAGAGCTAGGAGTGATCCTTTCCGCGTTTCTTTTTATGAAAAGAATGTCGGATGCGACAACGATACAAATATATGCTAAGGAGATCGAAAGCGATGATAATAACGGAGAAGAACTAAGCGCTAAATTCGTGATTCCGGATGGGGTGCAGGTCTATGAGGTAAACGGACCCTTATTTTTCGGGGCGGCCAATCATTTCGATGAGATTGACTTAAGCCTCAGCGGGAAGCCGAAGGTGAGAATATTGAGGTTTAGAAATGTTCCCTTGATCGACTCAACAGGAATGCATGCCTTAAAATGTTTCTATCAAAAATGCAAACGAAGCGGAATAAGGCTTATTATAACCGGTTTGCATGTCCAGCCCCTAAACGAAGTTGTTAAATCAAACCTTTATGACCTGATCGGCGAAGACAATGTCTTCTCCAGCATGAAAGAGTCGATCGAGAAGGCCAAAAGTTACCTCTAAAAAATTACCGGTCCTTTTTCTATCAATAAAAATTTTAGGACTCAATTATTGAGATTAATTGTAAATAATTTTATCACGATTATAAGTTATTGCGGTGAAATGATTTACGTATGTGTAATTTTCTTTGCTCGCTTGCCATCGCAAAATTACATATGTTATACTTAATTCAAGTTCCAAAAGTTCTTAATTTTTAGGCCCACGCCACGGATAACCTAAAATAATTATGGGTTATGCTGTCTTTTGCTATACCCCAATTGAATCCTGATTTTTCCAAGTAATTTATTTTTAAATATTTTTTATTTAAAAAGATAAAAGATAGTGGATATCATAATTTAAAATCAAGGAGAAATTAAAATGATCAGGTTTATAGAAAACAAAAAACAAACAAAATATCACCGCTTAATTTGCGCTGTGGTGCTTATCGCCTTTGTCTTTACTGGCATAATCCCGCCTTCTTACGCGCAAATAGCCGCACAGACTGTATTGAACCTGCCTGTGCCGGGGGCGATGGTGCCGGTGAGCTCCGGCTACATACCTACTCTAATAAAGGGGATCACTATACATCCCGAAAACCAACTTCTCTTTGATTTTATTGTGGATACCGGAGACAGCCAGTTGCAGGGGAAAGAGCTGACCGATGAAGCGGTCAAACTTATCAAATATTTTCTTGCTTCTTTGACCGTTCCGGAAGATGAAATGTGGGTCAACCTGTCCCCTTATGAGAAAGACCGTGTTGTTCCCGATGGATTCGGAGTAACCGAAATGGGCCGCGACCTTTTGGCGCAGGATTACATTTTAAAACAGCTTACCTCGACGCTTGTTTACCCTGAAGATGAATTAGGCAAAACGTTCTGGGCGCGGGTATACGAAAAGACTCAAAAAGAATTTAATACAACTGATATCCCGATGAATACCTTTAACAAGATATGGATATTACCGGAAAAAGCGGCTGTTTACGAGCACGGCAACAGCGTTTTTGTCGTTGAAAGCCATTTGAAGGTCATGCTCGAGGAAGACTTTGTGGCTTTAAATAAGAATTTAGGTATAAAAAGTTTCGGCCTTGAGGGCGTTGAAAAAGAATCCGCTGAAAAATACAGTGCGGTATCAAGCAAAATTATCAAAGAAATATTAATTCCTGAGATTGAGAAAGAAGTTAATGAAGGTAAAAACTTTGCGCAGTTGAGGCAAATTTATAATTCGGTCATCTTAGCCAGCTGGTATAAAGAGAATTTAAAGGAAAGCTTGTTGGGACAGGTTTATGTCGGGAAGAATAAGACATTCGGCGTGGATGTTGAGGATAAAGAAATCAAACAAAGGATTTATAATCAGTATTTAGAGGCTTTTAAGAAAGGCGTTTACAACTATATTAAGGAAGATTATGACTCTCAAACAAAGACTATTATCCCCAGGAAATATTTTTCCGGCGGTTCAAAGATGGGTAATGTAAAAGTTGCCAAAAGAAGCGGTAATGACGTGGCAATGTTGGCCTCGCGCAAAAATGGCGATGTTTTAGATTTTAGAACAAATTTAGCCGATGCGGGAGAGGGCGCTTTACCTGGTGCAATAGCAGAAGCCGATCGCTTTGCAGAAGAGGCCAGCTCTGGGCTTTCCTTAATAGCCGTTGAGCCGGGGACCGATGAGGCTATTTTCGGCCAAACCACAATAGAATTAAATGGACGGCAAGTTTATACCAGCGAATTAAAGAGTATACTTGAAGCGATGGGCGATGATTTGCTGACCCAAAATGTTGCGCAAGCCGCCGGCCCGCAAGGCCAGGCATCAGAGGATGTCAGAATTCTGAGGTTCAATGTGCTAGAACGCTTGGTTGATGCAAGAATGACACAGGCAGTTACTAGGCCCTTGAGCGGTGAAAATCCTCTCAATTATGTTGAATTCAGCAAAGAGCTATTAGCCTCATTAGTTGAATACCTAAAACCAAGTGAAACCGGAGCACGCCTTGTCATAAATGGTGCTGAGATGTATTTAGAATGGAAACAAGCATATAAAGAAGCTGACAGTTCTTTTATTATTAATAAAGCCAGATTTTGGGTTGATTTTCGTAGAAAAGTAGCAGATGAAGAGGAACGCCTAATGAGGGATTTTCATCGGGGGTTTCTGGATTATAGGCTGGTTGAGTTATCCCGTTTCCTGGAAAATAAAGTTTTAAATGTAGAGGTAACTTCCTTCACAATGCGAAGTGGAAGTATGGGATTAGAATGGGAGGAAGATGAGGGACACTTGAAATTTTCTATTAGGCAAGGAAAACTAGAAATAATATTCAATGATAAGGACGTTGTTTATACTAGTCTCATCTCATACAAGAGCCCAGTTCAAGTCCTTAGGGAAATCTTGGATGTCAGCAATTACCAAAACAAAAGAAATTTAGAAATAAAGTTAACTGACCAAACCGTGAAAATAATCACAGATAAAATAAGGGAATTAGAATCCCGTGAGGCCGCGATAAAAGATATGGCCGATAATGTTAAAAAAGGCGGGGACATCGTTGGATTGCACTCTTGGGCGGACGAAGATACCCTGGCCGGTTTCACCGCCGCAAAGAAAGCCGGTCTTAATCCTGAGTTAAAAGGCCCACAGCAGACAAATCGGGTGCGTTCGCAAAATCCCCAAGCAATATTATTACAGACCGTAAAAAAGGGCGGATTATCCGAAGCTGTCAGAGCCGGGGCGGATGTTTTAATCTCCTCTGAAATGCTCTTGAAAGGAGAAATAGCTCAAGCCCGCGAAGACGCAAAAGAAAAGAATATCCTGATAATTGCCGGTATTAACACACAGCCCAAAGAAGGGGAGATTTCTGTTCAAAGTCAAATCGCCATGGCCTTCAAAAATGGAGCCGACGGCGTAAAATTCAAACCCGCCGGTAGAGGGCTGGAATACAAGGTCCTTGATTGGATTGAAATTGTCCGTGAAAGATATCCAACAATGATTATTATGGTAGCCGGAGGCGTGACCAATCAAAACCGTAATCAATTCGGGCCCGATGTCATCGCCGGAATTGGAGCGGATTCGCTTCGTGAAATTAATTCGATAGCTAATTGGGCAGTTAAAAAAACAACCACCGACACCTCCATGCTGGCCACTTACAAACTGCCCAAAGGGACGATGGAATTCGGCGGAGAAGTTGTAGGGATCCTTGCTTT
>JADFZM010000040.1 GCA_015232535.1 Candidatus Omnitrophota bacterium
GTTTACTATGGACGGAAAAGGGTGGATAAATCACGAGTGGTTGTTTCAGATTATATTCTATAGCCGCCCGAAGCAATTCGCGCGTATAAGGATGCTCGGGAGAGCTAAAAAGATCCTCTGTTTCGGCCGTCTCGACTATCTTTCCTTTGTACATTACGGCTATTTTCTTGCATATTTTTCTAACTATTTTCAGGTTATGAGAAACGAAAAGCAATGTCATTTCCATCTTTTTCTGCAGCTCAATAAGCAACTCAACTATCTGTTTTTGAATTATCACATCCAAAGAAGATACCGCCTCATCAAGGATCAAAAGTTTAGGCTTCAAAATCAAAGCCCTGGCGATCGCTATCCTTTGGCGTTCGCCCCCGCTGAACTCATGAGGATAACGGCTGAGGATATCCTGCGACAATCCGACAGCCTTCAATAACTCGATTATCCTGATCTCCTTATCATTTTCCTTCTTATATTTCATCTCATCTAGAGTCAAGGCCTCTTTGATTATGCTTCTTACTGTAAAGCGGGGGTCAAGGCTGCTATACGGGTCCTGAAAAACCATCTGAACTTTTTTCCTGTATTTCTTTAATTCCTTGTCCCTTAAATCCTTTATATTCACCCCTTCAAATAAGACCGAGCCCATATCGAGCCGGATCATCTTAGAGATTATCCTCGCCGTAGTAGTTTTGCCGCAGCCGGATTCCCCTACCAGCCCGAAATTCTGACCCTCGGGAATTGAAAAACTAATATTATCTACTGCCTTAACAATATCGTTCCGGTTAAATCCGCGGGATTTTATTTGATAATATTTCTTAATATTTTTAGCTTCTAATAACATATTAAATACCGGATGCGCGTATCAGTTCTTTTGAATACTCATGCTCGGGGCTTTCGAGGACAGCCGAAGCCTCACCGGCCTCGACGATCTTACCCTCCTTCATAACTGCGATATAATCGGCGATATCGCGGGCAAGCCCCAAGTCATGGGTGATGATAATTATCGTTAAATTTAACTTCGCCCTAAGATCCTTAAACAATTCCAAAATACGCGCCTGCAATGTAACGTCAAGATTGCTTGTGGGCTCATCGGCAATAATAAGTTTCGGTTTTGCGGCGATTGCCTGGGCGATCATGGCCCTTTGCCTCATCCCGCCGCTTAACTGATGCGGATAATAACTCGATATCCTTTTAGCATCTTCAATTCCGGATAAGGATAAAAGCTCAATAACTTCTTTTTGCCTTTTGGTTTCTTCTAAATCGGTATGAGTCCTTAAAACTTCTTCTATCTGGTCCCCGATAGTAAAAACGGGATTAAAAGTATCCAAGGGGTCCTGAAAGACAGCCCCGATTTCCTTACCTCTTATTTTCTGCATATCCCGTTCCGACAACTCAAGCAGATTCCTTCCTCCAAAGATAATCTCGCCTTTTTTCACATATAAACCGGGAGTAAACAACTTTAACATCGAAAGCCCAAGCGTGGTTTTGCCGCTGCCCGAGCCACCGACTAAAGCATAAATACAATTCCCGGGAACAGTCAAATCAACCCATTTAACGATCACTTTTTCAATGGAGTTATCCATGACTCCTACCGCAAAATCTTTTATTTCGATTAATGGTTCGCGCATTTATCTTTTTCTTTCTTGTTTCATCATCGGGTCCAAACAATCACGCAAGGCCTCGCCTATGACATTAAAACAAATGACCGTTAAGAAAATAAATATCGCCGGGAATAAAATCCAGGGGGCAAATTTTATTTTTATTATGCTCATTGCATCCGAAAGCAAGTTCCCCCAGCTGGCAAACGGGTCTTGGATGCCAAGGCCGATCAAACTTAAAGCCGACTCGCCTAAAATATATCCGGGGATCGAAAGCATAACCGCAAAAATCGAGTAAGACAGAGTATGCGGCAATACATGCCGGACAATTATATTGAAATCCGATAGGCCGAAACCCTTGGCCGCCAAAACATACTCCCTTTCTCTTAAAGTTAAAGCCATGCCTCTGATTATCCTGGCTAAAGAAGCCCAGCCGATAAAAGAAAGGATCAGGATTATGGCAAAGTAAACCTGGACGGAGTTAAAATTATCCGGTACAGCCGCACGCAATGCGAGCAAAAGGTAAAACCCGGGGATCATCATAAACATTTCACACAACCTCATGATAAAATTATCTATTCTCCCGCCGTAATAACCAGAAATCCCTCCGACCAGAAGCCCGAGGCCGAAAGATATTAAAACACCGATCAATCCTATCGACAAAGAAACCCTTCCTCCGTACATTGTACGGGAGAAGATATCCCTCCCCCTTGAATCGGCACCGAAAAGATAAATACGTCCCGGAGCATCCACCCCAAATAGATGGTATCGGCATTTAATGAAACCCAGTAATTTATATTTATCCCCTTTTACCATGAATTTAATGGGGTATCGTTTCGTTTGATCGATTTTATAAATTCTCTGGCGGTAATCATTAAATGTTAATTCCCGGCCGCTGATATAAGGATAGACAAATTTACCGTCATGCTTAATACTCAATAAAGTCGGGGGACAGTAGGAGTAGTTACGGTCTTCATTGTCATAAGAATAAGGAGAAATAAAATCGGCGAAAATAGCGCTGAGGTATAAAACGCTTAATAAAATCAAACAACCGACAGCGATCTTATTCCTCTTAAAACCATTAAGGGCTATTTGCAATTCGCTTTGATGTTTTATTTCCTGATTTCTACTCATAACGTATCCTGGGGTCGGATTTCGCCAGCATAATATCGGCCAACAAGTTACCGACTATAAAAAGTACCCCGCCCATAATTACATTCGCCATTACAAGGTATATGTCTTTGGAGCGCACCGCGGTTAGCATCAAAGAGCCCAGCCCGGGCCAGCTGCATATGATCTCGATCAGCGCCGCTCCGCTCAACAAATTAGAGAATTCATACCCCAGTAATGTAATCAAAGGGTTAATGGCATTTTTAAGCGCATGGACATAAATTACCTTCCCTTGCGGCAATCCCTTGGCCCGAGCAGCCAAAATATACTTCTGCCCCAAGACCTCAAGCATGTTCCCGCGCATTATCTTCTGCAGCGCCGCGATCCCCCGAATCGATAGGGCAACCGTAGGGATAGCCAAATGTTTCAAAAGGTCCCAGATCTTTCCCGTGAAACTCAATTCATCATAGTGGGGGCTGTACATGCCTCCTAGCGGTAAAACTCCATTTTGGCTCGCCCAGAAAAGTAAAACCATAGCTATAAAGAATCCGGGCAAAGAAAGAAACACATAAGAAAAGAATTGAATCAACCGGTCGATAAAACGGTTGCGATAAACCGCCGCCCAAATACCTAAAGGGATAGCGACCAGCCAGGTAAGCAAAAAACTGGCCAAAGATAGAATAAAGGTATTAAAAAGCCTTCCTCCTATAACAGATTTTACGGGAATATGAAAATGAAAAGAATGACCGAGATTAAGAGTGAATAAATTCTTTATCCAGGCCAGATACTGCACAAAAAGAGGCTTATCCAGCTTAAATTCCATCTCCAGTTTGGCTATAGTTTCCTTAGAATATTGCGGGTCCATACGCATGGTATCCAAGTAATTACCCGGAGAAAGTTTTATCAGCAAGAAAGTGATAAAAGCTATTCCCAGTAGCATGGGAACCGCAACAAGCAGCCTCTTTATAATGAATTTAGCCATGATCAACGCTTAATGTATATCTCTTCGATATTATGAAAAACTCCCCCGTAATTTGTCGGATAAAGATTGCCGAATTTATTCCTTACGGCAGAGATCTTCGCCCCTAAAGCCGTATAAATTAGCGGGATTTCTTTCGAAGCAATAACCTGATATTTATCATAAAAAATCTTTCGCTTCGCCTCATCTAGTTCCTGTACCCCTTTGACGAATATATCGTCAATCTTCCGCTCCCATTCGGTAGCGGGCTCCTCCTGATTCGGGTTCCACAAATGCAATCCGCCCGATGACATCCAGACGTTTTTTTCAAAATGGGGATCGATAACGCCGGTAAGCCCCAGGATAACAGAGTCCCAGTCAAAGGAAGAGTTTAATTTACCAACAACCGTATTGAATTCCAGCGCCTGAAAATTTATTTTCATTCCCAAATTCGATAAGTCTTGGCTGATGATAGCCGCGATATCAACCCTCTCCGTATTGCCGGAATTGGTATAAAGGTTGAATTCTATTTTATTTCCTCCCTTGTCTTCTAAAATTCCATCGCCGTCACGATCCCGATATCCGCCTTTTTCTAGAAATTCCTTGGCCTTTTCCTGGTCATAATTCCTTTTTTCAACTTTATCATTGTAGTAAAAACCTACCGCCGGGCTAAGCGGTGAATATTGCCGGTAACCCAGGCCGTTTTTTACTATTTTTATGATCTGGTCGTAATCTATAGCGTGGGCCACCGCTTCGCGGAAATTTCTATCGCAAAACCAGCCTGATTTTACGGGGTCAACATAAGGTTTCCCGCTTTGCGGATTAAGGCGTTTATTTAAATTAAAGGTCAAGAAACTGCTTCCTGTATCAGGCCCCAAATCAAAAACAGTAAAATTCTTTTCATATTCCAGGGGCTTTAACAAAGAATAATCTAATCCGCGCAACATTACCGCATCCGTTTCCCCCTCCAGGAATTTTAATATTTCTATATCGGCGTTCTGAACGATCAAATAAATGATCTTATCAAGAAAAGGCAGCTTTTCCTGTTCATTCGATTTTTTCCAGTATAATTTATTCCTCTCAAAGACAATATGTTGGCCGGGCAGATATTTAGATAACTTGAAAGGCCCTGTACCGACGATCTCAGCCTCAGAAGTATCTATACCCCATGTATGATTGAAATTATTGTCTTTGACGGCTTTTTCCAATTTATGCCGGGGAAGTATTGCCTGGCTCATGCCGCGTAAAAAAGGAGCAAATTTAATAGGCAGCGTGAAACGCACCGTAAAATCGTCGAGTTTCTCGACTTTAAACTCTTTCCCCTCAACGGTAAAAACATCCCGGGCGGAGCTTGGTATCCGGGGATTATATATCAAATCGTTAAAGGTAAAGACAACATCATCGGAGGTAAATTTGACTCCGTCATTCCACAAAACATCATCCCTTAGATGGAAATCCCAAACCGTGCCTTCGGGGCTGACAACCCAGCTTTTTGCCAAATTCGGCTCGACTTTCAGCGTATGGGCATTGGTTGTCGTAAGGCCTTCAAATATATAATTAGTTACTAAGGTAGTGGATGTTTCTTTGGCAATTATATCGTTGAAGGAACGCGGATCGGATGTGGTCGACAGAATTAGGCTGCCGCCATATTTTGAAAAGACATTACTAGAAGAAACATAGGACAGTTCCGCAAACGGAAAAAAGAATAAGCAAGAAAGGATTAACAGCCTTAAATTGCACTTCAAATGTTCTTCCTAGCTTAATTATGGGTTAATTGACAAGCACTTCAAGACTACTATTTTACCGCCGGGACTTCCGGGGCCTTTAACGGCTCGGCCGTAGATGGAATTTCCACTTTAGCTTCCTCTTTGGCAACCGCCTTTGTATCGACAACTCCCTCAGTTCCTTTATTCTCGGCAGTTACTTTCTTAATCGCCTGCTCGGTCATTATCGATTTGCCTTTCTGTGACGAAAGGACCGCCAAACCCAGGCAAGTCAGAAGGAATAAGCTGGCAAGGATAGTTGTCACTTTAATCAGCATTTCGTTCGTTTTGGCTCCGAAAACCGATTCCGCCGAAGCAAAGGCTTCGGTCAGGCCGCCGCCTCTACCGGACTGCATTAAAATTATTGTCGCGAGTAAAGCACAAATAATAACATGTAAAGCGATAATTAAACCTGTCATTTTTCCGTCCTTTATTGTTCGTAATATTTCACTAATTTTACAAATGAGTCGCTCTTTAAACTGGCTCCTCCGACCAATGCCCCGTCGATATCTTCCTGGGCCATCAGATCCTTGATATTGTCGGGCTTAACGCTCCCGCCGTATTGGATGCGAAGCTCTTGCGATGTTTCGCCATCAAACATATTTGCCAACAGCTCGCGTATATATTTATGCACTTCCTGGGCTTGCTCAGGGGTTGCCGTCTTGCCTGTTCCAATCGCCCAGACCGGTTCGTAAGCAATAACCAATTTCAGCATTTGCTCGGAACTAAGGCCGGCAAAGCTTCCCTGGCACTGGGCTTTTATAACATTAAAAGTTTCTCCCGCTTCCCTTTCGGCTAATATTTCTCCGATACAAACAATCGGAATGAGTCCGTGTTTTAATGCGGCTTTGATCTTTTTATTCACAGTTTCATTAGTCTCGCCGAAAAACTGCCGCCTTTCGGAATGGCCAATAATGACATATTTAGCCCCGGTGTCTTTTATAAGCGGAGCGGAAACCTCTCCCGTAAAAGCCCCCGAATCTTCCCAATACAGATCCTGCGCTCCGACATCTATATTGCTTTCAATCAGGCAGTCACTGACCTCCATTAAAACCGTAAATACCGGGCAAACAACTATGTCAACCTTAGAAACATCGCTTAGTTCCCTTTTTAGGAGGGTAACCAGCTCCAGTGCCTGTTTGGCGTTATTGTTCAGCTTCCAGTTTCCGGCAATTATTGGCCTTCTCATTTGTGTTCCTTTATTGTCTTATAAATTACTTTCTTAGGTTATTTCTTATCAGCTAATGCGGTTATTCCGGGTAATTCTTTGCCTTCCAGATACTCCAAAGAAGCGCCTCCGCCGGTTGAGATGTGAGACATTTTATCCTCTAATTTGAACTCGGCAACTGCCGCCGCCGAATCTCCTCCGCCGATAATGGTCGTCGCGCCCTTTAAAGAAGCTAAACACTCCGCAATGGCCTTAGTGCCGGAGGCATATTCCTCTTTTTCAAACATTCCGACGGGACCGTTCCAAACTATAGTTTTTGCTCCGGCAAGAACATCTTTAAATTGTTTTACAGTCTCCGGGCCGACATCTAAAGCGAGCCAGCCATCTTCAATATCTTTAACAACTTTTTTAGTTTCCGGCTGGTCGATTGCTTTCACGACAAGATGGTCGACAGGGAATAATAATTTAACGTTCTTTTGCTTGGCCTTTTCAATAATGTTTTTTGCCACATCTAATTTGTCCTTTTCCAGGATGGAATTACCGATATTCTGCCCCAATGCCTTGAGAAAAGTGTAGGCCATTCCCCCGCCGATAAGTAATGTATCGGCTTTATTCATCAAATTCTCAACGAGCATGATCTTATCGGAAACTTTCGCTCCGCCTAAAATCACCACATAAGGCTTCTGCGGATTGCCGGTAGCCTTGCTCAGGTAAGTGATTTCCTTTTCCAAGAGAAATCCGGCGACAGCCTTGATACACTTTGCTATTCCCTCTGTCGAGGCATGGGCGCGGTGAGCGGTACCGAAGGCATCATTGACATAGATTTCGGCCAGATCCGCTAATTTTTTGCAGAAATCAGGATTATTTTTTGTCTCTTCCTTATAAAACCTTAAGTTTTCTAGCATTACAACCGTTTCGCTAGATTTTTCAATAGCATTCTTGACTTTATCACCCACGCAATCATCAAGCATCAGGACTTTCTGTCCTAGCAATTTCTCCAGCCTTGTTGCAATAGGAGTTAAACGCATGCTCTCAACTACTTGCCCTTCCGGACGGCCTAAATGGCTCATCAGAATAAGTTTTTTTGGCTGCTGCTTTAATATATATTGAATAGTAGGAAGCGCGGCCCTTATCCTGTTGTCATCGGTTATATTTAAGTTATCATCTTGCGGTACGTTAAAATCAACGCGGACTATAACCTTTTTTCCCTTTAAATCCACATCTTTAACAGTCATTTTGTTCATCTTGCCCTCCAATCAATGAAATTAATATACGTAACAATACTTTTCACATTATACGTATGAGCGGATTTTTGTCAAATTAATCTACTTCCAAACCGGTTTTTTAACCTTTACCTCAATATTTTCGGAAGGATAAATATCCTCGACAATCTCATTCGGCTCAAACCATAGCTTGATTTCCCTTAAAGCATCCGCTTCGCTTGATGAGCAATGCAGTACATTTTCAAACAGTCCGTTTGTGGTTAACCTTCCGTATTGGCCCCTAATTGTCGTCGATTCAGCCACCTCCGGATTGGTCTCGCCGGCAAGCTTCCTAACCTTGTCAATAGCGCCTTCCCCTTGGTATACAAGCGCCATTACCCGACGGTATTCATCGCCATGCAATTGCCCTGTTATATATTTAATAACATCCTCAAAGAAAGGCTTGTCCTTTAAATGAATATAGTGTTGAACTGCCAATTCCCGGCTGACATGAACGATTTTGGCCCCAATAATGCGTAACTTGGTCTCAGATAATCGGGTCAAAATATTCCCGGTCAAAGATTTCTTTAAACCGTCCGGCTTAACAATTACTAGTGTTTGTTGCAACATACATGTCTCCTATATAAAACTTGTTAAAACTTCTTTAAAAATGATTATAATTCTAACCCTATAAACGGGTTTTCTCAAGTGTTTTGTTACCAACGATTAAATTCTATGAAAAATTATCTTTGGCCGATAATTTAGGGATAAGCACAATACAAGAGGCAATTATCCACAATAGAGCATCCAATTGCTGGGAGGTTATTCCGGTATCAAAAAAACAGTGAATCGCAAGTGCGATAAAACCGGTTAAAAAACCGGACTGCAAGAAAAAAAATAATTCATCGGAAACCGCAGCTCGCCCTATTTTGAATACCGAGAATAAAAAAGCCAGGAAAGCGGCCAAGCCTAAAAGGCCCGTTTCAGCCGCTATATGCAGATAAATGTTGTGAGGATAGCCTTTCCAAATGATATCATAGTTCTTTGCCGATAAAGAATATGAATTAAAACCTGTGCCTAAAACAGGCTTATCCTTAATTATCGCCAGGGCTGACTTCCAATAAATAAACCTGCTTGATGAATCCAATAAGCCATCGTTAGTTACGTTAGTAATCCTTTCTTTAAGAAGCTTAGGTATAAATAACGCCCCAAAAAGAGTAACAATAACGATAAAAAGCGCAAAGACCTTCGGCTTACGAAAAAGAATGAAAGAGTAGGCGCCAACCAATGCAATCCAAGCGCCCCTTGAGTAAGTGAGGCCCCAAATAGTTATCGCGGATAAAAGTAGAAAAACCAAAAATACTCTAAACCACTTTGAATTAATAATCCTCGAAACAAGCTGGTCAAGCTTTATTCCTAGTTTTAGCTCTTTTTTGCCTCTGAAAAAACTTATCGTCGCCCCCAAAAGAAAAGGAATTATCGTAACCAAATACCCTCCCAAATCATTAGAATGCTTAAAGGTCGAAGTTACTCTACCGTCATATACATTAAACATTCGGATAAAATCAGACCTGACGAGGTATTGATATATACCGTTGCTGGCAACGACAAAAGATGAGGCAACCAGTATTAAAATCATCAAAAAAAACTTTCTTCTATTTGTGATAACCTCTTGGATAATGAAAAAAGTATAAGCCCCCTGTAAGAGCTTGAAAACAAAGCCCTTTAGCCCAACGCTAAAATATTGACCGGACAAGATTGAAATAAAAACTACCAAAATATATAAGCCGATAAATTTATTAAGATGGCCGGGAACCGGTTTTAATATGCCTGAAACTATAAGAAAGATATCCTTAGTAAATTCAAATCCCTTACCTCCTGAAAGCCCGCGCAATTTCAGAAAAGCAATGAAAACACGCTTAACCAGAAAGGGCAAAAGCATGAGGACAAAGGCAACTTCGATTACCGCCGGGGCAATAGGCAGGAAAAAGGCCGTTAGATAAACGGCAAAAATCATTACCCTATCGCAACTTTTAATAAATAAGTTTTCATCTTGCATGCTTATTTAACCTGTACCATTCTATTGTCTTCTTGAGGCCTTCCTCAAAGGTGGTTTTGGCCTTGAACCCAAATTCTTTTACTGCCCTTTGCGTATCAAGACACCGGCGCGGCTGGCCGTCCGGTTTTGAGCGGTCCCATGTTATTTTACCTTTAAATCCCGTCAACTCTACTATCTTTTCGGCCAATTCTTTGATCGTGATCTCAAAGCCCGCGCCGATATTGACCGGATCGGGCTTATTATATTTCTCAGCCGCTATAATGATCCCTTCGGCGGCATCGTCGACATACAAGAATTCGCGCGAGGCCCTTCCCGTGCCCCAGACTTCTACCACAGATTCTTTTTTGTCAATCGCATCAATGCATTTTTTGATCAAAGCCGGTATCACATGAGAAGATTTTGGCGAAAAATTATCACCGGGCCCATACAGATTGACCGGAAGAAGGTATATCGCGTTAAACCCGTATTGCTCCCGATAACTCTGGGCCTGCACAAGAAGCATTTTTTTAGCCAAGCCATAGGGTGCGTTAGTTTCTTCCGGATACCCTTCCCATAAATCGTCTTCCTTGAAAGGCACCTTAGTGAATTTAGGGTATGCGCAAATCGTGCCAAGTGCGACAAACTTAGGGACGTTTAAAATCCTTGATTGCTCCATGAGCTCAACGCCCATAATCAGGTTATCATAAAAAAACTTTCCCGGATTATCGCGGTTAGCGCCTATTCCTCCGACGGAAGCTGCCAGGTGGATAATAATATCCGGCTTTGTTTTATTAAGAAGGGATTTAATCGCTCCTCGGTCAAGAAGGTCATATTCCTTGCTTCTGGGAACAAATATTTTTTTACAGCCTTTGGCCTCAAGCCTGCTAACAACGACACTTCCCAGAAATCCCGCCCCTCCCGTAACAACTACCCTTTTTTTATGCCAGAAACTCATTTTCTTCCTTTCTCTCCGTACAATTCCTTCTTGACAAGATCCATATCGGAATCAACCATCATTTTAACCAGATCCTTGAATTTTACCTTCGGCTTCCAGTTCAAGGATTTTCTAGCCTTTGAACTGTCGCCTATGAGGCAATCTACTTCGGTCGGTCGGAAATACCTTTTATCTATCTCTACGAATTTTTTCCAATCCAATCCGGCATAGCCGAAGGCCTCGGCCAAAAATTCTTTTACCGAGTGCGTCTCGCCGGTTGCGACAACAAAATCATCGGCTTTTTTTTGCTGCAGCATGAGCCACATCGCCTCAACGTAATCTCCGGCAAAGCCCCAGTCCCTTTTTGCATCCAAATTACCGAGAAATAACTTCTTCTGAACTCCGTGCTTTATCCGCGCCAAGCCGAGGGTGATCTTGCGGGTGACAAAAGTTTCTCCCCGCCTTGGTGATTCATGGTTAAAAAGTATCCCGTTACAGGCAAAGATATTATAGGCTTCGCGGTAATTAACGGTAATCCAATAGGCGTAAACTTTTGATACAGCATAGGGGCTGCGCGGATAAAAAGGGGTTTTCTCATTCTGGGGGAAATCCTTGGAATTACCGAACATCTCCGAGCTTGATGCTTGATAATACTTTGTCTTTATTCCAGAATCGCGGATAGCTTCCAGTAAGCGCGTCGCCCCCAAAGCGCCTATTTCAGATGTGTATTCCGGGATATCAAAACTGACCCGCACATGGCTCTGCGCCGCCAGGTTATAAATCTCCTCGGGCTTGATCGTCTTTATTATGCGGTTCAATGAGCTCGCGTCATTTAAATCGCCGTATACCAGCTTGAGATGGACATTCTGTTCATGCGGGTCACGGTACAAATGGTCGATCCTTTTGGTATTAAAGGTGCTTGCCCGTCGGATAAGCCCATAGACTTCGTAACCTTTTTTAAAAAGCAGCTCGGATAAATAAGACCCGTCCTGGCCGGTTATCCCGGTTATAAGCGCGACTTTCGCCATATTTTACCCCTTTTAACTTTCAGCATTTTTTAGTTAGATTTTCAAGATTGTTGTACATAGCAACCGCCATGCCCATAGCCGTCCAGACCAAAGCGGACAATTGCAAAGAATAAAGATTCGTATCAAAAAAACTGTGTGCTAAAAAAGCGAATATCCCGCAACTTATGCCCGTTAGGATAACAAAACAGGAATTTGACCGCTCGGGGAACTCTTTTATTTTCCTATTCAGTTTAAAAAAGAATTTGAAAATAATCCACATAAAAGATAATAATCCCAAAATCCCGGTTTCAACAGCTATTTGGATATAACAATTATGAGCATAACTAGGAGAATAGTCCGCCGCACCGATATACTTGCGCCGGTAATCCTGAAAAAGACGCATAAATGTATTTATCCCGTGCCCTAGAATCGGCTTTTCTTTTATCATCTTTAAGCTGTCTTCCCATAAGCCCAGCCTCCAACTTGCAGCACTGCTTAAATTGCTTAAACTCATACGCGTGCCTTCTTTAAAAACTTTATCCTTACCCATAAACAAAACACCTAAAACAACCAATCCCAACAAAATTAGGCCCAGACGTTTCTTTCCGAGGGTAAATAACAAGTAAAAGATTCCGGCGAATAATGCCAGCCACCCCGCCCTCGATCCGGTCATGATCATCGCCCACAATAAAAAGAACATGAAAGTCACAGGTAAAATTTTGTTCCATAGATTTCTTTTGGATATTCTAAGCCAAGAGAGACCCGCGAAGAAACAAATCGTTAAATATCCGGCTAAACCGTTGGCGTGGTTAAAAGAAGCGGTCATTCTCCCGTCGCTTAAAAGCTGGGAGTTAAAGATATCTTTATAAAGAAAGTAATATTGTGTAACACCGTCGATAAACACGGCAAAGGAGGTTACGAGAAAAACAATAAACGCGGTTAAAAAATGCCTCTTTTCTTTAAAGGAGCCGGCCACTAAATGAAATATTATAAACCATTCCAGGGTCTTGGTAAAAAGCCCGTGGAAAGAAACGCTTCTGTGGGAGCTGAAAAAAGATACTGCGATGCATATCAAAACAAAAACACCTATTTCCTTATTTAGGAATGTCGCAGGAGGCAGTAAAAAATCCCGAGTCTTGTTAGCCGATAAGAACCGCTTAATGATAAATAATACCAGCGAGGTAATAACACAGCTTTCGATTACCGCAGGGCTATAGGGGATCCAAAATATCAGCGCATAGAGGAAGAATCTGATCAAATAATCTAAACAATTGATTGTTCTCGAAAAGCGAATATTAGAATGCATTGATTTTAATAGGCGCCTTTTCCTTTGATTACGACGGGAAGCGTCCTTAAGAGGATATTTAAATCGAGCCAGAAAGACCAGTTATTTATGTACCAAAGGTCCCAGCGCAAAAGCCGCCGGAAAGAAAGATCGCTTCTTCCTCTTATCTGCCAAAGCCCGGTAATACCGGGGCGCACCTCGAGCCTTTCCAGTTGCCTTAGGTCCTCTTTTTCTATCTGCTCAATAGGAAGCGGCCGCGGGCCAACCAAACTCATATCCCCTTTTAAAACATTTATGATCTGAGGAAGCTCATCGAGGCTGTATTTGCGCAAAAACCTGCCCGTTTTCGTGATCCGCGGGTCCTGCCGAATCTTAAAGATCGGGCCGTCAGCCTCATTCTTGCCGGTCATGTTATCCTGCATTTTATCCGCGCCTAAGTACATACTACGGAATTTATACATCCCGAAAACTTTCCCCATCCTCCCATAACGGCGGGAGACATAAAAGACCGGCCCCGGACTGTCAAGGCGGACAGCTAATGACAACCCTAGGAAAAAAGGAAGAAGAATGATCGTTCCGGTAATGCTTATAATAAAATCAAAAAGTCTTTTCCCCAGCTGGACCCTTAAGGGAACCTCATTGCTGTACTCGATTATCGGGATTATCCCGATATTATATTTTTCATATTCGGAGGAAATAAGCTCAAAACCCTGCGGGATCACCCTGATCGCTATATTCAATTCTCTAGCCTCGATTAAAAGACGGTTAAACGCCTGGTAATCGGAATGAATGGTTATAAAAACTTTATTTATGAATTCTTTTTTCGCGATTGTTTTAAAATCCGCAAGCTTACCCAATACCTCAAGGCCCTTTTTCCCGTTCACCTGTCCTATCTTATAATCGTCGAGGAAACCTTTGACCTTTATGCCCATCTGCGGGATGCGCGATATTTCCCGCTCTAGGGCAACCCCAACCTTGCCCGCCCCGATTATAAGAGTGTTGAAATTATTATAGCCTTTGGAAACAAGGTATCCGACCAAAATACGCTTTAAAACACGCCAAGTGCATAAAAGAACCATATTAAAAACTGTACCTAAAATCAAAACACTCCTGGGGAAATCATGCAGCTTTAAAACATATATGGGTCCGATCACTATTAATCCGGAAAGAAACACCTGTCGGATGACTAAATTAAGCTCATACCCCTCTAATATCTCACGCCGTGTCTGGTATAACTGCTTTGTATTGAGAAGTAAAAGGGTTGTTACTATCCAAAAAATAAAGATGGCCCGAAAAGGGTTATCAGGCAGAAAAAATATGCTTAAAGGTGTAACTTTAAATCCCAAGGTCCCGGGCCGCAATAGGCAAGCGATATAAATAGCCAAACATATAAGGGTTAAATCAATAAGCTTATAAGAAAGCTTTATAACATTTCTTTTGTAGTTTATCACGTCCTACTCCCTTTAAAGAATCTACCGCTTATCATCTCCCCCAATACCATGAAGATAAA
>JADFZM010000041.1 GCA_015232535.1 Candidatus Omnitrophota bacterium
TACATCAGTCTGATGTGACTTTTGATTTCTACGGTAAAGATGCCAAGATGATTATTCACAATAAGACGGTTGAGAAGTGGAAGGTTACTCTTATTGATACCGGTCTGGAGACGCAGACAGGCGGGCGGTTAAAACGCATCGAATCTTTTATCAAGAATGAGCCCTTTATGGTTACTTATGGGGATGCGGTTGCTGATATTGATATTAGAAAGCTGGTTGATTTTCATTTGGCGCATAAAAAAAGCGTCACGGTCACAGCTGTCAGCCAACCGGGTAGATTTGGGATTTTGGAGTTCGGCCATGGGGATGAGGTAAAAAGTTTTAAAGAAAAGCCCTCTAGTGATAGCAATGTGATTAACGGAGGATTCTTTGTTCTTAATCCCGATGCTTTGAAATATATCACAAAAGGCGATTCAGCTCTTTGGGAAGATGAGCCATTGGAACAACTGGCAAAGAAAAAACAGCTGCAAGGTTATAAGCATCAAGGCTTCTGGAAATGCATGGATACTTTGAGGGATAAGAAAATCTTGGAAGAATTGTGGAAGTCCGGCAAAGCTCCCTGGAAGATCTGGGATTAGAAAAGATGAATAAATCATTTTGGAAGGGAAAGGTTGTTCTAGTTTCCGGCTACGAAGGTTTTTTGGGCTCGCATCTGACTAAAAAACTTATTTCCTTCGGAGCCAAAGTGATAGGTGTAGATATTAAAGCCTTTCGGAAGGAAACTATTATTAACAAAGTTGATTATCGAAATATAAAAGTTGTCAAAGGCGATGTCGCGGATGAGAGATTATTAGCCGGTATTTTTAAAAGAAATAGAATTTCTTTTGTTTTTCATCTTGCTGCTGAGGCCATTGTCAATAGAAGCCTTCAGGACCCGGCTCGAACATTTTCTTCAAATATACAAGGGACATGGAACCTTTTAGAGTGTTGCCGCAAGTCTAGCAGCGTTAAAGCTATCGTAGTTGCTTCGAGCGATAAGGCTTACGGGGAGCATAAAAAATTGCCTTATCAGGAAAATTTTCCTCTGCGCGGTTTGCATCCTTATGATGTTTCTAAAAGCTGTGCGGATTTAATCGTCCAAGCATATTTTAATACTTTTCAATTGCCGGCCGCGATTACCCGCTGCGGTAATATTTTTGGTCCGGGTGATTTTAATTTATCGAGAATTGTTCCGGAAACTATTATTTCGATTATAAACAACAAACCGTTAATTATAAGAAGCGACGGGCAATATATACGCGATTATGTTTATATCGACGATATTATAAACGGTTATATCTTATTGGCTGAGAATTTACAAAAAGGTAAGTTGAGCGGAGAGGCGTTTAATTTTAGCGTTGGAAAGCCATTAACGGTTATAGAGATTGTCGAATTAATTTATAAAATAGCCGCTCAAAAACCCTGTTATAAAGTTTTAGGAAAAGCCCGGCATGAAATCAGGCGGCAATATCTTTCTTCCGACAAAGCCAGAAAGGTTCTCCGTTGGCAGCCGCAAGTGACATTAGAATCGGCACTTAAAAAGACTATTGATTGGTATCGCGAGTATTCAGAAAGTTAAAAGAAAACATGGAAAAAGAGAAATTAATAAGGAATAAAATATTTATTGAGGTGAAGAAATTAGGCAAAATAAGAAATGCCGTTAGCTCCTTTACCCCGGGAAAAACAAGGATCCTGTATGCGGGAAGAATTTATGATGAAAAAGAGCTGTTGAACCTCGTTGATGCCTCTTTGGAGTTTTGGTTGACGGAAGGAAAGTATGCGAAGAAGTTTGCCCAGCAATTGTCGGAATTCTTAAATGTAAAATATTGTTCGTTGGCCAACTCAGGGTCCTCGGCAAATCTTTTGGCGCTTTCAGCCTTAACTTCGCCTTTATTGAAAGACAGAAGGTTAAAGCCCGGAGATGAAGTTATCACGACCGCCTGCGGTTTTCCGACGACATTGAATCCGATACTTCAAAACAAAGGTGTCCCGGTTTTTGTGGATGTGGATTTACCTACCTATAGCGTGAATGTTAAGAGTATCGAGCAGGTTATTACGAATAAAACCAAGGCGGTATTTTTCCCGCATACATTAGGCAATCCGATAGATTTAGCGCCGGTTTTAGAGATAGCCAAGAAATATCGATTATGGTTTATTGAAGATAATTGCGATGCGCTTGGTTCTCTCTATCGAGGGAGAATGACAGGAAGCTTCGGCGATATGGCAACGCTTAGTTTTTATCCCGCTCACCATATCACAACGGGCGAGGGCGGAGCTGTGGTAACTAATAATTTAGAATTGAAGAAGATTGTCGAATCGTTTCGTGATTGGGGGCGTGATTGCTCATGCCCGACAGGGCATGATGATACTTGTCATAATCGTTTTGGCTGGAAGCTGGGAGATTTGCCTTACGGTTATGATCATAAATATATCTATGGCCATGTCGGATATAATTTAAAACTAACGGATATGCAGGCGGCGATCGGATGCGCGCAGTTAGATAAAGTTAAAGGATTTATTAAAAAGAGGCGGGAAAATTTTGATTATCTGTGCCGTAGATTAAAGCCCCTGGAGGGGTTTCTTGTATTTCCGGAAGCTTCACAAGGCAGCCGTCCGAGTTGGTTTGGTTTGCCTTTGACGGTTAAGCCCTCCGCAATATTTAATAGAAATGATCTTGTGAAATATTTAGAGCAAAGGAACATCAGTACCCGACTTTTATTCGGCGGAAATCTGACACGCCAGCCAGCCTATAAGGGCATGAAATATCGTTCTATAGGGCCGCTGACAAATACCGACATTGTGATGAACCGCACATTCTGGATAGGAGTGTATCCGGGTTTAACCAAGGATATGTTGGATTATATTATTGAAAGTTTTTATGAATATTTTGGAAAAAAAGCGAAATGTTTTAATAAACAACAAAATCATATTTTATCGCCGCGCAGATTAACCATATGAACTTGCCTAAAGATGATCTTGAGCACATATCGCATGAAGCCCGCGATTTGTTCAAGAATGCTTATAAAAAGAATTTCTTTATAACCGGCGGTACGGGATATTTTGGGTCATGGTTATTAGAAAGCTTTGCTTGGATCAATGATTTGCTTAAGCTCAAAGCTTCGCTAGTCGTCTTGTCGCGGGACCCGGGAGTTTTTATTAATGAGAATCCGAGTTTCAAGAAAATTAAGTCGATAGAATTCTTAAAAGACGATATGAGGTTATTCAAGTTTCCTAAGGGTAAGTTTCATTACATCATTCATGCCGCGACCGATAATAATCATTCTTCTTCTGCGTTAGATTTGTTTAGGAATAATATTGCCGGAACACAAAGAGTGCTTGATTTTGCTAAAGGGTGCCATAATGAGGCTTTTCTTTTTATCAGTTCCGGAGCGGTTTATGGTACGCAGCCTTCCGCGATGACGAATATTCCCGAGGATTACCCGGGGGCTCCTTCCACAGTCAAACCTCATTCGGCTTATGCGGAGAGTAAAAGGGTTTCCGAGTTTTATTGTGCAAATTATGCAAAGGAATTTGGTATTAATGCTAAAATCGCAAGATGTTTTGCTTTTTTGGGTCCCAAATTGCCATTAAATGCCAATTACGCAGTGGGTAATTTTGTCAGAGATGCTTTGAAGGGCGGGCCGATATGTGTCAAGAGCGATAAACCGGTATACCGCTCTTATTTATATTCGGCAGATCTGATGATTTGGCTGTGGACAATCTTATTCAAGGGACAGAAGAATAAACCGTATAATGTAGGATCTTCGGAACCTTGTTCTATATTGGATTTGGCTGAGTTGGTTGCAAAGGCTTTCTCTCCCAAAGTAAAAATAAGAATACAAGATAGAGACGGAAAGAATAATAACGATCTCGCCCGATATATCCCTGACACCAATTTAGCTCGGAATGAATTGGGGTTAAGGCAATTGATTAGTTTGGAAGAGGGAATTAGCAAGATGGTTAATTTTTATCGTTCTTAAATGTCGTTGATGAAGAATTTATGCTAATCTAAAAAGGAGGAAAGGAAATGACGGAAGTAAAAATAGGTAATAATTTTGTAGGTGATAATCACCCTTGTTATATCCTTGCCGAGATAGGTATAAATCATAACGGAGACCTTGAAATTGCTAAACAACTCATTGATGCTGCCGTAAGGACTGGGTGTAATGCCGTTAAATTTCAAAAACGGACCATAGAAATAGTTTACTCTAAAGAGGAATTAGCTAAACCGAGAGAAAATCCTTTTGGCGCTACAAATGGCGATTTAAAGTACGGATTAGAATTTGGGCTTGAGGAATATCGAGAGATCGATCGTTATTGCCGGGAAAAGAATATCGTTTGGTTTGCCTCCTGCTGGGATGAAAAATCCGTTGATTTTATAGACCAATTTCATCCTCCCTGTTACAAGATTGCCTCGGCAACCATTACGGATAGCAATTTGCTAAAATATGTCCGGTCTAAGAACAAGCCGGTTATATTATCGACGGGAATGAGCACGGTAGAACAAATTGATCGGGCTGTGGATGTTCTCGGCAAGGATGATTTAATTATTTTGCACTCTACGAGCACTTATCCGGCGGATTATGAGGAGTTAGGCCTTAAGGTGATCAATACTTTTAAAGATCGTTATAAAGTTCCTATAGGGTATTCCGGGCATGAAACGGGGATAGCGACTTCTGTCGCGGCGGCAGCCCTTGGGGCATGTTTGGTCGAGCGGCACATTACTCTTGAGAGGTCGATGTGGGGAAGTGATCAAGCCGCATCTTTGGGCCCTAAAGGATTAGAGCAGCTTGTGCGCGATATCCGTTTGGTAGAACTTTCCATGGGGGATGGCGTGAAGCGTGTTTTTGAAAGAGAATTCCCAGTTTTAAAGAAATTGCGTCGGGTGCATAGTTAAATCTTGATTCTATAGGGAAAAATGATAAAACTTTCAGATTATGTAATGGACTTTCTCGTTGCCAAGGGGGTGCGGCATGTTTTTATGTTGCCGGGCGGCGGAGCCATGCATTTGAATGATTCTTTGGGAAGGCGTAAAGAAATACAATATACATGTTTTTTGCATGAACAGGCTTTGGCTATCGCCGCGGAAAGCTATGGCCAGTTCACTAATTTTCCCGGTGTAGGATTGGTCACTTCAGGCCCGGGTAGCACGAATGCCATAACGGGAGTTGCGGCGGCGTATATTGACTCAACGCCTTGCGTATTCATATCCGGCCAAGCTAAACGCGCAGATCTTAAGGGCAACAGCGGTGTTCGCCAGATGGGGTCTCAAGAAGTTGACATTGTTTCTATGGTTTCTTGTATAACTAAATATGCTGTTACGGTTTTAGAGCCTGATCAAATTCGTTATCATTTAGAAAAAGCTTGGCATTTAGCGACAACTGCTCGGATGGGTCCGGTGTGGCTCGATATTCCGCTTGATGTCCAGGGAGCGTTGATTGAAGAAAAAGAGCTGAAAGGATTTTATTGCGAAAGCAAGAAACCTGCTGATCGGGATTATTTCCATATAGCCGAAGTAACTAAAATTTTAAACAATGCCCAGCGGCCGTTAATTTTGGCCGGGAACGGTGTGAAATTGGCTGGAGCAGAAGGACTTTTGTGCAAATTTGCGGAAAATAATCAAATCCCGATAGTTCTTACTTGGAAAGCGATAGATTTTTTAGACCACAATCATCCTCTGAACTTCGGGAGCCCCGGCATCATGGGGTCCCGTTACGCGAACTTTATAGTCCAGAATTGTGATTTATTGCTTATTTTAGGGAGCCGGCTTGATCCTAGCATTACCGCCTTCAATAGTGCCAACTTTGGTAAGAACGCAAAAAAAATCATGGTTGATATTGACGACGCGGAAATTCGTAAAATCGCGAATATAGATCTTCCGATCGTGGCAGATGCGGGTGAATTTTTGCGTTCACTTTCCGAAAGACAATCCGATATCAAATCATCTGACCGAAACGACTGGTTGTCTTATTGCCGAAGGCTTAAAGAGCGGTATCCGGTTGTTTTAGATGAATACCGCAAATCCGATGAGAATATTAATTTATACGTTTTTACTGAAGCGCTTTTTAAGCAACTTTCCGCTGAAGACATTATCACGCCCGAAAGTTCCGGAGCGGCGGGAGAGGTTACGTATCAGGCCATTTGTATAAAAAAAGGACAAAAGGTTAAAAATGCCGCTGGCCTAGGTTCTATGGGATTTGGTTTGCCCTATGCCATTGGCGCTTGTATCGCAAATAATCGTAAGCGCACGATTCTTATTAACGGCGATGGAGCTTTTCAGCTTAATATCCAGGAATTAGAAACTTTGGCGCGTTTGAAATTGCCCGTAAAAATGTTTATTTTTGAAAATAACGGCTATGGCAGCATTATGGCAACACAAAAAAATATGTTTAACGGCTTTTACGTAGGTTCGGAACCCAATAGCGGGCTTACTTTACCGGATTTGGGCGCTATTGCCCGAGCCTATGGTATTCGTCATGAACGCGCAACGAATCATATAGAATTGAATAAAGTTATTGCTCGGACACTGGACAAAGATGATCCGGTTTTATGCGGCATTAAAGTTTCTCAATTGCATATAACTGCGCCGAGAGTTCAATCCATGAAGTTGCCCGATGGCAGTATGGTTTCGAAGCCCCTCGAGGATATGTGGCCCTATCTTCCGCCGGAAGAATTAGAACAAAATATGATAGCAAAAGGAAAAACGTTATGATCAAGCTTGTACTATTGGATATCGACGGTGTTTTAACCGACGGCAAGGTTACGGTAGATTCCAAAGGCAATGAATATAAAACAATTTGCTACAAAGATATCGACGCCATATTTCAAATGAAACGGCAAAATTTGCTGGTTGGATTGGTTACAGGCGAAGCCACTCCTATTACAGACTTTTTTAAAGAACGTTTTAACCCGGATTTCTTCTATAGCGGCTGTAAGGATAAGTGCGTAGCGTTGAAAGATATTCTCAGTAAATCAGGAATCAGCGTTGAAAATGTCTGTTATGTGGGGGATTCTAAACATGATCTTGCAATTATGAAGCAAGTGAAATGTTCGGCCTGCCCCTCCAACGCGATTACGGAAGTTAAGGAATTAGCGGAAATAAAACTCGCCGCCCGCGGTGGGGAGGGGTGTGTTTGGGAGCTACTTGAGTGGATTATAAAGAATCAGGAGAAGAATGGCATTGAGTAATTCCTCGCAAATACGAGAACGCCTTATCGAACTGCTAGCAAAAAGAAGAAATTATCAGCAGGAAATAAAAGATTTAGTAAAACAATATGAGGTTGTCGTGTTTTATGGTTGCGGCATAATTCTCAATCGAATTATTGATACGTGGAAGCAGCATATCGGCCGGAAAATTGACTTTTGTTGTGACCAAGACAGTATGAAATGGGGGAAATCTTTTCGTGGAATCAAATGTATTTCGCCGGATGAATTGATGGCAATAAAAGATAAATGTGCCGTATTTGTTACGGTTGGTAATTTTAAGCCTGTTTTTGAGTATTTAAAGAATAACGGGGTTTCTGCTGTTAATCAAATATATAAATATGATATTGTGACCGCCGAATTTTTGCAAACATGCTCGCATGATGAGGTCCTTGAAAGGTTGTGTGAAGTTTATAAACTATTATTCGATACGAAATCTATAAAAGTCTTTGATTCCATTATCAACAGAATTCTTAATTCTGGATTTGATATCAACGTTATGGAAAATGTTTGTGAGGATAACCAGTATTTTCCTTCAGACATCATCAAATTGAACCGAAACGAAAGTTTTGTTGATATTGGTGCGTTTGACGGAGATTCAGTCAAAGATATTGTCAAAAGGACCCGAGGGCAATTCGATAATATCTTTTCTTTTGAGCTTGATCTCGATAATTTTAAATTATTACAGGAAAATGTCAATCTGATGCCGGAACGGGACCGGATTAAAATCTTTAATTTGGGAATATGGGATTGTAAATGCGATATTGCATACAGCACGGGAAATTCAGATAGCACGATTGGTGAAGGGGAAGCCCGCGGTCATGTGGCTCCGCTCGACCAGGTGCTTAAGAATAAAAAAGTAACTTATATCAAAATGGATGTCGAAGGATCGGAGCTGCAGGCATTGCAAGGCTCCAGAGAAATCATAAAAACCCAAAAACCTAAGCTGGCAATATGCATTTATCATGATTTTAAACACCTCTGGGAAATTCCTTTGTATTTAAAAGAATTAGTCCCGGAATATAAAATTTATTTGCGTCATCATACTAAATTGGAATACGAAACTGTTTGTTATGCCATTATTTAGAAGATTTTAAGGGATGATTGTATGCAAGAAAAAGAAATCGAGAACGCGAAGAGAGAGAAGTTACGACGGGAAAAGCCAGCGGTATATGACAAGGTGATAAAAATCGCTGAACGGCATCAGCAGGGGATTGCCACGCCAATAATCGACATTGCCTATAACTATGCCTGTAACCTCAAGTGCCTTCACTGCACAGCGGCGCGTTTTACAAAAAAAGATCGGAAACTAACTCCGCCTGATCTTAAAAAACTTAGCGATGAAGCTCATTCTCTCGGCTTTTGTCAATTCTGTGTCTCAGGGGGAGAACCGCTTATTTTCAAAGACCTGGAAGAGGTAATCGCGGCTCTTCAGCCTGATAAGTTCCATTTGACGATGAGTACCAATGGCCATTTCCTGAATAAAGAAAAAGCCAGACACTTAAAGGCAATCGGCATGGATAAACTTAAGATCAGCCTGGATGATTTTGACGAAAAATTACATAATGAAAATCGTAACAATAGCGGAGCTTACCAGAAAGCGATGGATGCCTTTTTCAATGCAAAAGAAGCTGGCTTAAGCGTTGTCATCCAAACGGTGGTGACTCATCAAAATTGTCAGACGGATCGTTTGATACAGATGGCAAAATTCGCGCAGGATAATGGTTTTACGGTTGATGTTCTTATAGCCCGGGCTACCGGGGAATGGGAAGGGAAACACGAAGTCTTGATTGACGAATCAGATGCTGAATTCCTTCGTAAAGCCCATGATCAGTATCCCGTACTTCATCGCGACACGTTTCCGTCTTATGGCATTAATAAAGGTTGCGGCTGTGTTGATTCGACCTTGCATGTTACTCAATACGGGGATGTGACCCCTTGTGTATATATTCCAATTTCCATTGGTAATATTTTTGAGGAAAGCCTTGGCGCTATCATTAAACGCGGACAGAGTATTAAATGTTTTCAGAAATACAGCAGCCTCTGCCTTTCGGGCGAGGACCGTGATTTTATCAATAAATATATGTCCAAATCATACGGCAAACCATTGCCAATCCATTGGACGGATGCATTCAACGAGGATGATTTCATAAAGTGATCAAATACACAGACCTAAAATCAACTAATCGGCAGAACCTCAAGGAAATACTGCCGCTGAAAAAACCATTCACTGTCCTAATCGAACCTTCAAGCTTGTGCAATTTTAGATGCGTTCAGTGCTTTCAGAGCTTCAAGGAGGATAATTATTTCTCAGGAACCAAAATGAATATGCCTCTAACGCGGTTTAAAGGGGTTATTGATCAATTAAAGAAATGGGAAGGAAGCAAGCTAAAGGTTTTGAAGTTGAACCTATACGGAGAACCATTGTTTAATACGGATTTCTGTGAAATGTTAAGATTGGCAAGAGAGGCCGATATTGCCGAAAGAATAGAGACAACAACCAACGCCTCGCTTCTTAATAAAAAGATTGCTGAAAAATTAGTAGAGTACGAACTCGATTATGTTCGGGTTTCCATATATTCTCCCGATCAGAGAAAGCATCAGGAGATCACGGGAAGCAAGTTTGATATACGTAAAATACATGAAAATTTAAAAGCCTTACAAAATGTGAAAAAACGTGCCGCGAGCAAGCACCCTTTTATTGCGGTCAAGATGCTTGATGCCTATAGCTCGGAGAATGAGGCATTCATGGAAATGTACAAAGATGTAGCCGATGAAGTCTATATTGAAAAACCTCATAGCTGGATTAAAGTTTCCGGAACGGATTTTATAAAAGATTATTACAAGGACAAAGCCGCTAAAGCCATTGATGATTCAGAGAAAAATAGTTCTCCAAGGATCGCGTGCCCGATGGCTTTTACAACGATGGCTGTTCGTAGCAATGGCGATGTTTCTCCTTGTTGTGTGGATTTTATCGGCGGGACCAATTTGGGCAATGTTGACGATAGCCGTTTAGAGGAAATTTGGAATTCAGACCGATGGTTTGAATTCCGGAAACTTCAGCTTCAAAATCGTAAACATGAGAATTATTCATGCGCCAGATGTGATATATTTCGAAACGATTATTACACCAAAGATAATATCGATGGATTTCCACTTGAAAAATTGCGTTAACCCTGCAGCTTTTTAGTACAGCGGTTTATTTATGAAAGGAATGATCGATGGGCGATAACAAAAAAAAGATCAGCATAGCCAGCAGTTGTTTCAATGAGGAAGAAAATCTGAGGGAATTCTATGATCGTGCCATTAAAGCGATCTCCAAGTTGCCTCAATATGCATATGAAATTATTATCGCGGACAATCGTTCGACGGATGGCAGTCGGGATATTTTACGGCGTATTGCATCTGAAGATAGAAATTTCAAAGTGATATTAAATGCAAATAATTTTGGTCCTCTTCGTTCCGGCTACAATGCTTTTTTACAGACGTCCGGAGATGCGGCTATATTGATGGGATCGGATTTGCAGGAACCTCCAGAGCTTATTGTTGATTTAGTCCGGAAATGGGAGGAGGGTTATCAGGTTGTGCTTGGAGTTAAGAGCCGAAGTAAAGAAAACCCCCTTATGTTTATCTTGCGGCGTTTTTATTATTGGCTTTTATCAAAATTCTCTAAGATGGACCGTGTCATTCAGAACTTCAACGGTTTCGGCCTTTATGATCGTCGTTTTATGAATGCCTTAAAAAAATATAATGAACCTATTCCTTATTTCCGCAATTTGGTTAGCGAAATCGGATTTCGACAAGCCGAAATTATATATGTCCAGCCAAAACGCAAGCATGGTCGTTCAAAACATAATTTTTTTACCCTCTACGATGTTGCGATGACAGGCTTCGTCAACCATTCCTTGCTGCCTTTACGCCTATCGACATTTTGCGGGTTCTGTTTAGCCGGGGTAAGCTTGTTGGTGTCTCTGGGGTATTTGGTTTATAAGTTATTATATTGGGAAACATTTTCTTTAGGGATAGCTCCTTTAACGATAGGGCTGTTTTTTCTATTTTCCATGCAATTGATTTTTATTGGAATTGTCGGAGAATACATCGGAGCCATTTTGATGCAGGTCAAAAATTATCCGCTAGTAATTGAGGATGAAAAATTGAATTTTTAACCCAAATTTTGCAATAGAATTTAATTTTTGTCAATGGTAAGCGCACAATAAAGTGCGCTGAAAAATTTGGGTTACCCCGCGTATAACTTGCTCTGCCATATAGCAGAACAAGTTGGCGGCCCTTTGGGCGGATTTTGCTAATGCAAAATCCGGGTCTAACATTTGGAGTCATATGCCTATTCATACTTGCAGGGTGTGCGGTCGGGATTTCTTTAAAGAACCTTTGCTTGTTTATAAAAACATGCCGAAGGCAGCACAACATTTTCCCGAGGAAGCTTCTTTGAAGACTGAATCAGGCGTTGATTTAAGAGTATGTCAATGTTCGGGATGTGGTTTGGTGCAGTTAAGCGATGAACCTGTTCCCTACTACAAAGAAGTAATTCGGGCTGCTGCTTTTTCAGAAACCATCAAGGATTTTAAGGCAAAACAATTTGCCGGTTTTATTCAGAAATATTCGTTAAAGGGAGAGAAAATTATCGAGATTGGGTGTGGGAGAGGAGAATTTCTTTCTTTGCTGCAACCTTTTGACGTGAAGGTTTATGGCTTGGAATATTCAGAAACTTCGGTTAAGGCATGTGTCAAGAACGGACTGAATGTATCAAGAGGATATATCGATAGCAGTTCTAAAAAGTTGGCTAACGGACCTTTTAACGCTTTTCTATTGTTGATGTTTTTGGAGCATATGCCGGAACCGAATCATGTGTTAAAAGGAATTACTAATAACTTAACGGAAGGTGCCGTGGGATTGGTTGAAGTCCCGAACTTTGACATGATCTTGCGGAAAAAACTTTTTTCGGAATTTATCAGCGACCATCTGTTATATTTTACCAAAGAAACTCTGCAGACAACCATGAATCTTAATGGCTTTGAGGTTGTGGAATACAGTCAATTACGAGATGATTATGTTATTTCCGTTGTTGTCAAAAAAAGAGAAAAGTTGAATATTGCTCATTTTTATGATTACCAGATCAGGATTGAAGATGAAATCAAAAATTTTCTTGGTCGATTCCAGGATAAAAGAGTTGCCATCTGGGGCGCGGGTCATCAAGCTTTAGCTATCATCTCGCTGACGAAAATAGCAGACAAGATCAGATACGTCATTGACTCTGCACCGTTTAAGCAGGGCAAATACACTCCGGCGACACATTTGCCTATAGTTGCTCCCGATACCCTTCGCTCTGAACCGGTTGATGCGGTGATTATCATGGCCGCTAGTTATTCCGACGAGGTGGCGGGAATAATACGGAAACAGTTTAGTAGGAATATGGCCGTTGCTATTTTGCGGGATTTTGGTTTAGAAATTGTTTAATTTTTTGGTGAAAAGAAACATGAAGAATAATGTTAACACACATGGGTTGAAAAGGGTTTTGGAGCCGGTTCCGGCCGGATTTCCTGAGGATTTGTTTGAAGATCGGTTACATTGTTATTTTTGCGGTATGGAAGGCGTACCTTCAAAAGATGTTTCGAATTTTTCATTTGTAGTTGAGATGAAGGGGATGTTCGATTTCTTGAACCGGACATTCTCATTGTACCAATGTAAAAAATGCAGCATGGGATTGACATTCCCATCTGTCAAGGAGCATTATATTAGCCTTTTATATGATAAACCTGAGGCGAGAGACGTTATCAATGATGATGTTTTTGTTAGTCAGGTGCGGCAGTTCTTTTTTCGCAGGGAAGCGCAGTGGTGGATAAGCTGGCTTGGATCCGATAAGGCTATCGAAAAAGGCGCAGAAGCGCGTTTGCGGCATGTGTTGGATTTTGGTACGGGCAGCGGATTGAATGCGATCGCATTAGAAAATGTTTTGAATGACAATTGGAGAGTATGGGCGTGTGATTTTTCATCGGAGACCCCTTTAGCTTTATCGAAAAATCCGCAAATAACATACCTTTCTCATAAAGCATTGGAAAAATGTGGACAGAAATTTGACTGCATACATCTGCGCCATATCCTGGAACATACCCCTAACCCAAGGGCATTTCTAATACGAATGTGGGATTTGTTATCCGCAGGGGGAACTTTGTTTATTGAGGTTCCGAGTTTATATCCGGCGCTGCACCATTTCACTATGCGTTATTTCCAGGAATTGTTTCAATCCAATCTTCCTTATCATTACTGTTTTTTTTCTTCAGAATCATTACGCGATTTATTGTTAGAGACGGGTTTCTCCTTTAAAATTCAGTCTATAGATATCCCCATTATGGGACGATTATTGCAGGCACGAACGGGGCATTTATTTGCAGGGAAGAGATATTTTCCATTGTTTATTCTTGGGATTATTTTGTATCCATTGCAGTGGTTATATGTGCGTTTAACAGGAGTTCAGCCGTTGATTAGGATCCTCGCATGGAAGAAGGATAAAGAAACCATTCCAGGGATAGAATAGGGATAAACAATTCTGATTAGTATGGAAAAAGACAGAAATCATAATGAAGAGTTTTACCGCGTGGCGCGTTATTTGATCGTTGGCGGTTGGAATACGCTTTTTGGGATAGGGGTATATGCTCTTTTGTATGCGCTGCTGCACGATCGAGTTCACTATCTGATATTGATGATACCTGCGAATATTCTTGCTGTCACCAACGCGTATTTCTGCTATAAAATTTTTGTTTTCAAGTCGAGAGGTAATTATGTCCGGGAGTATCTGCGCTATTATGCGGTTTACGGCGGGATGATTGTATTCGTCTTTGTCCTAATGTATGTGTTAGTCAGTATTTTTAATTTGCATCCGGTATTAGCGCAGTGCGTCTGTTCCGTTGTTTCTATATGCTGCAGTTATATCAGCAACAAAAAACTCATTTTTACAGGTGGCAGCGCATTTCATATTCAAAAAATAGTTAACGATGAATAATTTCAACTTTTGATTAAGAATAACATGACACAGACTCTGTTGAAAACTTTCCATAAATATAGGAATATCTTTCTTGTCTGCTTGCTTTGCTCGGTTGTGGTTTTATATTATTTTG
>JADFZM010000042.1 GCA_015232535.1 Candidatus Omnitrophota bacterium
CAATTTAACCGGAATTGAGAGCTTGACTTTGTCGCACTTATTATTACAATCTACTTTCAAAATTAACTGTTTCAACAAATTGTCTAAATTTGGGTTAAGAATACTTAGAAATATTAAAGATATGAACTCGACTCTTAGAAAATTGAAGAAATTAAGGGAAGAACTAAGTGATTTAAGTCATTGATTGTACTATACTTACAATCAATTGTCTTATAGTATTCGAAATTTGAGCCAGTCAATAACCGCCAATTCAAAAAAAAAGCCCTTGTTTGCGCCTGACCCGGTATATTGGCACTATCAAAAAAAGCATTGTCTGGTGCTACTATTGGGATAGCCCGTTTGACTTTGAAGTCGCCCTGGGCAAATGGATTCATGACTACAATACTGACTTCCCTCTTCAGAGCCTGAAAAAAATGACGCCAAAACAATGCTATGAAAACTTTATTAACAAAGTCACCGTTCTAACTTAATTTCCCCCTGACTAATGGGGGTCATTACACATTGCAGTATTGCGGACCCTCTATTTGCGTCGCACCATATACTTGGCACACATAATATTTATTTTGGTTTGATTCGATTTTCTGGGCAATGAGTCCGAAAAAATAACTAATATTCGTTTGAATTTTCTCTATCAGAGCCCTGAGCTGCTTCTCTGCCTCCCACGCAAAGACAACATACTGCATGGCTTCCTTGCAATCCTCCGCTTTCATTCTTTCAAGGACTCTGGGATATGAATGCTCAATCCCGTTTATTGCCAAATTGACTGCGTTTTGAAATTAATTTTTGTGCTGTAAACATCTAAGGCAAAATCCGGCGGTTCTTTCAATTTAGCCCATAACTTAGCTGCAGCTTTCTTAAAATTTCTTGCATGAACTTGTTCGGAACTAGCCAAGGAAGCAAAAAGACTGGCGATACCGGGATATTCTTCTGCTTGTGCCTTTTCGGCCTAGGCGAAATATGTACGTTAACCCATCATTTCGCCATTGCAGCTTTCCTGAAGTACTGCGATTGTTTGGGGATATATTGTTAAAGGTTCAGCTAACGATGTGTCGCCAGGGGAAAGAAAAGGATAAAAAAGAAGTAACAATTGAAACAATGTGTTTTTATAGATTTTCTTAATTCTAATAAAGAGTTTTATTTCTTTAATGTTAATTATTATACTTTCCGTCTAATTTGGGCGAAAATAAACCCCTCAGGACTAACTACTTTTATTATTCTCGATTCCAAATCGGGATTTATTTAAAAACTTTTTTCAAAAGGCTGGTGACCCTGGCAGCCGGATCAGTTCGGATCTTGGCCTCCTCCTCGCCTAAAACAGTAAACAGCCCATCAATCGTCTTCGTGGTCACATACTGATTGGCATCGACACTCGGCAGGCTTTTGGCAAAAGGGATTTTTTTGTAACTGCTTGTAAGCTGATTATACTTTTGGCTGATCTCATATTTATCCAAAGTCTTCCGGACAATCGGCTGGAAAGCTGCGATAAGCTTGTCCTTGGTCTTATCCATGAAGTATGTCGTTGCGGCATTATTCCCGCCTGCCAAAATCTTTTTGGCGTCATCGATAGACATGTCTGTAAGGGCCGCAGCAAAAACATCCGTGGCCAACGGTGTGGCGCTTTCGGCAGCGCTGTTCATACTTAAGACAAATTCATCCACCTGTTTGTTCAACCCGATTTTCTTGAGGACGGGTTCAATGGCCCTGACTTTTTCTGGCAGCATAATCTTGATAGCCGGGTTATCAAAAAACCCGCCGGTTTTGCCCGTTGATTTTATGGCGTTTTCAAGGCCGACCTTGAGCGCCTCTTTAAGGCCGGCACCGATTTGGGTATCGCTCAATTTTGCGGTTGTGACAGATTGAGTCGCTATGCCTTTTAATGAATCGACTTGCTTTTTAAGCCATTCCATTTGAGCATAACTAACGGCCGGCAACAATAGTAAGATGGATCCCGTTAAAAGTATTTTTCGCATGATACACTCCTTGCATCGAACTTTTTGCTGTTCCAAAAACGCGCCCATAAACCTATTTTTTCATCCTTAAAGCATCCCGAATTTCTGTTAACAATAGTTCTTGCTTAGTGGGGACAGGAGGTGCCGATGGCTCTGCGGCTTCCTTCTTTTTTAAAGAATTCAGTGCTTTGATCATCATAAAAATCGCGAACGCGACAATAAGAAAATCCACGGTTGTTTGCAAGAATTGTCCATAGTTTATCGCTACAGCATCAAGCATTTTTCCTGTCGCTGTGTCTAATTGAGCCGCTTTAATTGTTAATTTCAAATCAGTGAAATTGACTCCACCCATTAATAGGCCTATGGGGCGGCATGATGACATCATTTACGACGGAAGAAACAATTTTACCAAAAGCCCCTCCGATAATGATCCCGACTGCCATGTCAACCACATTGCCTTTCATGGCAAAATCCTTAAATTCTTTGACCATGCTCATTTTTGGCCTCCTTTTTTATACAGCTTTTTACTGTGATGTTTTATTTAATATACCCAGCTCTTTTGCTAATAACTCCAGATTTGGTCTTTCGTTGATATCATGGACATCGATATAACGGATGACGCCATTTTTATCAATAACAAAAATGGCCCGTTCAGTTGTCCCGTCTGAACGCAGCACTCCAAACTTCTTCGCGACTTGGCCATGAGGCCAAAAGTCCGAAAGAACCGGGAACCACAACTGTCCCATTTGTTTCGTCCAGGAATACAAAGTTGGAATGTTATCAACGGTTATCCCCAGAAGTAAGGCATCCTGATCATCAAAAACCTTTTTAGCGATGTTGTATCCGGGCCATTGATCGGAACAAACAGGAGTCCATGCCGCCGGCACGAAGGAAATAACCACATTTTTCTTTCCTCTATACTCACTCAATGTGATCTTTTCACCGGCTACACTCGGAAGCGTAAAGTCAGGCGCGGCCTTGCCTACGCGCACTCTCAGAGTGCTGTCCACCGGCTTGAGTAACCCGGGGTTATAGATGCTATCCTTCATCTCGGCGGACCCCGATGACAAATAAAAAGATATAATCCACAACATTAAGAACGATAAAAAAATAAATTTCTTTTTCATCTTTGCCTTCCTATTTTAAACCTGAGACCGTAAGCACTGTCGCAAGAAAATCCTTGGGCTCGGGCAAATTTCTCTCGACTCCATGAATTCTTTCAAAATTTCCATTGCCATCGTTCTTGAGAACTGCAAAATACGGTGATTCCACTCTGCCGATGATCCGGTAAAAACCATTATTGGGATCCGCTAAAAGCGGAAAGGGAATAACATACTTTTCCTTAAAAAGACCGACCTCATATTCCGAATTAGACATCCCAACGCCGATGATCTTAATCTTTCCCGATAAATCTGATTGCTGAATTAGCTCGTAAAGGGTGTTGACATTTGGAGCTTCCTTTTGACATAATGGGCAATAAAAATTAAACACTTCGAGAATAATCACGTCCGCTTTGACCTGCGATAGAGTGATGATATCTTTTTCTACGGCGTTAACTCCCAAATAATCGGCCTCTTGCAATGAATCGATCGGAATCTTCACTTCGGAGAAATTTTTATAAACCATCAAATTATTCGGATCCCCGCCTACTTTCTTCGGCGTAATTTTACACACCGGCCTTATGCAGCAAGAAGACAATAAAAAGACGGCTATGAAAACGCAAATCGGCAAATAAAAGTTTCTCTTAATATCCATTTCTTAAGTTCCTTTGAGTCTAAAGCTGATAGGGGACCCCCCCAAAAAAACAATTCGAAGGGCTCCCCATATCAAACAATGATGATTACTTTATTTTGATTTTAGGCACTGGTTTCTCATTGACTGTTACTTGGAAAGTGTCTTTGGAAACGTTACAAGTCCCCCCAGATCCATCATCAACCGTTAATGTCACGGTGTAGGAGCCTGATTTATTATAGACGTGCTTGGTCTTAACTCCTTTACCCGTGGTTCCGTCACCGAAATCCCAGACGTAGTTCAGATTATCTCCATCAGGATCTACAGAAAAGGTTCCATCGAAGCTGTTTTCCATACCCACACAGCAAACCAGGTTTGGCCCAGCATCTGCTATCGGAGGAGTATTGACGACGACATCCATGACGGCAGAATCACGCGCGCAAGAAGAGCCGCATGTGGCAATATGACCATCATCCACGGTCACCATAACCGGGTATCTCCCGCCTTTGGTATAAGAATGGCTTGCCTTTGATCCTCCCTCAACAATAGTCCCGTCGCCAAAATCCCAGATATAATTCAATGAATCATTATCCAGATCATTGGAAGCGGAGGCATCCAGGTCTACTTGTTTACCCGCACAGGCTGCCGGGACCTTCTCCAATAAGGCATTGGGTTCCGTGTTGACCTGAACCATTGTCGTATCAGAGGCGGTTGAACACGTTGAGCCACTGCCGTCATCCGTGGTTAAAGTCACCAAATACTGACCACCCTTTTTATACACATGAGACAACTGCGCACCTTGCTGCTTCGGGCTTCCGTCACCGAAATCCCAAGTATAGCTAAGCGCACTGGTATTTTCGGCCATTGAAGCTGTTCCGTTAAAGGGAACTTCCGTACCCACGCAGGAATCAACATTAGGACCGGCACTAGCGATCGGTGATTTATGCAAAACAATTTTTGCTGTTTTTGTAACCTGTGAACAGCTCAGGCCACTTCCATCAGAAACGGTCAGCTTGGCCGTATAGTCTCCGCCTCTTTTGTAAACATGGGATACTCTCTTCCCGGTGCCGGTTTCACCGTCCCCGAAATCCCAGCTATAGGAAAGTGCATCTTTATCAGCATCCATGGCCTCGGCGACTAAGTCGACCTTATAGTCTTCGTTGAGATTCAGACACTGGCTGACATCCTTCAGATCATTGAGTGAAGGCGCTGTGTTGACGGCAATGCTTCTCTTTAATTCAGAAACACTGCACGCTGTTTTTGTATTATCGTCAACGAGGAGTTTAATGTTGTATCTCCCACCTTTGAGATAAGATTTATTGATGGTCTTGCCTTCCGCAGCCGATCCGTCACCCAGATCCCATCTATAACTCAGCGTTTCAGGGGTATTGTCTTTTGAAGCGCTCGCATCAAGCGCAATATCACTCCCCAAGCAGACATTTTCCGGAACAGTAAAGATCGCCTCCGGAGCTGTATTCACTTTGACGTTTTGGGTAACGACCGAAGTATCACACTTCATACCCGATGTATCCTTAACGCTTAAGGTAACCGTATAATCCCCGCCTTTTTGATAGGTGTGGGTGACTACCGGTTTTTCACTCGTAGCCCCATCACCGAGGTCCCAAAGAAAAGAGATCTCATCGTTGTTGGGATCATATGAGTCTGTGGCGTCAAACGTATAGGTATTACATTGTCCAAGGACGACCTTATCTTTTAAAGGGGCTACGACATCCATGTGCGGCGTTTCTCTCCTAAAATAAATCGGGAGCGGGCCACCTTTATCATCCATGACACGTATTTCCGCGTTGGCATACTGCTGTGTTCCTTTCGTAATAATATACTCGAGGCGCTCGGTTTGACTGAGTTGTAAAGGGATTGAAGTTTGAGCCCATTCGTCGCTGACCGAACCTGTAATAGAATATCGGGTGTTGATCGACGGGATAAAAAGCTCGGCCTTTCCGCCATCCAAGTCTGTGTCTAAATCATAGTTTTCCACCGATATTTCTTTTACTCCGGCTAGAACCTCAGGGTAGAATGTCATTTTTGCTCCTTGGGATTCCAGTAATCGGAAATTCACTTTATAAGCGAAGACCTCACTGCTGTCCGGTGATACCTTTAAAGAGAAAAGATTCTGGTTACTTCCCTCGGTCGCTTTGGCAACCAATTTGAATCGGTAAACATTGCCCACTTTTGCGCCTTTGTCTTTCGCGTAAGGCCCAAACTGGTAGTATTTTTTGTCATATTCGCCTTCGCTGAAAGTTTGGTCATCCAGCTTTTTGTCATTCTCGCCGTAAACCGCAAAATTGGTCACGGTATCCCAACTTTTCTCAAAGCCAACCCTGAGATCCCTGAATCCACCGGTATCCGGATCATAAACGGCAAGCATTAAATCAGATTTTGTATCTTGAGGCACATCGATGAAAATCTCCATGACTTGAGCGTCTCCAGCCCCAAACTGCTTGTCTGAATCTGGACCGAACACGTAAAAATACTTTGCTCTGGAGCTGTCCTGAGGGACATTGTAAGCAAAAACCTGGCTTGCCAGAATAATAAACACACCAAAAAATAACACATACTTTTTCATGACTCCACTCCTTTTCTTTTAAGCTTGATCAGCGAACGATATTCGCCGATTTTGAAGAATTATGACCTGAATTTATTTAACTGTGCCTTAAAAGGCTCCTGACCATTACCTCCTTTAGCTCAGATTATTTTTTTGGAAAATATTTTCAAGGGATTGCGTCTCCATCGCTATTAGTATCCTCACCTAACAACGCCAATAGTTTTTCTTCACTAAATGGTTTTCGCAAGAATCCGATTGCCCCGGTTTTTATGCTATGCTCTTCCATCAAATCATTTTTATCACCGGTTATGATGATTACCGGGTGTTTTGAGCCTGCGTTAATCACCCTTTGCAGCGCATCAAGCCCATTTAATCCCGGCATATGAATATCTAAAATAAGATATCCTGGTTCCTTGGCGGGTATAGCGCTAAAAAACTCTTCCGCAGATGCAAAAGTTCTGACGTGCAATCCATGTCCGTTCAATAGCCTTTTAAGGGCATTTCGGACCAAATCGTCATCATCGACAACAAAAACTTGTTTTTTTTGTTTTTCCACTTTAAGGACTCAGCTTCTGCTTGGACCTATTAAAAATTTCTACCGGTTAAGCGAATTGATTATAGGAGATAAAGCAGGAAGGTCAATAAGACCTTGGTCTCATAGGACTAAAGGCGTACTTTCTATTGATGAATTATACAGAGGATTTTAGGTTGGCAAGTTGCCCCAAGCGGACCAACTCAGCGACGGATTTGACTTGAAGTTTTTGGGTGAGATGTCCCCGGTGAATTTTTACTGTTTTAATGGAAAGCTTGAGTTCTTGGGCAATTTGTTTATTCAGCATGCCCTTAATGACCAATTTCATGACTTGCAATTCCCGCGGGCTAAGAACGCTAATAAGTTCTTGAATTTTAGCCTTCTCGTTGAGCCTCTTCTGATCTAGTTTGTCCTTGGTCAGGGCAACACGGATAAGGTCTAAAAGAGTTTTCTGGTCGAAAGGTTTCGGGAGAAAATCAATGGCCCCGGCCTTCATCGCTTTTACCGTCATAGGGATATCCCCGTGCCCCGTAATAAAAATAATCGGGATAAAAATTCCTTTATTTTGCAATGTTTCTTGCAGAGCCAGGCCGCTGATTCCGGGCATGCGTATATCAAGCACAAGACACGACGGGTGTTTGATATCTTGTAAGGACAAAAAGGAATTTGCGGAATTAAAAGTCTCAACTGCATAGCCGGCTGACTTGATTATCCGGGTAACGGCCTTGAATACCGATTCCTCATCGTCAACAATATAAACAAAGGGCAAATTCTTACTCATATTAATCATCCTTTGAAACCGGCAAAGAGAAATATACGGTTGCGCCACCAGCAGGTTTATTTTTTACAATCAATTGTCCCCCATGCGCTTGAACGATCGAAAAACTTATCGGAAGCCCCAATCCCATCCCTTGAGTCTTTGTTGTAAAGAAATGATCGAAAGGCTTCCCCAGACTACTCTTTGGGAAACCATGACCGGAATCCTCAACAGCCACCACTACTGTTTTTGGATCCTTGAGGCTTGTCCGAATGACTAGATCCTTGGCCTCAGGGCCAGCATCGACCATCGCATCCAACCCATTCATGATGAGATTTAATAAAACTTGCTGAAGCTGAATGCGGTCGCCAATTATCGCTGGAAGGCCGGGAGTTAATTCCGTCTTTAAAAATTTATTTTTTATCAGGGCATTACTACTTAACAGTAGAACGGTATCGTTGACAAGCATATTGATATCAAGTTTTATGAATTCAACTTCCCCTTTCTTTATGAGTTTCCGCAAGCGGTGTATCACCTCAGCCGCACGATTAGTAGCCAACACAATATCAGCTACAATCTCCTTGAATTCCATTAAACTAGGATCGGTTTGGGAAAGAATCCGCTGCGCCGCTTGGGCGTTAGACAGTATGGCGGTAAGGGGCTGATTGATTTCATGTGCCAAGGAAGATGCAAATTCATTGAGAGCCAAAACTCGGTGCGCATGAATGATCTCTTGGCGTTGTTTTTCTATTTCAAATTCTTTGCCCTTAATCTCGCTAATATCCGTACAGATAACCAAAAATCTATCGAGCGTCCGTTTTCGATAAATCGGCGATAATTTTATTCGGTACCACGGGGGCTCGTTGTGATTGCCTGCGAATTGTAACTCGTTTTCGATAAATTTTTTCTCCCCATTAACTTCCTTAAGCATATTCAAAAATAATGGACGAAATTCCGGAGAAATGAAATTCACGAAAGGCTTGCCCAAAATCTCATCTGATTCGAACTGGGGGAAAGCATGATTGATATAATCAATGTGTCCTTGGCGGTTGAGCTGCAGAAGGAAAACCGGGGCGTTTTCAGCTATAACTTTGAGTTGTTCTTCAATCTCGTTTGAGTGCTGACGCAAACGCTCTTCTGCGCGTTTAAGGCCAGTAATATCCCTGGCAATGTGAACAGTGCCAATAATTTTTTTGTTGTTATCGAAAATAGGGGAACAGGAAACCTGGAAGAATTTCTTCAAAAGCGGTTCAAAATTTTCTTCGGTCTTAGATTCTTTTCCTTCAATGGCGAGTTTATGACAGCAACTCAACCGCGGCCCATTTGCCGCATGCATCACTTCATAACACTTTCGTCCGATTAATTTACCCGGAGGGATCCCGACAGATTTTGAGAAGGCCTTATTGACTTTTAGAATGCAGAAATTGTTGTCATGAATTGAGATGAGGTCTTCGATCGAATCAAAGGCTGCATCCCATCCGTCAATCAAGTTTTGTTTTTTACTAGGTTTTGTTTTCTTAACTTTAACTATATTATGCCCTTAACTTTCTTTCCTCGTAATAATCAAACTGTAATAATATATTATTTTAGCAAATTTAAATGAAATGACAAGAAAATCGATTGAGAACAAAAAAGAGCACCCCGCGCTATCGAGGGAAATACTTATTGTCAATAGATCTTACTACCTAAACTTTCTTAGCATCATTCCCCAAAATAACTAATTAATAAAACTATTTATTTTTTATGATAAACTTATTTTACAAAGTTTAACAATATCTGAAAAAGAGGGCTCAACGCATCTGAACCTCCTAGTTAAAAAAAGGCCTTCTCGTTAAAGAGGAACCAATGACCGCGCAAATCTTAATAACTTGCAAGACTGACTATGAAAAAATACTTGCGCGTGAAATCGCCTCCTATAATTTCACGCCTCAGACAAAAGGCCGGGGATGGATTCTCGCGCAACTTGAAAATAAAACATTATTCAAAGAGCATAGGACACAACTAACCATTCCGTGTTTTGCACATAGTATCAGAGAAACTCCTATCGCCGTCTCTGCCGCGTCCGTTAATAGTTTAGCCGATCAACTTGTTAATCTTTTTTTAACGAATCTTGGCTCAAAGCGTATTGCTGACCCCTGGGCCTTCCTCTTCTCCTCTTCGGGCAATGAACAGTTAATCCATCGCGCAAAATCTGCCGAGAAATCATGGTTAAACAAGTTACAGAAAAAGATATCTCGCGTGGCAAAGCTTGCCCGGGAAGGAATTCCTTATAACTCAAGCTTTGTCGAAGGATTTTTTGTTCATTTCATAGACTTTAATCAGGCCTTTGTTTCTTTCAAAGCTCTTTCCGCAGGGCAGCAACGGATGCAAATGGACCCTAAAGCCCCTTCGCGCTCCTACCTCAAATTAGAAGAAGCCTTTAAAATATTCGGGAATGAGCCCAGAAGAAATGAGAAAGTTATCGACTTGGGAGCTGCTCCCGGCGGATGGAGCTATAGCGCGCTTAAACGCGGCGCAATCGTCATTGCCATTGATAATGGGCCGCTTAAAAGCCCGGTCAAGTTACACTCCAATATGTCTCATCTTAAAGTTGACGCGCTTAAATATACATATGACTCCTCTAAACCGGTTGACTGGTTATTCTGTGATATCCTAGAAAAGCCCGATATAATTTTTAATCTCTTGCATAAATGGTTAAGCCAAAAATGGTGCCGTAACTTTATCGCTAATATTAAAGTCGGAAGAAACGATCCTATCGTTTTATTAAATAAAATCAACAACAGCCGTGACGGGCTCCTTCCGTTTTGCCAAGCTTTATATATCCGGCAGCTATATCATGACAGAGAAGAAATAACCTTAATGGGCCAAGCGAAATGAAAACAGCGGATAATGACGTAATTATAATCGGGGCGGGCGCCTCAGGATTGATATGTGCAATCGAAGCCGGTAAACGCGGCCGTTCGGTGCTCATTCTAGACCATAACGATCGGCCAGCCAAAAAGATTTCCGTTTCAGGCGGCGGCCGTTGTAATTTCGCCAATATTCATAATAACTCCGAGAATTATATCTCCCATAATCCTCATTTCGCTAAATCAGCATTGGCCAATTACACCCCGCACGATTTTTGTGCATTGTTAAAGAAATACAAAATTGCTTATAGTGAAAAGAAGCGGGGTCAGCTTTTCTGCGATAAAAGCTCTCAAGCAGTAGTTGAAGCACTAAAAACAGAATGCATCCGTTATAAAGTCCGCTTTGCCCCAAGCACAAAACTAATTAATATCGCTAAAAATAATATTTTTCGCATTACCACTTCCCGAGGTGAATTCCGTTCAAAAAGCCTTGTGATTGCAACCGGCGGGCTATCCTTTCCCCGATTAGGGGCTACGGATTTCGGCTATAGAATAGCCCGTCAATTTGGCATTAAAATCCATAATTGCCATCCGGGTTTAGTCCCCCTGACTTTTAGCAAAAAAGATTTAAGCATATTTAAAAGCCTTGCCGGGGTTTCCTTGGATGCAATTGTAAGCCTTGAAGACATCCGCTTCCGTGAAAATATTTTATTTACCCATAAAGGATTAAGCGGCCCGGCGATTCTACAAATCTCTTCCTACTGGCAGCCTAAAATGCGCGTTCGAATCAATCTTATCCCCGACGTTAATATATTCGCGGCCCTCAAGGATAATCAACATAAAAATTTCACCCTAAAGAACTTTCTCATAAATTTTATTCCTGCCCGCCTTTGCGAAACACTGTGTTCGCATTTTCTGATAAATAAGCCGCTCAACCAATATTCTTTAAATGAATTTAAGAATATCGCGCATTTATTGAGCGATTGGGAAGTCGTTTTCGAAAATTCAGAAGGCTATGCCAAGGCAGAAATCACCGTCGGTGGTGTTGATACGAGCGAACTTTCCTCAAAGACAATGGAGGTAAAAACAGTCCCGGGGCTGTATTTTATCGGCGAAATATTGGATGTTACCGGGCAATTAGGAGGATACAACCTTCAATGGGCCTGGAGCAGCGGATACGCCGCCGGACAATACGCTTAACCTAGATCTAAACACTTCTTAATAGCGCCGCTTCTGCCGATCTTGTTTCCCATTAACTCGTTAAAATACTTGGGAACAGGCGCTTCAAAGGTCATTCGCTGGCGGCTAAAAGGGTGGGTCAAAGAAATTGACTGAGCATGCAAAGCTAAGTGAGGATACCGGGTATTGCTCTTGCCATATTTAGCATCCCCGACTACCGGATGCCCGGCATCAGAAAAATGAACCCGAATTTGATTCTTTCGTCCGGTTAAAAGATCAATTTTTAATAAACTGAATTTTTCTGCCTCCTCAAGCACTGTATAGGCGGTATGCGACAACTTTCCTTTTGCGTCATCAGAAACCGAATGTACCACGTAATCCTCGTCTTCGGCTAGATAGCTGGAAATCGTGCCGGATTTTTGCGCGAGTCGGCCGTGGACAACCCCTAAATAAATTTTGTTCGTGCTTTTCCAATTGTCTTTTAAAAACATTTGCGCTTGTTGTGTCTTTGCAAAGATCATTACGCCCGTAGTATCCTGGTCCAAACGATGAACGACATAAACGCAAAGACGCGACTTAGAATTGCCTTTACGCACATACTGATTTAAGGCCGAATGAACGGTATTTTCTTTATTCCATAAAGCCGCGACCGTTAAAAATCCTTCCGCCTTATTCCCGACGATAATATCGCGGTCTTCATATATAATTTCAAAACCTTTCGGCTGATACTTCCTTGGTATTTTCTTCATCAGGCTAATTTCCTTTACATCAAACATCGCTAACATACAATTGCCTTAAACGTTCTTTCAAGTTATCATTGGTCAAGTATTCGTCAAAAGTCGTACCCGCTAAATCAACATAACCCTTGGGCGTAATTTCGATAATACGGTTAGCAACCGTTTGGACCAAAGTATGGTCATGAGATGAAAACAAAACTGTTCCGTTAAATCTTTCTAATCCGCGGTTTAAAGCCGTGATCGATTCCAGGTCTAAATGGTTGGTCGGTTCGTCTAAAATTAAAACATTGCCCCGCATAAGCATCATCCGCGCGAGCATGCACCTGACCTTTTCCCCTCCGGATAAGACACCAACGGGCTTAAAACTTTCTTCGCCGGAGAAAAGTACCCGCCCCAAAAATCCGCGGACAAAGTTTTCATCGGTATCGCTCGAATACTGGCGAAGCCAATCAATAAGGTTAAGATCTTTACTGAAATATTTAACATTGTCTTTGGGGTAATAGGCACAGCGGGTCGAAAATCCCCACTTGAAACTACCGCTATCCGCGCTCAGCTCTTCCATCAAAACTTGGAATAAAACAGTCTTTACCAAATCGTTCGGCCCCACGAAAGCAACCTTATCACCTTTTTCGATTATAATATCAAGATCTTCAAACATAAGTTTTCCGTCAATTGATTTAGACAAGTTTTTAATATGCAAAATGTCGTTTCCTGCCTCGCGCTCCTGCTCAAAACCCAGATAGGGGTATTTTCTTGAGGAGGGGCGAATTTCCTCGATCGTAAGTTTCTCCAAAATCTTTTTGCGGCTGGTTGCCTGCCTTGACTTAGAGGCATTGGCGCTAAAACGCGCGATAAAATCCTGCAACTCTTTCCTTTTGTCTTCAATTTTCCTATTGGCTTCACTGCGCTGGCGCAAAACAAGCTGGCTCGACTCCTGCCAAAAAGTATAGTTGCCCGGATACAGCTGGATCTTGCCATAATCAATATCGGCAATGTGGGTACAAACTTTATCTAAAAAGTGCCTATCGTGCGAAACTACAATTGTCGTATTTTCAAAATCGCATAAGAACTCCTCGAGCCACATGCTAGTTTCGACATCCAAATGGTTGGTCGGCTCGTCTAAAAGCAATATATCAGGATTACCGAATAAAGCTTGGACCAAGAGCACGCGAACTTTTTGCCCGGCCTCAAGCTGTTTCATGGGTAACGAGCATTGTTCTTCGCTAATGCCGACATCGCGCAAAAGCTTTTTAGCTTCAGACTCGGCGTTCCACCCGTCGAGCGCTAAAAACTCATGATCCAGGTCGGCAATAAGCATCCCGTCGGCATCCGAAAAATCGGCCTTAGCGTAAAGCTCTTCTTTTTGGCACATGATTTCATAAAGCCTTTTATGCCCTATAATAACCGTCGTAAGCACCGAGAATTCATCAAAGGCAAAATGATTTTGCTTTAAAACCGAGATCCGTTTCCCCTCGACAACAACAACCTCGCCGGTTGTCGTTTCAATCTCGCCGGAAAGTATTTTTAAGAAAGTTGATTTGCCCGAACCATTAGCCCCGATAAGCCCGTAACAATTCCCGGAAGAAAACGAAATATTAACTTTGGAAAAAAGCTTTCGCTGCCCGTATTGCAAAGAAACATCATTGACAGAAATCATATTAAACGTCCTTTATATAAATATTGATCTTGTTTAATCACCGCAAAGACTTAATGTATACTATCTTTTTGTCCTCAATGCAAACATTAAATAATTCACGAATTCCGAATTCCGGGGACGCGTACCTAATTAACAAAGTCGTCATTCTGAGTCCGAAGGACG
>JADFZM010000043.1 GCA_015232535.1 Candidatus Omnitrophota bacterium
TAATGTTAAACATTTAACTTAAATGACTTCTTTTCAACTAAAATGCCTCGCCGAAAGCATCCGCGTTGTAACTTGATGTTTGCGAACCGCCCTCTGCTCTAACACGAACCGAATTATCGTCGAAGGCAATCGTGTCACCGTCTTGCCTTTCGGTCTTTGTATTGTCGTCTGATATGTTATATTGAGAACTTAAATAATAAGGTTCATATTGAACAGTTGTGTTCATCTGAAAACCCGCGGGGCCTTTCGTTGATGTCATCAGGCTCGATGCGTCTCTGACTCTGGCCTGAAGGGCTCTTTGCGCGTAAGTCTGCATAGCGATTATACCGGCAACAACAAGCGAAATAAGTATCGCGTATTCCGCGGTATTTTGCGCCTTTTTGTTTTTAATTAATTTCCTTAACATTTATTAACCTCCTCGATTTTAAAACCTTAATTAAACTACTATTAAGTACTTTTACGATTGATGAGATCCGGCAATTTTCCCGGACATATTGGTCATTCCCTTTGCTCCGTCGCCTAAAGTCGTGTTAAAGGCATTTGAGAAAGGCCCATTCGGCCTTAAAAAGAACAGGATAACGGCCAATATAGCGGCAACCAAGATTATGTACTCAACAGTGCTTTGCCCTTTTCTTTTTGTTGGATTATAATTTGTTTTCCTTTTAAACATTCTTTTCCTCCTTAAATGTACATAAGGTAATTGATAAGCTGAAATAAAGCTATCACCTATTTATTAAATTTCCTGAATTCTTTATGGATTTTCTGTTGCGTGGCCTGTGTGGCCCTAAATACGTAGGTACTCATAGCGACTACAGCTGCGGAAACAAGTGCCGCGACTAAGGCATATTCTATTAGGTTTTGGCCTTTTGCGTTATACTTCATTTGCTTTAACACCCTCATCGCGGTTACCTTTCGTACTGCATCAGATCACCCTGCCCAATCCCCTTTGCGGAAGATAAATTCAGTTGGGGCTATATACCGGCACTTAACCGGTCCCTCATCAAGGAAAATAAACTTTCTATACGTTCCTTTCGAGGAGTTAAACGCCCTGTAAGGCGTAATTAACAAGTTGTCAAAGAAAAGCCTCCAAAATAATTGGAGGCAGTGTTCACGTTTAAATATCCAACGCTTCTTAAATGGCTTAGTAATAAATTGAAGACAAAAATCATTAACATTCTCTCCCGTGGCTAAAAGAATGAAGTTAACTTTTTAGATTATGGTTTTATACACTCTAAGTATATAGTATAAATGGATTTGGTGTCAAGAAGGTTAAAGAGAATATTTATGGCCTTGAAAATAATCACTATTTTATTGCAAGCTTATCTTAGACAATACCTTACGTGATTCAAGGTCTCGAATATTAGAGTTGTTTAAGAATGTGATTATATCAATAATTTCCTTATTGAACTCGAAATCTTCCGGCAAGAGGAATTCTGCCGATAAAAAGTCTGCTGAATGGAAGAGATATCCGGGCATTTTATAAACCTCTGTGAAAAACTTATTTATATCACACCTGTTGTCAATTCCCGTAATGTTGCTGATAAATCCCTCTAGGACTATTCGATAAAGAGTGAATATGTCCCAGATATTGTTAACTTCAGTTAATGATTCATAGGAAACCTTTTCTTCGGAAAACGAGCACTTTGTTCCAGGAATTGAGAAATATTGGCCGTAAAAATTCTTATCAAAATCAGGCCACCGGCTAGCATAGGCCTCAATTATCTCTTCCGGGCTGGAGATAAAATCATTGGTTAGAAGAGCTGTTATGATTTCTCCGTCTTTCTTTCCCCATATTGCCAAAACCCTATAAGGATAAGTAAATCCGCTTAAATAACCGGCAATCGCCTCCGTCTTGGTTTGATTGTAGAAAATTTCTTTCTCTAGAAAAGATATCTGATGCGATATCTTTGGTATCCATTTAGCGGCCTTCGTACAAGCGTCAAAGATAGGAGCTTCCGGACACAGCCCAACTATAAACTTTCGGCGCAAAGGCAATATTTCAGCTATATCAGCTAAAATATCCCCTTTAACGCCTAAGGACGTCACAGACTTTATATAAGTATTGTTGAGGTTTTCACATGCGCCTATGAATTCATAAAGCAAACTCATTTTCTCCGGAGAACGGCAAAGGATCAAAGGAGAATTATTGCTAGCCAATGATTCTGCCGCATAAGAAAAGGCCTTTTCCATAACGTTCCAGCCGCTTGACGGGATAGTTCCCATCCAAATCGAAGCAGTCTGAGCATCGACTAAAAGCCCGGTTCCATCTGCCAATTGAAGGTTAAAGCCCTGGACCTGTGTTAGGGCAAGATCGATTTCGTTTTTTAAGGTAAGCGCTATTAGGCTAATATCGCTGATATGCGCTAGGCTTTTAAAGCACTCGCTTGCCGCTTTTCTCCCTTCTTCATTTTTCAGGCCATGTAAAAGCCATATTGCGTCAGGGGAGTCGGCTATTTCATCGGGAAAGGTTTCCAATCCCAAAGTTTCTTGGGCAAAGAGAGCCTCGCAGGCATTGTCAAAATTATTCGGCAACTCCTCTTTTAAAAAACTCCGGAATAAACTGCCTAAAAAGTTTCGGCGAAAAATATGCCATTCTAAACTTTTCAGGACTATCAATCCTAGATTACGGCAGAGAAAGCCGCTTGAGGGGCTATTGCCTTCGAGCCGCGGCAAGGAATCATTCCCGCCCGCAGGCTTTAAAACATGTGCCTCCGGCTTTTCCGCTATGGTAATTTCTTCATCATTTCTTTCTTCCGAAGGATAGATAGAGGAAGAAGCGGCATTCTTGTTATTATCATGGCCTTGATTGCCCATGACAACTTCTTTGTTTTCTATCTGCGAACTGCTTGTATCCTCAACAGCTAAAATATAGCCTGATTTAATCAAATTGTCGTAAAGTTTCTTTTTTGTGGGCATCGGAATAGCAAACTTCTTTCCGGTAGGCAGATCTTTAAAAGGACGGCCGACAGAATTGCTTAACTCGAATTCTTTTAATATTTTGTTAACCGAAGACTTTGAAAGAGAAATCGTGAATTTATCGCTTGCAACTGACGCCAGCTCGCGGCAGCTGGTATTCGGCCTTTCTTTTTTGTAATTAAGGATAAAATCTATGATCTCTTGCTTCAGCTTATGTACTACCCCCATCTTCCCTTTCCCTTTCAATCCTTAGATTGGACATTTTTTACAAATGATTATAACATAGAGGGATATGCGGTCAAATGGTTTACGGCTATTGTGCGGGCATATGGGCGATTTACTCTTCAAGCTTTATTTTATCTCCTAAAGCTGTTTGAGTTAAAGTAATTATCCCGGGGCAAGATTCGATCACAAAAGAACTTCTTAGAAAAACCGGGCTTAAGTGCCAGGGCTTAATGTTTTTTACCAGGCCGACAACCTCATTTCCCTCATCCACAAAAATAGCATCAATGGAATAGCTCATAAAAAACATATGGATCGACTTACATCGGGTAATAATCAAAGCCTCATTTTGGCCTATTCGCTTTGTCCCCAATAGGCCTTTCATCCGGGAAAAGAAGGTATCAGCAGTTTTTCCATGAGAAGCAATTGTTTTTTGGCGAGTAAGATTAAATATCTTCATGGGAAGAAGCAGGCGCTGAGAGCTTTATCCGGATACCGTAAAAGCTTTTTTGTCGAATTTTATTCCGCGGGTTAGAAAATCCTCGTATGCCTTAGGGAAATAACCGGTAGGCCGGTAATCACCGAGGACTTTACCGTTCTCGTCGATTCCCTCCTGCTTGAACGAGAAAATATCGGCCAGGTCTACCTGGAAATCACTGGTCAAGCCCCGAACCTCGCTTATCGCGGTGCACTTTCTTGTCCCGTCCGAGAAACGGTTCACGTGCACAATAAGGTTTATGGCGCTGGCGATCATTTCATTTATTGCCCTTACAGGAAGTTCTATCCCGCTCAAGAGGATCATCGAGTGCAAGCGTGTCAGGACATCCCTCGTTGAGTTGGCGTGCAAAGTGGTTAAAGATCCGTCGTGCCCGGTATTCATCGCCTGAAGCATATCCAATACCTCCGCCCCGCGGCATTCACCGATGATTATCCTATCAGGGCGCATACGAAGGGTGTTAGTGAAAAGGTCTCTTATCGTCACCTCTCCTCTTCCTTCTATATTCCTCGGCCGCGATTCTAAACGGCCCCAATGCAATTTCTTTATGCGTAACTCCGCGGCATCTTCTATGGTGACTATTCGCTCTCCCTCGGGGATAAATTCGGAGATGACATTGAGCAAGGTGGTTTTTCCAGAGCCTGTTCCTCCTGAAACAATAATGTTTTTCCGACAGGCGACCGCCGCCCTCAAAAAATCCGCCATTTCCTGGTTTATGCTGTGGTAACGGGTCATCAGGTCTTCCAACATAAGCCTTTCTTCGCCGAACTTCCTTATTGTTATCATCGGGCCGTTCAAAGATAATGGCGGGATGATCGCGTTAAAACGCGAACCATCCGGCAGGCGGGCGTCCACCATCGGGGTCGATTCATCGATTCTCCGGCCTAAAGGGGCGATAATCCTGTCGATAATAGAGCGCATCTTCTGTTCGGAAACAAATTTTTTATTGGTCAGGATAAGCTTGCCCGCTTTTTCGATATAGATTTGATCGCGGCTGTTGACCATAATGTCGGTGACTTCCCCGTCGGCAAGAAAATCCTCCAGCGGGCCCAACCCCAAGGCCTCATCGATAACTTCCTTGACCAGCTTAATGCGTTCCTCATGCGAAGCTAATTTACCTCCGGCCTCATCCAACAGAAGATCCCCGACGATCTCCTCAGCCTTCTTTTTGACGGCCTTAACGGTCTGCGGGTCGCTCAGAGCCTCGACGGTGATCCCTTCCTGGTTAAGCCTTTCAACCAGTTTTTCATGAATCTTCTTTTTTAGGAGTATTATCTCGTCTTCTACTTTGGCGATTGTCCCATCCACTCGGCGCGTACCTACTACCTGCTGGGATATCCCGAACTGCTCCCAAAACATTGTATAATCCGTTCCTTCGTACTTGGTCTTGGTTCGGAGCTTTGCCACCTCAGTCGCTTCGATAAACAAATCGTCTTTAATAAGCAAAGAGGCCATCTTGTTGAAAGAGGAGGCTATCTTGCTTTTCGGGTTCTCTAATATACAGGGAACCCCTCGGTTAAGAGAAATTCCCACCGTCTTGCCGTCGGATGGGATATGGCCGAATATTTCACAGGCCAGAGCAGCGCGGACTTCCTGCCAAGCAACGCTGCCGCTGCTTTCCGAGCGGTTTAAGATAAGCTTGATCATTTTTAAGGGGAACTGCAGCCCCTGCAACAATTCCAGGCAGCGCCTTATCTGGGCGACGGATAAAATATCCGGGGTCGCGACAAGCAATATCAGGTTGGAGTAGTCAAAAAGCGCGATAGTTGTATCGCTATAATCCTTTCCGGTATCTATCACAATATAATCATACACTTCTTTCGCTTTTGCAAGAAAGGGCTTAATAGTTATAGTGTTTATCTTTTTGAGCTGTGTTGTGTTATCTATCGACGGATAAAAATCAACGCCGCAACTGTGCTTCGAAGAATATTCAGCAATAATATTGTGGTCAGCCTCGACATTGACATGCGTTACCATATCCGCGATAGTATTGCGGGGGGAGAGATTAAGCATCCTTGACATGTCTTGCCCGCCGTTTAGATCAAAATCCAGCAGAAGGACTTTCTTTTCCAACCCTGCTAAGGAAGCGGCAAGATTAACAGCGGCAAAGGTTTTACCGACCCCGCCTTTATTGCTGAAAATGCTAATTATTTTGGCGCTCATATTGCTTTACTTCGCTTTATTGTAGGCTATAGGAATGACCACGTTCAAATCCTGAAGGTCAACTCCCTGGGGAAAATTGTCAAAAGGGGCCAAACCTTTTACGGTATCAATCGCGTCATTATCGAAGACATCGAAACCGGAAGATTCATTGACAAGGGTATAAGCCAAAGTTCCGTCGCTATTTATCAAAACCCCGATCTTGACCGTTCCCTCCCATCCGTATTCTTCCGCCTCAGGAGGGTATTGAGCTTTTGCGGCAATTTTTTGCTGGATATTTTTCACGTACTCAATCATGCTTGATGGTATCCCGGAAAGAGCAACCTCGGCTACCGCGCCTTTTGCGGAATAGGCTTTATCCTTCGGGATATCAGTGACAAAGGGGTCATCTTTATGATATTGCCGGTCATCATAATCTGATAGTATGGTAGGCTTCAAGGTCATAATAATCTCGGTATCGTCGCGTGGAGTTATTGCCTTGTGGCGGAACAAATAACCCAAAATAGGTATTTTGCTTAAAATAGGGAGCCTGCTTACGGCAATAGCATTAGCTTTCTTAATCAGGCCGGCGATAACGATTGTTTGCTGGTCTTCAATATATACTTTTGTTTCCGCGGTTGTTGTAGTAAAAGAAGGCGTATCAACCCCATCCACAACCGCCCCTAAATCACGAAGTTCCGAAGTCAGCTTTAATTCAATCCTGTTATCAATTATTTCAGGCTGAACATTAAGAGTAACACCATACTCTTTAAAAGTGACGTTTTGCGTCGTGGTATCTCCGCTGACCGTAGTAGTCTGGATCGGATATTCCCCCCCGACATTGATCTTCGCCGATTCTTTGTTTTTAACGACTAATTTCGGCTTAGAAATCACCCTGCCTTTGCTTTCATCGATTACGGCATCCAGCCTAGCAGAAAAACTTACAGCCCGGGAAAATTCGCCGACTCGTATCATATCGCGGATAGACCCGCCGACATCATTTGGCTTTGACTCGGAGTAAATACTTCGAACTCCTGTTGCGTCACCTGTATTCCATTGAACGCCTAATTGTTCAGCATATGTAGAATTGAGAGAAACAATTAACATGTCGATCTGTATCAAGTCACGGATATCCGCCTCTTTTACAAGATTAAGGTATGTTTTCGAGCTGAACTGTTGTAATAGGGCATTAAAAGTTTCCTTTTCTTTCTTTTGAATAGCCCCCGAAATAACAACTTTGCCTTCTTTTTCGTTTATTGCCGTCTTAACGCCTTTCAATCCAGTCGAGTCAATAAGCTTGTCAATTCGGCCCTTAATCCCTGAAAGATCCTGCTCTAAGACCTGGATATTAATAATTCTTTTTCCTTTTTCATCCCAAACAAAAAGAGCGGTCTTCCCCGGGGCCTTCGCGATAATTAAAATCTCCTGGGCATCAGCCTTCACTATATCGACAACACCGGGATTCTCCAGAGAAAGGCGTGTCATGGAATAAACCTTGATTGCCTCCAGCTCTCCCTGCAACAAATTGAAGTCGCTAATATACAAGGAATCGATGCCTTCTTCCGCGAAAGAAGCAGATGACATTAGAATTGAAAAGAGGAGAATTGCTCCCAACCGCATTAACTTTGATTGCTTAAATAAAGCATAGCGCTTGATTTGTTGCATTTTTGTGTCCTCTTTAGGTTAAATATTTTCTTATTTCGATTGTTTCCCGGACTTGAATATCTCGATAAATGGCTTGACTTCTTCTCCCTCATCCTCAATAAGCTCTATAGTCTGTATGGGAGGCGCGTCCCTGGGCACATCGATCTCCGTCCCCTGCCGCTGCATTAAATAATCGGCCAGCGCGTCCCAAGAAGCCGGGCCCATCTTCACTGTGTTTTGCTCCGCCGGTGAGCGCAACATCAGCTGTAATTTCCCGTTATCCTGGGCAAAGGTAAGAAGCGTTGCTTCCTCGGGAGAAACAGCGATTGTCACATTTATGCTTCTCGCTTTTTGCAAGGCCGCGTAATTAGGAGGGGTCTCGTCAAGAACCTTAAAATTCGCGTCGACAGCTAATATCTGCATGTTCTGAAAAAGGACAGTTGTAGTGGGGAGCAATTTCTTTTTGGCCGCTGCTTCCGAGCCCTCCACTAAGGATTTGGGATCGGTCGGTATTTTTAGATGCGCTATGATATCAACAAAATCTCCCGGGTTTATCAAGCCTCCGACTGCGGATAAAGAGTCGATCATTACGGTCAAAGCCCTCTTGCCGGGGGGTGTTTTCACTGAAAAGGCTGCCATAGATACAATGCCTCTGTCGCCCTCTCCCCCGCCCTCCCCCGTTTTATCCTTAGAGATCCGAACGCTCTTCTGCTGTTCTTTTAGCTTTTGCTCCAGTTCCTGTTTTTGTTTTTCCATTTCCTGCTTGACGAACAGTATCCTTTTTTCCATCTCCTGCGCTAGAGTCGCCTGCTGTTTTTTGTATTCATTGGCCAGCCTTTGCGTCTCGCTGTTTATTTTGCTTTTAACAAACTCGCCGGTCAAGAAGACAGCAACAAAGCCCAAGCCGATAGCAAGGGCCAGAGTAGCCATTTGCTTCTTGTTTTCTAAATTCATCATCGCTTTTCCTTTGTTTTATTGTTTCGGGAGTAAAAGATCGACGTTGACTTGAACTTTGATCTCCTTTTGCAATTTGTCCAAATAATCCATGATAATCTTGTCTTGCTTGGTGATCGTTTCGTTATTTATTATGTCGTTCTTTATAACTTCGTATTCGTATGTATTTCCGCCTTTTACTTCTTCAAGCTTAACGATGTATATACCCTCAGGGCCGGTGAAAGGATTGCTGATATCTCCAACTTTTAGCCCCAGGACCGTTTTGCCCATCTCTTCAAAAGGAGCCTGGTCGAGAAATCCTAAATCGCCTCCCTGGGGAGCGCTTTTACTGATTGAGTTGTCTTTGGCTATGGTCGCGAAATCGACCTCCGGCTTCATAACTTCCGCAAAAAGTTCGGCGGCTTTGGCCTGGGAACCAACCACTATCTCTCGAACATGATAAGATTTCGGCTCAAGTAGTTTATCCTTATTTTCGTCAAAGAACTTCTTTGCCTCTTCCTCGGTCACTTTTACGTTTTCAGTAAGAGAGCGGACTATTTCTTGGACCAGCAAAGCGTTTTTAAATTCCTTTACCGCCTCGGCTATCTCGGGCTTGTTACCTACCCCTGATTTTTCTGCATCGGCAACTATTAGCTGCTGCCGGATAAGATCATTTAGTATGGCGCCTTTAACATCGGAGTTTGATACATCCGCTTCCGGAGCCGCCTGTTTAACGGCATCTAAACGTTTATTGAACTCATCAAGAGTGATCGTCCAACTGCCCACCGAAGCTAATACATTAGCCGGGATCGGAGGAGTAGCCTGAGGAGCCTCCGCAGGGGAAGGTTTTGGCGCTGGAGCCGCAACCGGGGCCGCTTTTTGAGCGGGAGCTTGCTTATCTAATGGCTTAGCGGATTTTTTAGAACCGCTTAAATTATCTTTTATCGAATCGACCATATCGCAACCGGCTAACCCGAGAATCATAATACTAACAAACGGAACTATAAAGAAATTTTTACTCACGGCAGACTCCTTTTTGGTTTATATTGGCCTAATAGATATAAGTATAACTTCGGGTAAAATCAAAAACAAGGCATTTTAAAATATTTTTACGGAAAGGCTAAAAAATGCCCTTTATTGCGGCCTTTTCTTCCTGCAGTTCCCTAATGGTAACGTCTATTTTTTCTTGGGAAAAAGCATTATGCATGATATCCGGAACTATCTTCCAGCTATCCCCGTCCGAAGTAACCGGAAAGCTGAAAATAAGCCCTTTTTCCACTCCGTAACTTCCATCTGAACAAACCCCAAGCGAAAAGCAATGACCGGAAATATTTTTTTTAGATAAGCATTTTACCGTATCGATAACCGCATTCGCGGCCGAGGCAGCCGATGACAGGCCTCGGGCCTTAATGATTTCGGAGCCTCTTTGCTGAACGCTCTGAATAAAGTTCGTTTTTAACCAATTTTCATCATTTATGACTTTCAATAGCGGCTTGCTATTCACCCTAGCATTATAAAAATCAGGATACATTGTTGCGGAATGATTACCCCAGATTATAAGATTATCAATATCGTTAACCTCTAAATTGGCTTTCTGGGCTATTTTAGCCACCGCTCTATTTTGATCAAGCATTGTCATGGCAAAAAAATTATTAGGAGAAATGTTTTTACAGCTTTCTTTCGCGATAAAAGCATTAGTGTTGCAAGGGTTTCCGACAACCAATACCTTGCAATGCAGATTCGCCTTCTCCGACAATGCCCGTCCTTGTTCAATAAAAATCTTCCCGTTTATGCTCAATAATTCCTTTCGCTCCATGCCGGCTTTTCTAGGAAAACTACCGATAAGAAGGGCCCAATCCGCATCCTTAAAGGCAATTCGCGGGTCATCTGAAATTTTAACCGACTTCAATAAGGGAAAAGCGCAATCTTCAAGTTCCATACAAACCCCTTGAAGAGCCGTGATCGCCTGAGGCAATTCCAAAAGCTGAAGCTCAACCGGAGTTTCTTCTCCGAACATCGCACCCGAGGCGATTCGAAAAAGAAGCGAATATCCGATCTGCCCGGCTGCGCCGGTTACTGAAATTTTAATTGAATGATTCATAATAAAGATTAACAACTAAAATCTTAGGCCTACGGGGAGCACACAAAGATGCCTGTTTCCATCCCTCATGAAACATTATGACCTTAAAACCTGCGCGGCTATCATTAATTTTCGTTATGCCTTTGTGGCCTCAGGCCATATGGCCTGTTTTATTATACTTTCTTTCTGATTCCCGGCAACAATCTTTGCGCTTCTTTTATTCGTGCCAATAAAATATCAGCGTAAATTATTTCTTCTTTGTCCCCCGAAGCCCGAGCCAGGATTGTTCCCCACGGGTCGACGATCATGCTATTGCCGTATGACATTATTCCGTTTCCGCTTTCCCCAACTTGATTCGGAGCAAGGATATAGCATTGATTTTCTATTGCCCTCGCCCTAAGTAAAACCTCCCAATGCGCCTCTCCGGTATTCTGAGTGAAGTTCGACGGGAGAGAAATTATATGCACGCCTTTTTCGCAATATTTCCTAAAAAGGACCGGAAAACGCAAATCATAGCAAATGGCCAATCCGACCAAAAAATTATCGACCTTGGCTTGGGCGGCCTTATCTCCCGGAAAATAAAATTTATTTTCTTGAATACTTTTTTCTCCCAAACAAGCCTTGAAAAGATTTATTTTGCGGTATTTTGCCGTGATTTTTCCCTGCGGGCTGAAAAGTATAGCTGTGTTATAAAATTTATTTATCCCCTGAACACGCTCGATGGCAGACCCGGCTAAAAGAAAAATCTTTCTTTTTTTAGCCATTTTTTGTAATGTTTTTAATGCGCTTTGGTAAGTTAAAGCCAAAGTGTTGTCTATTGATTTTTCAATACCGCCTAAAAACAATTCCGGAAGAAGAACAAATCCTGCTTTGCTTTTAGCCGCTTCCTCGACGCAATAAACGGCTTTTTTCAAATTTGCTTCGGCATTCTTCCCGACTTGAAGTTGAATTAGCGCGGTTTTCATAATAGGGTGAGTGTAACAAAATTTCGGCAAGCTTTCAAGGTGTTTCGGCTTTACGCATACTTAAAAAAATAACGCGCCTCTTTAAATCGCCCCTTTTTCAGCCTGATAAAAAAATCCGCGGGTTAAATTTTACCCGATTGCTTTTCTTCCGCCATTCCCAAAAGAAGCATAAAATTATTAACCGGGGTAATGTTAATTATTACCGGAGTCATCCCCTCAAAAGAATTCGGAGAGATATTAATCAAAAAAGAATTATCAAACTTAAAATTTAATTTATCGCCCTGCTCTTTTAAATCCATATTCGCGGGATTAAAGTCAATACCGCCGGGGTTTTCAGATAAAACAGCCGCATCTCCCTTTCCCTCGGGCCGGCTTGCGATTAATCCCCGCAATTCGCCGATATTCTCATCAATCATTTCCTGCATATCGGCAATGGTTACCGCGAGCTCTCCCTCGCCTCCTTCATATTCGATATCCTTTTTAATTGTGATAAGGTCCTCAATCAGTGTTAGAATTTGGCTTGTAGAAACTCGGAGCAAGGCCAAGGAAGGGCTGGTTAAGATCATCTCATAACCGGCAATCACATTCCGCCCCGCATCTGCAATATCGCTCCTATAAGAATGAATGTATGTCATAAAAATCTTCAGGCGGTAGTGGCTGAGAATTCTTAAAACTTCCGTTTTATCAAAAAGGGTGACTCGGCTTAGCAAATCATCTATTTTCTCAATCACCTCATTTAACAAATCAGACATTTTTATAAATTCATTGGCCATAGGAAGGCCTTCTCCGGCGGCGATCTTTGCAATATCCGTTCTTATTAGATGGATATCCGCTCCAAGCGCTCTAAGATCTCCTTCGCTTAGATCTTTTCTCTTTGGATCTATATTCTCAAGAATTAACCGTGCTCTCCTATGCATTTGGCCGCTTATTTTCCGGACATATTTGGTATCGGTTTGTCCCCGTTTAGCCATCTGACGAATACCATGCAAGGCCGCGCTCAAAGTATCCAAAACATCACCCCCGGAAAAAGACAAAAGCGCGCTGTCCCTTTGCACATTTTCTAAAGAGGATTGCCGGATTTCTTGCAGACGCCCCATTATCGCCTCGGGGGTATTTTTCTTAGAGGCGGTGGTAATTTCCCGCAATTCATCGGCTGTAACGGACTTAGAGGGGTCAATCGCCTTCGAAACAGCCTCTTCAATAAGTGCGATTATCGACAAGGCTTCCCCCGACCGTCCTTTAAGGTTATTCAGTATATGCCGGATAAAAACGGCGTCGCCGCGAAATACCTTTCTTTTTTCTAAATTAAGAATTGCTACAAATGAACCAAAAACTTCTGTTACAAAATCATTCGAGGAATTTATACTTAAAACCTCGGCAATAATAACCGGATCCGTTAACTGCCGGGATAGTTCCCTTCCGGCATCCGCTTGTTTAAGGAAACCAGCGATAGAATTAAAAACCGCTGCGGGTAGCTGCATATTGAGAATGTTTTCCAAGCTGTCGATACTATCCGCGGTAATAACCGAGCTTACCCTCTCGGCGTAGGTATAGATGAGATTTAAAGCGGCGATAGCATCAGAAACATTTTTATTTGTAACTATCGTTGCGATGAAATCAAAACTTATCAGCTCTTTTAACCCCTTAGAGGCCGCCAATACCTTTTCAGCCTCAACTACTTTGCTTAAAAGACTAACAGCCTCGCCCTTGGCCTTAAGCGCCGCCGCTTTTACAAAATCTGTGTCTCCCCTGAACTTACCTCCTTTTATTGCCTGTAATGTCTCTTGAAATGCCCCAAAAATATAGCTCATCCGTCCATTCTCGTAAAAAGGAAGCATCTCTTTTAAAAATGCCGGATCAGCCAACTCCTTATAGGAGGGAAGCATCGTACTGTCACTTTTATTCTCAAAGGCTAGTACTTGATCTATAAAAGCCAAGATGCTCTTATAATCGCCGTCGGTTTTTTCTATCGCGATCAAATCCATAAAGGCATTGATATTATCGCCCGACAATAACCCTGCTTTATAAAATTTGATTATGGCCTCTAAAACAAACCTGTTTTGGGAATTTTTCTCTTTTGCCAGCAACATTTTCTTGAGATTGCCAATGGTTAAGAAAGTGGCTAAGTTTCCGTCGAGCCATAGCATCCTTTCTAATTCTTGCAGGACAGGTAAGACCTGTCCGGGGAAATCAAAGGCCGCAACGGATTTAGCCTGTATTTCTCTGGCCAGGGATTCCATATCTTCTCTAAGCTGCCGTTTGGATGAGATATCGGCCGCTTTAAGCGTATTGAATTTTCCCAGAATATCGTCTATATTCCCGGGTGATTCGCTAACCTCCAATAAAGCGCTCGTTGTTATATCAATTCCATTTTCTCTCAAAGTAGTGAGCTCTGTTAATTTCTGGACGGTTATTGTTTGCGACAGAGCCGGATCGTCAGCTACTTTTTCCTCGATCATCCGCAACAAAATTAAAACCTGGACGGCGCGCGGCCCGGAATTCGCAAAGACATGTTTGACCATTTCCCCGTCGAGCCTGAAAAAGGAAGGGTTCTTCCTTTTATTTGTCCGTATCGACATGAATAATTTGATAAGGCGGTCTAAACTGTCTTCCTCTACTAAAGATAAAGCGGCCGAGAAAAACGCCTCTTCTTCGGTAAGCTTTTCTAATCCCGGTATCTGCTTAAAAAGCGACA
>JADFZM010000044.1 GCA_015232535.1 Candidatus Omnitrophota bacterium
AGATTACGCTTTCGGGTTTGATACCGCGGTGAACATCGCGACTGAGTGTATAGACCGATTGCATACTACAGCCGAAAGCCATCATCGCATAATAGTTATCGAAGTCATGGGCCGCTACACCGGCTGGATCGCTTTGGAAGCGGGAATAGCGGGCGGGGCGGATATTGTGCTTGTTCCGGAATATCCAATTAAAATAGATGAGGTTTGCTCAGCCCTTCACGCCCGGCATCGACGGGGCAAGAACTTCAGCCTTATTGTTGTTTCGGAGGGCGCGAGGATAGAAGGGTACAAGGCAATACATAAGAACCGAGAAAATGAAAGAAGAAAACGCCTGGCAAATATCGGGGAGCTTTTGGCCAGCCTTATCGAACAGCATACCGGCTATGAAACAAGGGTCAGCGTTTTAGGGCATATTCAAAGGGGCGGGGCCCCTTCCGCTTATGACCGGATGATCGCTACCCAGTTCGGTGTAAAGGCCGTAGAGCTGGTCAAAGAGAGAAAATTCGGCCAAATGGTCAGTTTGCATGACGGTAAAATCCGTTCCGTCGATATCTCCTTAGCGGTTAAAAAGCGAAAGACTATAGACGACGACCTTTATCAAATATCGAAAATATTCACCGAGGCATAAGAAGAATGGAAAAAAAGATAAGAAAAATATTTGCCGAATCTATTGCAGTCAAAGAAAGCGCTCTGGAAGGGAATATCACTCAGATAGTCAAGGCTGTTAAGAAAATTACTGCCGCTCTAAAATCCGGAAATAAGATTTTATTTTTCGGCAACGGCGGATCGGCGTCGGATAGCCAGCATATGGCGGCTGAATTTATCGGCCGGTTTAAAAAAGAGAGAAAGGCCCTTCCCGCGATCGCTTTGACGACCGACACCTCGGTCTTGACCTCTTTGTCCAATGATTATAACTTTGATATAGTTTTCGAAAGGCAGATCGAAGCCCTGGGTAAGAAGGGCGACATCGCTCTCGGGATATCGACCAGCGGTAATTCGGCTAATGTCGTATCGGCTATCAAGAAAGCTGTTATAATGGGCCTTTATACTATTTCTTTGACCGGGAACAAAGGCGGAAAGTTATTAGAGTTTAGCGATATAACTATAATTGTCCCTTCGCCGATAACGGCGCGGGTTCAGGAAGCGCATTCGGTCATATTGCATGCGATATGCGAGCTGGTCGAGGAATCGATCTAAGGGATTATAAAATATGCTTTCAAAGAAAATAATCAAGCTCCCCGCGCTTAAGGCTAAGTTGAGCCGGCTGAAGAAGCAAGGCAAGTCGATAGCCTTTACAAACGGATGTTTCGATATTTTACATTTTGGCCATGTATGTTATCTAGGCAAAGCCAAGAAAAAAGACAGTGTTTTGGTAGTCGGATTGAACAGCGACGCATCAATACGGCGGATAAAAGGGCCTTCTCGTCCGATAAATAAGGAACTCGAAAGGGCGGCGGTTTTGGCGGCTTTGGAGAGCGTTGATTATGTGATTATTTTCGAGGAAGATACGCCTTTAAACTTGATAGCAGGGATAAAGCCGGACATTTTAATCAAGGGCGCGGATTGGAAAGATAAAGGGATAATCGGGAGCGATATCGTCCAAAAGAACGGCGGGAAAATCGAATATATAGATTTTATCGACGGCTTTTCGACCACCGCCTTAATCAAAAAAGTTGCCGGGCGAAGTTGAAGATCAATAAACAAAAAATATTGAGGGTCCTTGACGCCAATTTTAACCGGGCCAAAGAGGGCTTAAGGGTTTGCGAAGATATCTGCCGGTTTTGGCTAAACGACGTGAAGCTCTCAAAAGGCTATAAGGACATCCGGCATAAATTGACCGAAGCTATCAACACCCTTGAGCTAAAGGCTTTGATTGCTTCTCGTGATATCGAAGGAGATGTGGGAAAAGGAAGCAGCTTATCGGAGAAGGACAGAAAGGGCTTATCCGACATTTTCTTCGCGAATTCGCAGCGGGTGAAAGAATCAACGCGGGTTTTGGAGGAGTTCGCAAAACTTCTCGATAAGGATATATCGGGGAGGATAAAGGAAGTTCGTTATGGCGCTTATGACCTCGAGAAGAAAATCGCTGGAAGATTGTAAGCTGTATTTGATCTTAGACAGAAGCGTTAATAGTTATAAAGAGCTCTTTGAGATCGCCGAGGCCGCAGTCGGCTCGGGTGTTGATATATTGCAATTGCGTGATAAATCAGGCGAGGCAAAATTTATTTTAGAAGGGGCAAAGCATATAGCCGCTATATGCCGTGATAAGGCTTATTTTATATTGAATGACCGCATAGATATCGCATATGCCGCAGGTGCCGACGGCGTTCATCTTGGGCAGGATGATTTACCCATTGATGCAGCCCGAAAGATACTTCCGGGTAATTCAATAATAGGTCTTTCCTGTCAAACTCTACAGCAGGCGAAAGAGGCGCAATCGAAAGGTGCGGATTATATCGGATTCGGTTCTGTGTTTAAGACCTTGACTAAGCCTCAAAGAGATCCTATGGATTTGGGGCTTTTGCGCTCAGTTTATAAAGAGATAAATATCCCGGTTTTTGCTATCGGCGGTATAGATTTGAGTAACGTAGGGCTTTTGACGGAGATTGGGGTAAAAAGAGTGGCTGTTTGCAGAGCGGTTGGTTTAGCCGATGATATACCGGCTGTTGTACGGGATTTCAGCGAAGCTTTAGATAAATAGTTTGTTTGAAATATTTGCGAGGGTAATTCAACGGTAGAATGTCAGCTTCCCAAGCTGAGAACGCGGGTTCGATTCCCGTCCCTCGCTTTAAGAATTTTGTTTATGCCTAAAATCATTTTATTTTTGTTGTTCTTGTTTTTTCTCGGAGGATGCGCCGGCCTGGACAAAGAAGGTAATGAGGTCCTCGGGCCTAAGGGCACACTTCCTATGGATAACGGCATATATCATAAAGTAGGCCGGGGCGAGACATTGTGGACGATATCGCAGAAATATAACGTTGTTTTGGGCGATATTGTAAGAGTCAATAATATTCCAAATGTTGCTAAGATCGAAATGGGCCAGCTGGTATTTATCCCAGGAGCAACTGATGTAAAAGAGCAAGTTTCAAGCAATTTGGTTAGGAGCGGTAATTTTAATTGGCCGGTACGGGGAAAAGTAATCAGTTTTTTCCGTGAAAGAAAAGGGAATTCCCTGAACCGGGGTATTGATATCGAGGCGGAAGAAGGCTCTTACGTCAATTCTTCCCGCGAAGGAAAGGTGGTATTGGCTGATTTTATGACCGGTTACGGCAACACCGTTATCCTGGAACATCATGACGGATACTACTCGGTTTATGCCAACAATTCTAAGCTTTTAGTAAAACTGGGCGATAAAGTCAAAGAAAATTATCCTATTGCTTTCGTGGGGACAAAGAATAATTTATCATTTTTGCATTTTGAAATCAGGAATAATTCACGGGAAGAGAACCCGTTGTTTTATCTGCCATAAAATATGAGTTATATCGAATTTGAACAAAGATTCTTCGGCAGGACAGAAACACTGGCTGTGCTTAAACGCCGCCTTCTCGATTTAAAAGAAGGATATCGCCAGAATGTGGCTCTTATGGGCAGCAGATACATAGGAAAGAGCTCTATTTTGCATCATTTTGTCATGAACCTTGATGACAAGGAAGTGGTCAGTATTTACCTTGACCTTGAAAACAAGGATTTTAATTATCTGTTTTCGAAATTTGCCGGCAGCCTGTTGTATAATTTTTCTCGTAACAGGAACCTCCAATTGCACAGCGACCTGAATATTCTTTTGGAGAGCACCAAAACTTTGATCCCCTGCACGGTTTCAGTCATCAGAAAGTTATTAAGCGACACTCAAGCCGGAAAGACCAATGAGGCCTTCTTGGGGCTTTTGACTTTACCTGAAGTATTTACCAATGAAACCGGTTGCTTCTGCCTGCTTTTGATCGACGAGTTTCAGGCCCTTGAAGAGTACGGGTTGAACAATCCTTTTCAGTCTCTGGGCCAGAAAATAATGACGCAAAAGAAATGCCTTTATGTATTATCCAGCTCATTTCCGCTGCTTGCCCACCGTATACTTTCCGAGAAATTATCCCTTCTTTTCGGAAATTTTGAAATGCTAAACATTGAGCCTTTTGATTTAAAAAGCAGCCAGGAATTTGTTGAGCATAATCTGCTTCCCCTTAAGATAGGGGCGCAGCTGAAGAATTTCCTGACCGATTTTACCGGAGGGCATCCTTTATATTTCAGCCTGATATGCAAAGAGGTTAGGAATCTTTCGGCAATTTATTCGCAGGATGAGATCTATTTACCGCTTTTATCGCAGGCTGTCGAGAATACTATATTTAACCGTTGGGGTGTGATCAGCCGGCATTTCGAGTTGATGATCAACGAACTTTGTTCTGGAAAAGGCAACCAATGTGTTGCTTTTTTACTTTTGTCCCTTGCTAACGGCAAAAATAAGCTGGAGAACATATTCTCCGACGTAAAGTCCGGAAGAAATCTTCTTAAGCAGAAGCTTTACAAGCTTATCGAGCTTGGGCATGTCGCCCGTAACGGGAATTACCATTACCTTAAAGACAAGCTCTTTAAGTATTGGCTGAAATATGTTTATCAAAAAAGAATAAAAGACGTCGAGCTCGCTCCGGATATGCAGAAAAAGCAGTTTAAAGAGGAATTCAACCGCTCGGTCGAGAATTTCAAGGTCAGTTCCCGTAAGGAGCTCTCATCTAGAATAACCGAACTGTTGCATTGCTTTGACAGCGAATCTTTCGACCTTAACGGCCGAAAATACAGGCTGCCGTCGTTCAGGGAAATGGAGCCGCTAAAATATAGGAACGAAAACGGGATTTTATTCGACGTGATAAAAGCCGTCTCCGGCGATTCGCTCTGGTTTTTTATCATGAAAAAAGAGCCTTTAGGCGAGAATGATATTTATGACATTGTCGAGGAGGCAAAAAAGAACGATAAGCGGCCCGAACGATGTATCCTTATTTCGCTTACGGGTATGGATGAAAGCGCGAAGGTTAGGGCTATCCAGGAAAAATTATGGATTTGGAACGAATCGGAGTTAAACACTTTATTGACCCTCTTTGACAAACCGTTTATTTTATCATGATAATAGGCGTAATATCAGACACGCATTCCCATAAGCCTCCAAAACAACTTATGGATTTCTTGAAAAAGGTTGATCTCATTATCCATGTCGGGGATTTTTGCACGGAAGAAGACATGAAGGTTTTTAGCTCTATTAAGAAAATTAAAGCGGTTTGCGGCAACATGGACGAATCTGCGTTAAGGAATAAATTGCCGGTTAAGGATATTTTCGAGGTCGAGGGAGTTAAAATTGGGATTTTTCACGGGAGGGGCATGCCTAAACATATTCTTGAAGATGTTGTCGATGAATTCAAATCTGACGGCTGCGACGCGGTTGTCTTCGGGCATTCGCACGAGCCTTTTAACAAGGTGATAAAGGGGGTTTTGTATTTCAACCCCGGTACCCCGATGGCCGTTTACTCCGCCTCCGGCTGTACTTACGGTATTATAAAGGTCAATGAGGGAAAAATTTCGGGTGAAATCATCGAAGTAAAGGAATAATCATGGATAAATTATGGGCGCCTTGGCGTGCCAAATATGTTTCTAAGATCGGTAAAAAGAGCAAGGGGTGTTTATTTTGCCGGTTACAGAAAGAAAATAAAGATAAAGAAAATTTTATTTTTTTAAGAAGCTGCCATGCCTACGCGGTTCTAAATCTTTTTCCCTACAATAACGGGCATGTATTGGTTGTCCCTAACCGCCATGTAAGCGATATAGCGAAGCTTAATGAAAAAGAAACGGCTGATACCTTTTCCCTTCTCAACAAAGTAAACGTCCTTATTTCCGGAATATTAAAACCGCAAGGTTTTAATATCGGCATTAACGTCGGTCGCGTCGCCGGAGCCGGCTTTCCGGATCATGTTCATATCCATATTGTCCCGCGTTGGAAAGGCGATATTAATTTTATGCCGGTTACCGCGGATACAAAAGTGGTTTCCCAATCTTTAGAGGAACTTTATAGGCTTCTGGTTAAATGCAAACAAGACAAATAATAGAAGAGATGGAAGAGAAAAATCTGGCCCCTTACGCCATGAAGAGCAAAGACTCATCCGGGCGGGAGCATGAAGAGCCTTTCCATGATAACCGCACATGTTATCAGCGCGACCGCGACAGGATAGTTCATAGCCAGGCATTCCGCAAGCTTGAATATAAGACGCAGGTTTTTGTAATCTTTGAGGGTGACTATTACCGCACCCGGCTCACTCATACGATAGAAGTAGCGCAGATCGGCCGGACTTTAGGAAGAAATTTAGCTTTGAACGAAGATCTTATCGAAGCGATCGCTTTGGCGCATGATTTAGGGCATGCCCCTTTTGGGCACGCCGGGGAAAAAGCCCTGGAAGACCTGATGAGGGATTCGGGAGGCTTTAATCATAATTTTCACAGTTTTGAGATAGTAACTAAAGACGAGAGAAGGTACCCTAAATTTAAGGGTTTGAATTTGACCGAGGAGGTTTTAATCGGGATTTTGAAACACGAAACGGGCTTCGACAAGACGGGATGGGTAAGTAAATTCCGAGACAAAGGCCCGACACTGGAGGCCAAAGTTGTGGATGTTGCCGATTCATTGGCGTATTTATCTCACGATATCGACGACGGACTGACTTCCGGATGTATAAGCAAAGAAGATTTGATGGATAGCACGCTGTGGAAAAAAGCCGCCGGCAGGATCGATACGAGCCTTGAATCAAGCGATAAGGAAATGTTCAAGTATCAGATTGTCCGGGCGCTTATCGATATCCAGGCTAATGATTTCCTGAGGCATAGCGACGAAGGATTAAAGAAGAAAGGCTTTGCTTCCTCGGAGGAGGCAAAAAAATATTTATTGAATAACCCGGCGGATAATATCATCGGTTTCTCGCCGCAGATGGTGGAGGAGCGTAAATATTTACAAGGGCTTCTTATGAACAAGCTTTACCTTCATTACCGGGTCGTAAGAATGACCGAAAAGGCGCGCAGGACGATAAACGACCTTTTCGCCGTTTACAGGGATAATCCCATGCAGCTTCCTTATGAGGTCTATTCCCGGGATGAAAAACACACGAAAGAAGAAACTCAGAAAATAATATGCAACCATATCGCTTCAATGACCGACAGGTTTGCTCTTGATGAACACAAAAAATTATTCAACCCTTACCAAAAGGTATAAGCTTTTACTTTCAGCCTCGCATATGGTCTATCGGCTGGTGAACACAACTTACAATGTGCGAGAGCTGGCTTTAAGGCTGGTGCGCCTTATTTGCCATTTTATCGAGGCGGAATCGGCCGGGGTTTATATTCTCGACGAAAAAATGAGGAAGGTAGCCTTGGTTGCTATCTTTGATAATAAGATCAATATCCTGGTCGATAAGAAAAAAGAGTTGGATTTGATGCCGGAGAAAGAAAAAAGAGTTACCCGCGGCTATATTAGTTTTGAGAAATATTTCTTAGGGATACCCCTTGTCGCCGAGGACAATATCGGAGCGATAGTCTTAAAGCGTTATAAAAAAGGAAAGCCTTTTAACAACTATGATAAGGAGCTTCTCTCGGCGGTAGGTGAGCAGGCGGTGACCGCGATAAGGAACCTGCAGTTAAGCCAAGGCCAGCAAAATATCATTTTAGGGAGCATGGACCTTATTCAGGATCTGATAAAACGTTACGGACATTCCAAAACCGCCGCGCATCTGCCGGTTTATTTCCAGCTGGTTAAAGCTATTGCCGAGAAGCTTGAGGTGGGGAAAGAAGGCATAGACCTGCTTTATTATGCATCGGTCCTAAGGGATGCCGGGGCGATTGATGTTCCTTATGAGATTCTTTCCAAAACGAGCCAGCTCACCCCTAATGAATTCAGGATCATCCGAAACCAGCCGGCGAGAAGCGCCGATCTTATCCGCCCCGTCGAGTTCCTAAAACCTATTCTGCCGATAATTCTATACCGCCACGAAAAATACGACGGTACGGGTTATCCGTCGGGATTAAAGCGCGATCAGATCCCGATCGGGGCGAGGATAATGGGGCTTGTGGATGCGCTTGAGGCGATGACCGCCGAGCGTTCTTACAAAAGTCGCTTAAGTATCTCCGATGCCGTCGAGGAAATCAAAAGGAACAGCGGCACGCAGTTTGACCCGGTAGTTGTCGGGGCCTTCGTTGAGCTGCTTAAGCAAAAAAAGTTCAGAAAACTCTTGAGTTATCAATAGCTATAAACATATAATTGTAAATATGAGTATTATTAATATTAAGAATCAGTCTCAATTTGAGCTTTTCCCGCAACGGGCGTCTGACACCTCCGATACCGCCCAGCCGCGCCTTTTATTAAAAGACTTGACAGTTTCGATAGAAAATACTATTGTATGTTTTGTTCTGTTACTTTTGTTTTTGGTCTTGTCGTATGCTTTCGGGGTCGAGAGAGGTAAGAAATTAGCTTCAGCTAATTTACCCGTAAAGGTCGAATTAGCTAAACCGCAAAAAGTTATTTCTTCCCCCGTTAAGGATGTACCTGCGGTTATGGCAAATTTCTCAAAGCAGAATGAGAAGATTGCCCCTATTCCTGCGGCGCAGAAACCGGTCGTTAATGAATCGCCGAGGAAGATACTTTTGGAAAGTCTTCCTATAGGATATACGGTTCAGGTAGCATCCTTCTCCAAGAAAAAGCAGGCAGAATTTGAAGCCAGCAGTTTAAAGCAAAAAGGTTACGATATTTTTCTGCTGGAAAAGGGTGTACACACGATTGTTTGCGTCGGGAGGTTTGACGAGAAGATAAAGGCGAATAATTTCGCCAATCGGTTAAGGAATAAATATAGGGATTGTTTAGTAAGGAGGTTTTAAGGTGTCACTTCATTCATCTTTAAAGATCGATAGTGCCGGAGCGCAACAAAGAACTGTTCTAAGCAGAATTGAGCGCATAAAAGAGCTGATGAAAAAAGGCCTTTGGGTTGAAACTCAGCCCGTAACCGGATTACCAAAAACAAAAATAGTTAAAGTCAAGGCCAAGAAGAAAGTAAAAGAAGCTGCTACGGATGCGGCGGCAGGCGATGCCGCGGCAGCTCCCGCAGGTGCGGCGCCGGCCAAAGACGCAAAACCGGCTAAGGCAGATGCCAAACCCGCCAAGGGCGGCGAAGCCAAAGCAAAGTAGTCTTGCAAAAAAAGAAATTATATGCTTTTGCGTAAAACAATTCTTTTTATACTGTTTTTTCTATCCGCAACACTTGGTTTTTCCCAGGGGTCTGATTATCCTTTCCTAGGAGAGGTCACATCGGATGATGTTATATTGCGTGCCGGACAGAACCAGAATTTCGAGGATATACTAAAGCTAAGGAAAGGTGATGAGGTAATTGTCACCGATAAAAGTTTTACTTGGCTAAAAGTAAAATTACCTCCCCAGGCTAAGAGTTATATAATAGGGAAGTATATAACTCTGGCCGATGAGAAAAACGGCGAAGTAAATGCTGCACAGGTTAATATCCGCGCGCGGAATTCCACAGAGAGTACTATAATCGGGCAGACAAATAAGGGCGCGAAAGTCAATATAATTGCCAAAGCGGAAGATTGGTACCAGATAGAGCCTATAGATAATAGCTCAGGCTGGGTTTTAGCCGAATTTATTAAATTTAAGGATAGCGATATTAGCTTGTATAATCAAGGCCAGGTTTCTACCCTTAAAACCGCTGAGGTAGCTATTCCCCAAGAAGAGCCTAAATCCGATATGATTTCCGTGTCCGGTATTTTGGTAAAGGCCGCCCTGGAGAATCCGGGGGAAATAGGCTATAAGCTAAAAGTAAGGGATGCCCCCGACTATTACCTCGAAGGGATGAGGTATCTTTTGAACGATCTTGTTAACCGCGAAGTTGAGGTTAAAGGGACTTTAATGAAAAATTCACAGCTATCCTCCTCTGTTATAGCAGTTTCTCGCGTCCAAATTATCTATTAATATTTAAATGCCGATCCTTGAGTTTATCTTCATAGTAATTATTGTTTTTTTTGCGGTGGTTTTGCATGAGTGCGCTCACGGATTTGTAGCTTTCAAATTAGGTGATCCGACAGCAAAGCTGGCCGGTCGGTTGACTTTAAATCCGCTAAAGCATATTGACCCTTTCGGCACCGTAATCCTTCCTTTTTCTCTGCTTTTGTTAAGGTTCTTAGGGCATAATGTTTTTATTTTTGGCTGGGCGAAACCGGTTCCTGTTAATTTTTTCAGGCTGCGCCGGCCAAAGCGGGATATGATCTTGGTCAGCCTAGCCGGGCCTTTGGCTAATATTTCTTTAGCTTTTATGTTCGCTTTACTGCTTAAGATCTTTCCCGGTAGGGAGGGCTTTGAAATTCTTGCCTCCGGAGTCTATGTTAATTTGCTTTTAGCTGTTTTTAATCTTATGCCGGTTCCGCCTTTAGACGGATCGCGCTTGATCATGGGAATTTTACCCGATAGGCTGGCTATTTCCTTCGCCCGACTAGAAAGATATGGTATTTTGATCGTATTGGTGTTAGTATATTTAGGCTTGTTTGATGCGGTAGTGTATCCTTTGATATCGCTATTAGCCGGTCTATTAGGAGTGAATATAAGATGATGAAGTCGGTTAATCTTGCCTTAAAAGAAAACAGTTACCAGATCGTTATCGGCAATAATATCCTTCCGCTTTTAGGCTCCAAGCTTAAAGCTTTAAGAGTAGGCAAAGATGCCCTCATTATTACTAATCCCGAGATAAATAGGCTCTACGGTAAAAAAGTCATCCGCGGGTTAAAGAATAACGGCTTTACGGTAAAGGTCTTTAAAGTTCCGGACGGGGAAGAGAGTAAGTCGGCCAAAACCGCCTTTGACCTTTTTGAGGGGATCGCAAAATATGATGTTTATAAAAGCTGTTTTGTTATCGCCCTCGGAGGAGGAGTTATCGGGGATTTGGCCGGGTATATTGCATCTTCGTATAAAAGGGGCATACCCTATGCCCAGGTGCCAACCACATTCTTAGCCCAGATAGATTCCGCGATCGGAGGGAAAGTCGCTATTGATCTCTCGGTAGGGAAGAATTTAGTCGGCGCTTTTTATCAGCCGAAGATAGTCTGGAGCGATGTCGGCGCTTTAACCACCGTCCCGCCTAGGCAGATCAAAAACGGCCTTGCTGAAGCTGTCAAGTACGGAATAATTGCGGATGAAAAGCTGTTTTATTATATTAAAGCCAATTTAGAAAAACTGCTTAATGTTAAGCCAAATCCTCTTTTAAACGTGATTTTATCCTGCAGCCGGATAAAAGCGGGAATTGTCGCTAAGGATGAAAAAGACAGCAAAGGGCCCCGCGCCTTACTGAATTTCGGCCATACGCTTGGCCATGCTATAGAAACGGCCTTCGGGTATTCCCGCTATCAGCACGGCGAGGCCGTAGCTTTAGGGATGAGGATAGCCTGCCGGATATCTGTTTTGTTAAAAATGTTAAGAAGCGAAGATGAGCGGGTTATAAACGCTTTGTTGTCTGATATAGGGCTTCCTTCTAAGTTAGAAAGCTGTGATATTAATAAGCTGCTGCTTATTATGCGCCATGATAAGAAATTTATCGGAAGTAAAAATCGGCTTATTTTGGCAACTCGCATTGGAAAAGCGAAGATTGTGGAGGGAGTGCCCGAAGCGATAATTAAAGACGCGGTAAAAGCATATCTTTAAACCCTTAAGATTTGACAGAGGAGTTTAGTGCTTATTCTTTTGGTCCGAGGGTGATTGTATTCTCCCCATCTTTTAAAAGAACTTTATTCAAGGAAATGTCTGTTATAATCAACCCGTTCACGCTCTCCCCGATCTGGTAAACTTCTCCGTTAATAAGCGCGACCCTTTTGTCTCCCATCATCATTGTTCCCTCTAAATTTAACTTAACACCTTCAGTCGTTTTAAGCGAAGCCTGAGGAAGTTTATTGACTTCTTGTTTCTTCAAAGAGGGTGCTTTGGTTGCCACTGCACTTCGAATTAAATCAAGGGGATTGCTTTTACCCGAAGGCAGGTAGAAAAAGTAATAAGCTACTACGGCAATCACGAGAATAATCAAGACCGCGAAGAGGTAGGGTGTGCGTGACTTTTGTTCTTCCGGGCGTGATGCTTTCGAAGAAGGCGAATGGCTTACAATGCTCGGGCGATCTTTTTTGCCCTCTGTAGAATTTGGCTCGATTGTGTTTTTTGTTGATTTGCCTTCAAGATTAGCCTGGGTTTTTTTTAAGGCGTCATGTATTATGCTCATTTCAAAGAAACCTCCCTGATGCATTGGTGGACTATTCTATTGTCGAATGTATGCGTTTCGTTCACGTAACCTGCCAATAAGGCGCGGTCACAAATAATGTTTATAATTCTCGGGATTCCGTCGGAGAATTTATAAATAGATTTTATTGCCTCAGCGGTGAATTCTATGCTAGGGTTTATCTCAGAGGAGGCGGATGCTTTTTTTATACGGTGCTCGATATATTCTCCGACTTCTTTTTCCTCTAGGGGTGGGACATTGTATCTAACGGAAATACGCTGGTTTAGTTGGCGCAGCTCTTCAAGCTTAAGTTTATCGTCCAGCTCCGGCTGGCCTACCAGTATTATCTGCAGTAGTTTCTCTTTTTCTGTTTCTAAGTTTGAAAGAAGACGCACCTGTTCCAGTTGCGGGACTTTAAGGTTCTGCGCCTCATCTATCATCACGACAACGTTCCCTCCTTTGCTTGCTTCGGAAATTAAAAACTCGTTTAGGGCGTTTATCAGGGAAAATTTATTGCGGTAGTTGCCTTTGATACCGAGATCCTTTAGGATAAACTTTAAAAGGTCGATATCGGAGAAGCGGGGATTGAGTATAAAAGCCGTTTTCACCCCTTCGTCTAATTTGCTCAGAAGTTTTCGGCAAAGAGTGGTCTTTCCCGTCCCGACCTCTCCGGTGAGGACTATTATGCCTTTGCGCTGTTTAATTCCGTAAAGCAAATGGGAGAAGGCCTCGTTATGGTGCTCGGATGAGAAATAAAAGCCGGGGTCGGCGGTAACATTAAACGGGTTTTCCTTTAGCTGATAAAATTCTTTGTACATTTGTCAGATTATATCATGCCTTTCTCCGGAGGTAAACAAAGATAGGAAATAATGATTTTTAATCCCTTAGCTTTAGTTTTATAATGCGGGTAAAAACTTTATTCCAATGGTTTGAAAACTTGCAAAAAAATATTTTGTTTTTAGCGATAAAAGCTGTTATTATTTAACCATGGAAAAAGATACTTCTAAAAGGAGGAGACAGATGTTTAAATGTACAAAAGTTTTAATTTCTATTATCGTTGTTTTTATCGGGATAGCCCGTTTTTCTATGGCCCAGGAGGCGGCTGCTCCGCAAGCGGTTGCGGAAGCTCCGGCTTTGGCTGTTGAAGCGGCTGCGGTTGCCGAGCCCTTGGTTTCCCCTCAAGCTGCCGAGGTGGTTGATGAAATGGCGGATCAACCTGTGGAGGATTTTGAATTTACGGATGGAAAAGTTGTTAAAGTCGAAGGAACAAATATTGAGATCTTAGAATATGATTTCGAAGAAGCCAAAGAAGTCAATGCGGTTTATGCGACCGACAAAGATACAATTATCGAAGATTACGAGTCGATAGAAAAAATT
>JADFZM010000045.1 GCA_015232535.1 Candidatus Omnitrophota bacterium
ACAATGGCGGTCGTTTCTAACAATGCCCAGTATACGATTCAGCAAGGGGCAGATACTTACATAATAACGGTTAATCGCGGGGATGAGGTGATTACAACAGATGATCAAACGATAGTGCAGAAGGCTGGGTTCCCTCCTACAACTTATGACGGACTTCCCGACGGTATAGAGAATAGCGGCACGATTTTGTTTGTTGACGGAAGGATAGATTCTTTGGGAGGGACTGTGCAAAATAAAACTAATTTGACTATTTCAAGCGAAAGCGATATGGTTATTCAAAGTCATCTGTACTATGAGAACTATACTCCGGAGGCGGGTATACCGGGAGAGACAGGTTATGTTCCTCCGACTGCGGAAGGAACCGATAATATGTTAGGGCTTGTAGCCTGGAGCGGTAATGTGCGCATTGGAACCAGCGCCCCGAATAACATCAATATTCATGCTACGGTTCTTTCCTCTAACGGTATATTTTCTGTGGATAATCACGAAGACCAAGGCCGCGGGCCGCGCGGGACAGCTACGCTTTTAGGTGGAGCGACAACGAACCAATACGGCGCTTTCGGGCTTTTTAACGGTTTGACCGGACAGCAACTCTCCGGTTATGGCAGGAATTTTAACTATGACCAAAGGATGTTAATAGGGAATTCCCCGCCTTATTTCCCCACCCTGAATACTTTTATTGCATACACCGGGGATATAACCGATAAATTGGTTTGGCAGGAGGGAAGTTAAATATGAGAAAAAAATTATCGATCGTTATGATAATTGTTTCTTTTACAGCAATTGGATTGATCGCTTACAGCTCATGGGTGGTTAAAGAATTAAATAAGTCCAGAAAAAATAACATAAAGTCTATTTCCGGTTCTCCTTATGCCGGGAAGATAGTCTCGTTTCCTCAAAAAACTGCCCCTAGGCAAGAAGGAATTTATTTTGGGGATGCTTTGCCTCATGAAAATGAAAAGGTTGACAATAAAATTATAAGCGAAAAAACGAATGATAATGAAAAAAGAATATATGAATTACCCCTTGATAACCACATGTTGTTAGAATAATATGTAAATTGAATAAGTATATATATTAGACTGAATCGACAAAAATGCACAAAATTTTAAAAAGTTATTTTGGCCTGATAAAAAAGTTCATACCGGATAAGCCCAAAGGAAGCTCGGTTGGGATCGATATCGGTTTGAACGAAGTTAGAGCGGTTGAAATCACTAAAGAAGGCGGCGTATATCAAATGATATGGGGAGGCATCGAAAAAGTTGATAAATTCGACATTAAAGATGCTCTAACCAAGACAATAAAAAGCTTGAAAGACCCTAAGGCAAGCATCTACACTTCGATTTTTGGTAAAGGCACATTGATAAGGCATATTGATTTCCCGAGGATGACGCCGGCAGATTTAAAGAACTCTTTCGCCCTAGAGCTGGATAAATATTTCCCATTCCCTGCGGAACAAATATATTCCGATTGTTATATACTTGACCCTCAGGGAAAGGGGAAGCAAATGTCGGTATTGGCCTCCGCTGCCACGCGGGAGCACGTCGACAACCGTATCAAGCTTTTCAAGGAAGCCGGGGTAAACATTGATTATATAACCCTGAACCAAATTGCCCTTATAAATTCTTTCAACCGCTTTCCGCCGGAAGACATCGAGCAGAATTATTTATATGCCCTTTTGGATGTAGGGGAGAATGTTACCAGTATTGCCGTGTTGAGCGGCGGCCTTCCCCGTTTTTCGCGGGATATTTTCATCGGTAGCCAAGACCTGATAAAAAGGATAGCGAATGCCTTGGGCAAGGGTATAACCGAGGCGGCTGAGCTGATTTCAGCGGCGAGTATTAAAGGCGAGGACTTGGAGCAGGCCTGCGAATCGGCTATTTTAGGCCTTGTCCAGGAGATTAAACTTTCCTTGGATTATTTTACTACGGAAAAAAACAATGAGGTAGCTCAGATATTTTTAACCGGCCCGGGGGCGCAAATCGGTATCCTGGAAGGATATCTGGAGAAATCATTAGACCTTAAGGTTAAAAGATGGAACCCTTTTAAATCTATAGACACAAACGCGGTCAAGGAATTGGGGCTTGATAAGCATTTTATAAAGCTCGGCACCGCTTTAGGGTTAGCTGCATATGACTATGATTGACATTAATTTAATGCCGGAGAATTTAAGGAAAAGGAGGAAGGGTAAACTTCTTCCCGGAGGGTTCAAGATCCCCCTAGAGGTTGTTATTGGGATAGTCGGCGCTTTACTTATGTTGATTGTCCTCGCCCATATTTATTTGCTGGCGGTCAATCTCTCTCAGCTTGGTAAGCAGAAGATTCTTGAATCCAAGAAAAAAGGATTAGCCCCGGCAAAGGAAAACGTAGATGCGGTCATTGCCGAGATGCGGGTTTTTCAGGATAAGAAGAAAGCGATGGAAAGCATAAACGGAGAAAATGAAATTCTCTGGTCGCAAAAATTAAATTTACTGAGCAACAATATTCCTCGCGGTGTTTGGCTGAAGAAAGTAGCTTTTAACGGGGAGGTCCTTTTTATCGACGGTAGCGCGATCTCGCGGCAAAACGAGGAAATGTTGAATGCTCAAAGCCTGGTCACCAACTTAAAAAAGGACGGGGAATTTCTAAAGCAGCTTAAAGACTTGGAGGTCGGCTCGATTCAGCGGAGGGTCACCGGAGCCGGCGGCATAGCGGATTTTCTTATAACTGTAAAATTGAAATAATATGGATATAAAAGGACAAATAAACGGCAAATTGCGAGATGTAGCCTCTTTTGTAAAGAACGCGGATGAGAAGACTCTTTATTATTTCTTGGGAGGGGTTCTTTTGATTTTTCTTGTCCTCGATTATCTGATCTTAATGCGTCCCCAGATTTCTGCTATGACCAAGGCAGCGTCTCAAATTATGGTTTTGGACCAGGAGAATTCTACTACAGAAACAAATATATTACGCCTTAACAGTTACCGGAATCAAATAAAGGAGCTCAAAGAAGGCCTTGAGAAAAGTCAATATAAAATAAGGTCCAGAGAAGAGATTCCGGTTATTTTAGAAAGAATATCACGCTTGGCCAGTGATTACGGGTTAAAGATCGACCAGATAAAGCCGGATATGCAGGATCAGAAAGTTATTTTAAATAGCACTGAAAGAGAATATACCAGGCTTCCTTTTACGATTTATGCCAAAAGCGGGTATCATGATTTTGGCAAGTTCTTGGCGCAAGCCGAACAAAACGAGATTTTATTCAAGGTCGGGTCTTTCAGCATAACTCCGACGGATAATATAAACAGGCAGGATATCAGACTGACGATAGAGACTATAATATATGACGAGAAAAAGAAATAATTTGTTTTTATTGTTAGCGGGCTTAGCTGTTGCTTGCTCCTTCCCCGGCTATTCGCACTGCGAGGGAAAAGGGGTCTTTTCGTATGACGAACAGGGTAAGCGCAATCCTTTTTGGCCGTTAGTCGATGCCGGCGGATCTATCATAAATTATGACAATGACTTCATGATTACCGACATGCATTTGGAGGGGATTGTGCAGGGAAAAAGCGGTATAAATATCGCGATAATAAACGGCCAGATAGTAAAAGAGAACGATATTGTCGGTAAATATAAGGTTTTTAAGATAAGTCCCGATTCGGTTGTCCTGACGAAAGACGGGAATAATTTTGAGCTAAAACTGAACAAGGAGGAATAGTATGCAACACAAAACGATCGCCGGTTTTCTAATCTTTATTCTCTGCGGCACTCTTTGTTTCGCTCAAAATCAGGAAAACATGGAAGCAGCGGTACCCTCGGGTGAAGCGGCTGCTTCTTTGCCTCAGGTATCTATGGATGAAGAGGGCATGGTAAGCCTGGATTTCCGGAATGCCGATATTCATAATGTTTTTAAGATCCTGTCGTTAAAAAGCGGCGTTAATATCGTTGCCGGTCCGGAAGTGGCGGGTATGGTTACGATCCAGCTGAACAGCGTTCCCTGGCAACAGGCCTTAGACGTAATTTTGCAAACATATGGCTATGCTTACGAAAGAAAAGGCAACATTATTTCGGTGACTACCATTGAAAAGTTGAAAAAGCGCCGAGAAGATGCTAATCTTTTAGCCGATCAGGAACAGCTTGTGACCAAGACTTTTACTTTGAATTTTGCTAAGGCTTCAACGGTAATAAATTCTTTGATGAAAATGAAGTCGCAAAGGGGCAATATAGATTTTGATGACAGGACAAACACCCTTATTGTTACCGATTTGGAAGCCCAGATCGATTTGATGGGAGAGGTAATTAAAAAACTTGATACGACTACCCCTCAAGTTTTGATCGAAGCGAAGATCGTAGAGACGTCTTTTTCCGACACGGAGAATCTAGGGATCGACTGGGTTGTCCAGGCGTCTTTATCCGGATCTTCCCGCGGTATCTCTTGGCCCTTCAAAAAAGGAAGGACCGATAACTTTTACGCCGGAAGCGACAATATAAACGCTTCAGGCGCAGTCACGTACGGTACGCTCAGCTTCACCGAGGTCTCGGCGGTATTTGAAGTCTTAAAGAGCAGAAGCGATACAAATATCCTCTCGGCTCCAAGGATCGTTACTTTGGATAACCAACCGGCGGAAATCACTATCGGCGAGCAATATCCTCTCCCGACGTATACTTACAATGAGGACCAGGCTAAATTGCAGGTATCGGGGTGGAGTTACAAGGACATAGGGATCATTTTTAAAGTCACCCCGCATGTTAATGACGCCGGCTACGTTACGTTAGACCTTCAGCCGACGATAACAGCGATAACGGGATCGGTCACCGTAGAAAGCACCTCTGTGCCTCAGTTAAGCAATGAATCGGCAAAAACGACGGTCATGATCAAAAGCGGAGAGACTTTGGTCATCGGCGGATTAATCAAATCGCAAAAGACCGATACCAAGAAAAAAGTCCCGATCATAGGCGATATCCCGATAGTCGGCATGGCGTTCAAAAAGACCGAGAAATCCGGCACTAAAACAGACTTGCTGATTTTTATGACACCGCATATAATAACCCCGGTCTTAGAGCAAGAAACAAAAGGTTAAAATTATTTATTAATAGAAAGGTATCATAATAAGTGCCTAAAGAAATTTTGATTCAAACGCAGAAAGGCGAGCGTCAGGTCGCGATAATCGAAGAGGGGCGGGTAGAAGATTTTCACATTGAAGTCGACAGGTATGAGTCTTTATTGAGCAATATATACAAGGGAAAAGTCGAATCAATACTGCCTTCAATCAACGCCGCTTTTGTCAATATCGGCCAGGCTAAGAACGGATTTTTATATCTCACCGATGCGGTAAACCCTTTTGTCGAGGAAGAATTCGCCGAAAGGAATAATTTCCTGACCCGCATTTTTGGTAAAAAGAAAAAGGAAGAGCCTAAAGCCAGCCAGCCTAGGAAACCTCGGGAAGAGATCCATTTAAAGGTAGGACAGGAAATCTTAGTCCAGGTTGTTAAAGAGCCTTTTGCCGAGAAGGGCGCAAGGTTGACGACCCATGTTTCCCTGCCCGGCCGTTTTGTCGTTTATATGCCTTGCGATAAGCAAGCCGGGGTTTCCAAAAAGATCGATGATGTCAAAGAGAGGGAACGGCTGCGTGACGTTATACGAAGCCTTTCTTTTGCCAAGCAGGGTGGTTTTATTATCCGTACTGCTTCGCGCGAACACAGTAAAAGCGATATCATTCGCGATGCTAAATTCTTGTTGGACCTTTGGAAAAAGATAAGCAAAAAGGCCCAGCAGGAATCGGCCCCATCTTTGATATACGAGGAGGGAGAGCTGGCCTGGAAGATAGTCCGCGATTACCTCACCGATAAAGTTGACCGTTTGGTAGTTGATTCAGAGGACGATTTTGAGCGGATCAAGCGCTTTGTCCAGACTTTGATCGGGAGCGAAATGGTAAACAAAATTCAGCTTTACAAAGGAAGCACTCCCTTATTTGATTCCCGTAACGTTTCGAAAGAACTAAAAAAGATTTATGATACGCATGTTTATTGCAAGTCCGGGGCTTATATCGTAATCGAGCAAACCGAAGGCATGACGGTAATCGACGTTAATAGCGGTAAATATAAGGTCAAGGCTTCCCCCGGAGATGCCGCTTTTTTTGCGAATATGGAAGTGGTTCCCGAAATTGCCCGCCAGCTTAGGTTGCGCGATTTGGGAGGCATTATTATAATTGATTTTATCGATATGGTGCGTGACGATCACAAAAGAAAAGTTATTGAGGCGCTTCAAAGGGAGTTATCGCGCGACCATGCTAAGACGGAAGTTAACCGTATTTCGCCTTTAGGTATAGTTGAAATGACGCGGGCCAGGACAAGAAAGACGATCGAGTCCATTTCTTTTACCAAATGCCCCTATTGTAACGGCCGGGGGCGGGTAAAGATCGTCTGATAATCCCGGATATTTTGTTGCCGAGAGTGGCCTTGGGTGGGCAAAAAAAACCTTGCATTATTTCGGCTTATATATACAATTACAACTCTTAGGTTAATGTAAAATCAATACAAATTTTAGGAGATAATTATGTACGCGGTAATCCAGGTAGGTAATTTTCAGTATAAAGTTTCTCAAGGCGATGTTATCAAAGTCCCTCGGCTCGTGGCGGAAGAAGGAAAGACAATTCCTTTTGAGAAGGTCTTATTGTATTCAAACGGCAATGATGTTAGAGTCGGACAGCCGCTTTTAAAGGATGTCAAAGTTTCAGCCAAGGTATTGGGTGATGCCCGGGGAAAGAAAACATTGGCTTTCAAATTTCGCCGGCGCAAAGATTCCCGCTCAAAAGTCGGGCACAGGCAGGATTTGACCGTTTTGAGCATAGCGCAAATTTCAGCATAAAATTATGATTTTTGTCGATGAGGCTAAGGTTCATGTAAAGGCCGGCCGCGGCGGAAAAGGCTGCGAAAGCTTTTACCGGACAAAATTCATGCGTTATCCCCGCCCTGACGGCGGAGATGGCGGCCGAGGCGGCAATGTAATTTTTGTCGCCGATAAAAAGCTTCAAACCCTTCAAGACCTTCGTTTCCAGCAGAATTATCAAGCCCACAACGGATATCACGCGAGCAGCAAAGGAAAAACCGGAAGAAGCGGTGAGGACTGCCTCATTCGCGTTCCGGTAGGAACTATTCTTCGGGACCCGGAGAACGGTTTACTTATCAGGGATCTATCGACGGATAAAGAAACTGTCCTTGTTGCTAAAGGGGGAACGGGGGGCCTCGGAAATTTCAAGCATAAGTATCTTACCTCTCCGGCCGAAGGGGAGGAAAGGTATATTGATGTCGAATTAAAGCTGATTGCGGATGTCGGGATAGTCGGCTTTCCTAATGCCGGCAAATCGACGATAATTTCTAACATTTCCAAAGTAAAATCAAAGATTGGCAATTATCATTTTACAACGAGGCAGCCTATCTTAGGGATCGTGTATAGCGGAGAATTTGATTTTATTGTTGCCGATTTACCTGGTATTATAGAGGGTGCGCACTTAGGGAAAGGATTGGGAGACCGTTTTTTGCGCCATGCGGAGCGCACCAAAATTCTGCTGCATGTTATAGATATGGCAGGAAGCGAAGGCCGCGATCCTCTGGATGATTATAAGATTATCAATAAAGAATTGAAAGCTTACAGTTCCGAGCTTGATTTCAAATACAGGATAATCGTCGCTAATAAGATGGATTTGCCCGAGGCTGAGCCTAATCTTAAGAAGTTTAAGAAGAAATATAAGGATAAGATTTTCGCTGTATCGGCGCTAAACAATGAGGGCTTGCCCGAGCTTGTTTTGCATATGAAAGATATATTATGGAAAGAAAATTTAGCGGGAAAATCAGGAGAATAGTCGTCAAGGTCGGCAGCAGTGTCATCGCCAACGAAAGAATGAAGCCTAGGCTTGATTTACTTAAATCTTTGACTGCGCAAATAGCTTTGTTACGGGCTTTTGGGTGTGAGGTTATTTTAGTAAGCTCGGGCGCGATAGTTTTCGGGATGGGCGATATGGGCCTCAAAAAAAGGCCGGCTGATTTGGCTAGTTTGCAAGCCCTGGCTGCCGTTGGGCAAACAGTCCTGATGAAGAAATACAAGGAACTTTTTAAGATAAAGAAATTAAATTGCGCCCAGATACTTTTAACCTGGGACGATTTTGACGACCGCACCCGGTTCAACAACGCCAGAAATACATTCGAGACCATGCTTAAATGGGGAATAGTGCCGATAATAAACGAGAATGACACGATCGCGACCGATGAAATAAGATTCGGCGACAATGATAAATTATCCGCGCTGGTCAGCAGCCTTATCGGCGCTGATTTGCTGGTCAACTTATCGGATGTTGATGGTTTTTATGATACCAGAAAACAGAATAAAGTTGTGATCAACGAAATAAAAGATATAACAAAAGACATTGAGGATTTAGCTTCCGGAACAACCAAGTCGGATATCTCCAGAGGCGGGATGAAGGCAAAGTTAAACGCGGTAAAAATTGCGACGCACGCTAAAATACCCTGCGTTATAGCAAGCGCGCACGCCGAAAATGTTTTGCTTAGGATTGTAAAGGGAGAAAATATCGGTACGCTTTTTGCGGCAAAGGAAGAAAAACTTTTAGGGCGCAAGCACTGGATCTCGTTCGGGGCTAAGCCCAAAGGGATTATATTTATCGATGACGGTGCAAAAAAAGCAGTTCTTCAGGGCGGCAGAAGCCTGTTGCTTCCCGGGATAATTTCATCTGAGGGTAATTTCAAAAAAGGGGATGTTGTTGTAGTTGCCGATAAGGACAAAAACGAGATTGCTCGCGGAATAATCGATTATTCATCCGAGGATTTAAACAAGGGCGACGATAAAAGGGGAAAACCCGAGGCTGTTCACCGTAATAATTTAGTATTGACCAACTCTTAAATTATAAAAGTTACTTAAATGAAGACAGATAAAACAAGCAAATATGTTCTTGTTTTGGCCGAAAAGGCGAAAGAGGCTTCTCGTAAACTTTCTTTAGTTTCTGGAACAGAGCGTGGTGCTGTTTTGCTTAAAATGGCGGAAGCTATTCTATCGAAGCAGGATTTTATTGCCCGTGAGAATGAAAAAGATTTAAAAGAGGCTAAGAAGAAGAATTATGCGAAGGCTTTGGTCGAGCGCCTGGTTTTGAACGAAAAAAGGATAAAAGAGATGGCCGAAAGCCTGAGGGAGATATCACGCCTTAGTGACCCTTTAGGAAAGGTTTTGGAAAATTATAAGCGTCCGAACGGGCTTTCAATTAATAAGGTAAGCGTACCGATTGGGGTTATCGGGATAATTTACGAGTCACGTCCGAATGTGACGAGCGATTGTGTCGGTTTATGCCTTAAATCCGGCAATGCGGTTATCCTTAAAGGAGGGAAAGAGGCGCTCTTCTCTAATAAAGCTATTTTCGGTGTGTTGCGCGATGCCTTGAAGGGGACGGGAATTCCGGAAGATGCTATCCAGCTTATTCCTTCTTCGGATAGAAAAGGCTTGGAGGAAATGCTGAAGTTGGTCGACCTGGTCGATCTGATCGTTCCAAGAGGCGGAGAAAGTTTGATAAAATTTGTCGCGGATAATTCGCGCATTCCGGTTGTAAAGCATTACAAGGGAATTTGCCATGTTTATGTCAGCGATAAGGCGGATGTGAAAATGGCAGAAGAAATTTGTTTCAACTCTAAAGTGCAACGCCCGGGAGTCTGTAACGCGATGGAAACAATGCTGGTGCATAAAAATATAGCCGATAGTTTTATGCCGTCGATGATAAAGCGTTTTATCGCCTCGGGTGTTGAGCTGCGCGGCTGTGCGCTTACCAGGAAATTATTCAAAGAGATAAAGAAAAAAGCGACCGAGCAGGATTGGTACGAAGAATACCTGGATTTGATCTTATCGGTAAAAATTGTTGATTCAACGGATGAGGCGATCGGGCACATCAATAAATACAGCTCGCATCATTCGGACTCTATTGTGACCGAAGATAAGAATGAGGCTCAGAAATTCCTGGATTCGGTCGATTCGGCTTGCGTTTATTGGAATGCCTCTACCCGTTTTACCGACGGGTATCAGTTCGGTTTAGGCGCGGAAGTGGGGATTTCAACCGACAAGCTCCATGTCCGGGGGCCGATGGGCTTAGAAGGCTTGACCACGTATAAATATGAAATTTACGGAACGGGTCAGGTAAGGACATGAGAAAAGTCGGTATCTTAGGCGGAACTTTTAATCCCGTACACGTCGGGCATCTGGTTATCGCCCAGCGGGCGGCCGAGGTGTTGGAACTGGATAAAGTAATTTTTGTCCCTTGCGCTTATCCTCCGCATAAGGAAATTCCTGATTTAGTCGAAGGGAGAGATCGTTTGGCGATGGTCAAGATTGCTATTGAGGATAATAAGCTTTTTTCTTTTTCCGATTTTGAAGTTAATAGGCCCGGAAAATCATACAGTATCGACACGGTAAATTATTTGAAGAAGAGTTACCCTGAAAATACGAAGTTTTATTTTATTATCGGCGCGGATGGGATAAAAGATTTACATACCTGGAAGAATGTCGATGAGCTAAAGAGAAATGTAACGTTTATCGCGGTTAACCGCCTCGGGTATAAAAGGCTCACCTCAAGGATAACGGTTAAAGCTATAGATATGGTTAACCTGGAGATCTCTTCCTCCTACATAAGAAGTTGCATTAAAGAGAAAAAATCGGTAAGATATCTTGTCCCTGATGAAGTCATAAGTTATATTAGAAAAAAGAAATTGTATATTTAATAAAGAAAGGTTTTATATGTCCATCGATTTAAGGAAGGAAATAAAATTCGGTACTGACGGATGGAGAGGGGTTATTTCCGACAACTTCACTTTTAAAAATGTCGGCATAGTTTCCCAGGCGATAAGCGATTGGGTTTTAAACGATATCAAGCAAAAGAAGAACGCTAATCCAAGGGTGGCCTTAGGTTATGATACGCGTTTTCTCTCTAAAGAGTACGCGGATATTGTTGCGGGGGTTTTGGCGGCAAATAACATCGAAGTTTATTTGTCCGACCGTAATATCCCGACCCCGGCTTTGAGCTTCGGAGTCTTAAAAACGAACAGCGATTGCGGGGTTATGATAACCGCCAGCCATAATCCGGGCAAATTCAACGGCGTAAAGATAAAGACTTCCCAAGGGGGAGGAGCATCCGTTGATATAACCAACAAAGTTGAGGACTATTTGGGAAAGACCGCGGTTAAATGCACTGATTTAAACCAAGCTATTAATTCAAAGAAGGTTGTTATTTATGATTTTACCAAGGAATATGTGAAGTTCATAAAGAATTATATCAACCTTGAGAAAATAAAGAAAGCCAGGTTCAGGGTTATAACTGATGTAATGCACGGAAGCGGCGGCACTTTGATGGCGGAGGTATTAAAGGGAACTAACATCAAACTGACTCTGATGCGCGAGGATATTAACCCTTCTTTTGAGGGTGGGAAGCCGGAGCCGGTAGAGGAGTATTTAAGCGGTATCATCAAAAGAGTCGGGGAAGAAAAGTTTGATTTAGGCCTAGTCTTGGATGGGGACGGAGACAGGATCGCGGCGGTCGCGCCCGGCGGTGAATTTATCCATCCGCAGAAAATATTGGGGCTTTTATTCTTGCACCTTGTTCGGAATAAGGGAAGAAAAGGCGGGGTGGTAAAAACTATCTGCGGTACCAAAATGATCGATAATATCGCGCATAAGCTTAAGGCGGAGCTTTTTGAAACACCCGTCGGGTTCAAATATATTTCGGATATTATGGTCGCGGAGAAAATAGTCGCCGGAGGTGAAGAGGCCGGAGGCATGGGCGTTCAGGATTACATCCCCGAGCGAGACGGTACTCTGGCCGGTTTGCTTTTGCTTGAAATGATGGTCTATCAGAAAAAAGATATCAAACAAATCTTGCGCGATATGGAAAAAGAATTCGGCAAATATTATTATGAAAGGGCCGATTTGAAGCTCGGAGAGGGGAAATTCGATTTAGCAAAGATAAAGGGCTTAAAAACCCTTCTGGGCAAAGAGGTTGTGGATATCAAGGACTATGACGGGGTAAAGCTGATCTGCGAGGACGATAGCTGGCTTATGTTTCGCCCATCCGGGACAGAGCCCTTGGTCCGCGCTTACTCTGAGGCCAAGACCCTGCAGCGTGCCAAGCAGCTTATAAACTACGGCATGGAGCTTCTCAGGCAATAATTTCCTTATGATATATTGGATAACATGGTTTATCCTTAGGGTTATCAGTTATTTTTTATTCCCGATTAAGACATGCGGCCGCGAAAATATCCCGCAAAAAGGCGGATTGATTTTTGCCAGCAACCACCGCAGTAATTTAGACCCGGTATTGATCCCTATCGCCTGTTTTCGCAGGTGTGATTTTGTCGCGAAAGACTCCCTTTTTAAAAATAATCTTTTCGGCCGGTACCTTAAGAGGTTGGGCGCTTTTCCGATCCGCAGGGAAGTAGGTGACGTCGGTGCCTTAAAAGAAGCGATAAAAAGGTTAAAGAACGGCAAGGCCGTCGTGATCTTCCCCGAAGGCACAAGGGTAATAGAGGAAAATGATCGCCAGATACAGCCCGGGGTGGGTTTGATCGCCGCCAAGGCCGGGAAAACAATCGTGCCGGTTTTTATCGAAGGGTCCGATAAAGCTATGCCGCCGGGCGCGAAGTTTATAAAAAGGAATTTGATCTCCATAACATACGGTAAACCGATAGATGCAGGATCGTTTAAAGGGTTATCCTACCCCGAGATCGCGACAAAGATAATGCGGGAAATATTAAAACTACGGGGTTAAAAAGCCCGCGGCTAAACCTCAGAGAAAAACACTCTGGCTTTAGGGCATCGCCTGCCTTTTTTATAATTCAGTGCAGAATGTTTATTAATTCTCTTTTTTCGCTCATTTCCGCGGGGTTAAATGTTTTATTGATGAAATCAGGCAAGGCGAAAACTCGAAAATTTACAGCCTCTATCGGCATGGCTATCCTGGTAACTTTTTCTTTGTCCATGGTTTATGCTTTTTTGATTCGGTAAGATAGTAACCGCCAAGAAAACAAAGATTATTTTTAATAAAACCGGGATTTATTATCTGCTATGTTATTTTTGCCCGTGTAACCTCGATATGTTATACTTTCGGGTAAGTTAGTTAATAGTTCATTTTATACCAATTTGCGTGATAGTGAATTGAAAACTGAACTTAACCCGGAGGGTAGAGATTGTAAGTTTAATTGAGACAAAAAAGAAAAAGGCTCCAAAGATCTTAAAAAACCTGTTAATTTGTGAGTGATAAGCAAACAAAAACAGGAGGATCAAATGGAGCCAAAGTATAATAGCACTAAAAAAGGTAAATTCACACATTTAAGAGAATCAGAGCGATACAAGATCGAAGTTTGGTTGGAGGATAAGAAAGGCAGGCGATGCCCTAAAGCCAGAGTGTTTTTCTCTGAGGTTTAGCCGCGGG
>JADFZM010000046.1 GCA_015232535.1 Candidatus Omnitrophota bacterium
CGACTTAAAGATTTTGCACAAACTTCTCCTCGGTTTTTCGATAATATTGTTTTTTATGCTGCTGGTAGTCTATGCCGGATATAGCAGCACGAAGCAACTAGAGGCTAATACGGATAAAACTTTCCATCAAACCCTGGCTAAAGTCGAGGCTCTCCATAGGGCCGCGGGTATATTCCCTAAGATACTCACAATAGAAAGGACCATGATTCTTATCGGAGTAAAAACCGAGGCGTTTAAAACATTTTCCAGCGATTATGCAGCCTCAAGGGAAAAACTGTCGGGTTATTGGAAAGAATACTTGGGGCTATCGCGCTCAAAAGAAGAGAGTGACCGCTACTCGGAATTGGAAGGAAAGATTAAAAGGTGGCTGGATATATCACAAAAGGTCGTGGATGCCAGGAAAGAAGACACCTCCGATGGACGCCGCCTGGCGATAGACTTGACCCTGAAGCAGGGCCTCGAAGCTTTTCGCGATGTTGCAGATGCCATGGAAGGACTTGATACTTTAAACCAGGCAAACCTAAAAGCGGCTCGTGATGAAGCGGACTCAATTTATCGGCGGATAAAGGCGACTCTTTTGGCCGTTTATATCATCAGCCTTTGTTTTGCTTTTTTTGTTGTATTACTTTTGGTGGGCCTTATTGTTAATCCGGTCAAAAAAGTTGTGAGGCGCTTAAAGGCTATAGCGGAAGGCGACGGGGATTTGTCGAGGCGGCTGGAAGTTTCATCAAAAGACGAGACGGGCGATCTGGCGATGTGGTTCAATATTTTCGCGAATAAGATAGAGAATGTGGTTTTGCAGGTAAAAAACGCTTGCGACCAGCTGGCCACGGCGTCGGAGGAAATAACATCCTCGAGCCAAAGGATAGCGGACGGGGCGCAGCAGCAGGCGGCGAGCTTTGAGGAATTATCTTCATCCATTCAGTCCAATTCCGAAAACGCGGCAAGCGCGAACGAGCATTTAACTAATTCGGTCGGCAAGGCGAAACAGGCGGAAAACGCCATGGATAAGACTATAGGAGAAATGCTCGAGATAGAGAAAAGTTCGGCCCAGATATCGGAGGCAGTGAATCTGATAAAGGATATAGCGGAACAAACCAACCTATTGGCTTTGAACGCGGCGATAGAAGCGGCACGGGCCGGGGAACACGGGCGGGGATTCGCGGTTGTGGCGGATGAGGTGCGGCAATTGGCGGAAAGGAGCGGGCAATCAGCCAAGGAGATCGAAGTTTTGATAACAAGCAGTTTAAAACAGGTAAAAAACGGGGTAACGGTCTCGAAGGAAGCGGGAATTAATTTGAAGGAGATAGTGGGGAACATAAATAAAATATCAGAGCAGATGCAGGGTATAGCTCAGGCGACGCAGGAGCAGGCGGCGTCGATGGAGGAGAACTCCGCGATAACGGAATCGAACGCGGCGGGGTCGGAGGAATTGGCGGCGTCGGCAGAGGAGATGGCCAGCCAGGCAGAAGTTTTACAGAGCCTGGTCGGGCAATTCAAGCTAGGCGGCGAAAAGAAGGAAGAGAAGGGAATCGCCGAGCTGAGGGCATTAAAGGGCGTAAAAAGGGAAGGAAAAAAAGAAAAGTTTTCATCCAAAAACAAAGAAGAAGGATTGCGGTTTTAATTTAACACAACAGGCTCACGGCCGCATGGAAGAGATCAATCCTTGTGGCCTTGTAACGGTGTGGCCTTTATCCAAGGGAGGGCGCATGTTTCCGGCGAAAGAAATAATGACCAAGAAAGTGATTGCGGTTAAGCCCGATACGCCGATCTATGAGGCGATCGAAATGCTGGTTAAATTCCATATAAGCGGCATTCCGGTCGTGGACAAAGATAAAAACGTGGTGGGGCTGATATCGGAATGGGATATGCTGCGGCTTTTATCCGACGAAAAGATAGATAAGAATGCCACGGTCAATGATTTTATGACCGCGGATGTTATTACTTTTGACGAAGAATCTAGCGCGGTTGAGATCTGCGAGTTTTTTAGAAGAAGCAATAAAAGGCGTGTTCCTATCGTGAGGAATAATAAACTGATCGGTATAGTTAGCCGCCACGATATTTTAAAAGTCATACTGGATTTGCGCAAAAAATTATAAAACAGGATCAGGATATGAGCACAGAAGACAATATGCCGGATACGGGAGAAGAGGATATTCTGCAGTTTATATGCTTTAAGCTGGCCGATGAGGAGTATGCAATCTCCGTCGATTTTATCCTGGAAGCGATAAAAGTATTGCCGGTAACTCCTCTTCCGCAGGTGCCGGAATTTTGCTTAGGGGTGGCTAATTTCCGCGGGTTGATACTTCCTGTTTTTGACCTGCGCAAGAAATTCTTGCTCGATTGCGCGCCTTTCAATAGAGATACGCGCATTTTAATCGCCAATATCGATAATATGGCGGTCGGATTTATCATCGACCGTATCATTGATCATGTTAAGTTAAAAAGCTCCCAGGTTGACCCGGCCCCCAGGGTTAAAATGAACATTCCCCGGGGGTATATCCAGGGCTTGGGAGAGATTGGGGCACGCACGATAATTATTTTAAATCTAAAGAATGTGCATGATTCGATAGTCGCGGAGATTTCGGAACATTCTTTAAATCAGTTTAACCGGGGATTTTAGGGGTAAGAAATTGCAAAAACATAACTTTCAAAAGAAAACCGCCCTTACCGCCGCGGACAGCGAAATTAAAATGATCGAATTCGCTCTCGGAGATACTTTGTACGCGATTGATATAGCGAGCGTGAGGGAAATTATTCGGGCGGATATTGCTATAGCCAAAGTGCCTTACGCCCATGAAAGCATAGAAGGGGCGATAAATTTACGGGGGCAGATTATACCTGTCATAAACATGGCAAAGCTGTTAAGCAAAGAATGCGCCTTAAACCAAAAAGACAGCCGGATCATAATATCCGCGTTTTCTAATATTCCCTGCGGTTTTCTGGTTTCGGCTGTTTACAATATCCACCGGGTGCCTGCAAAGGACATCGAGCCGGGTTCGCAGTTATTGCATACACAAGAGGTAAATACGGCGGGTGTTGCAAAAATAGAAGGCAAGATACTTTTGGTTGTTGATTTTGAGAGGCTGCTGGCGAAAATTCTGCCCGAGGCCCGTCAGTAAATATAACGGAAGAATAAAGCAACAACGATTATGGCCGAAGAAAAATATAATTCACAAAATAGCGAAAGGCGCGCCTATGCGCGCCTGGAGGCGAAAGATATTGTTAATTGCTCGAAATTTTCCGCCAAGGAGCTTTTTTCAGCGGGTATAAGCCTGGACCTGCGGGCCGTGACCAAAAACATTTCCGGCGGAGGCGTCCTTTTTGAGTCAGACGAGAAAATGGAAGTCGGTGACCTCCTGAAGATAGAAATATCGCTTAACGGCTGGGATAAATTCAAACAGGAGTTTTATAGGCCCGATAACATGACAGTTTCTCCGCCTTTGGTCGTTTTGGGGACTGTGGTCCGGGTGGAGTCTATTCCCGATGAGAACAAGTTCGATATCGGCGTTTGCTTCGCGGCTATAGATTCGGGGCACAAATTTTCTTTAATTAAATATATCGGCCAAAAAAAGGATTAAAGCCTTGGTTTCGGATATAACCGATAAAGAGTTTAATATGATCAAGGATATCATGTATGAAAATACCGGGGTGAGGCTGAAGCCCTCTAAGAAGCCTCTGGTCATGGCGCGCTTAAGGAAACGCCTGGAGGAGCTTGGCTGCAACCGGTTTGGCGATTATATAAATGTCCTCAATGAGAACGAGAAAAGGGAAATGGTGTTCTTTGTTGATGCCATAACGACCAATGAGACATATTTCTTCCGCCACACAAAACAATTTAATTATCTTTACGAAAAGGTTTTTCCCGAACTAAGCCGAAACGGTATTAGGTGCCAGGGCAATCCGGTTAAGATCTGGTCGGCGGCGTGTTCGAGCGGGGAGGAGCCTTATTCGATCGCGATCTGCGCCAGGGAATATTTTAAAGAAAGTTTCGGCTCGAAGGTTAAAATTTTCGCCTCGGATGTTAATACGAAAGTTTTATCGCAGGCCCAGAAAGGGGTTTTTTCGAAGAGGAGCGTCAGGGAGGTCCCGAAACCTTCAATGGACAAATATTTTCGGCTGAGCGAGAAAAACGAAAGAATTCAAACCGAATTCTTTCAGATACGGGAAGATATTGTAAAAAGTGTTAAATTTTCCAAACACAATCTGCTTAAAGTATTTCCCGAGGATAATTTCGATATTATTTTTATCCGAAACGCTATGATCTATTTTGACGAAAGCTCCAAGCTGAAAGTAATAACGAATATTTTAAGAGCGCTTGCGCCGCATGGATATCTTTTTATAAGTTTATCGGAGAACTTAAATGAAGCCCGTGACCGGGTACTTATGGTCGCGCCGGGGGTGTATAAAAGGGTTTAGGGAGATAATAAAATTAATTGTCATTGCGCGGCAATCCCGGAAGAGATTGCTTTGTCGCTTCGCTCCTCGCAAAGACAGTTATTTTCTGTCACGCAAAGACATATTAAACAAAAGGAACAAGGCCTTGATAAATGTGATTATCGCTGACGATTCGCCGTTTCTAAGGAATGTCCTTAAGGATGTTTTGGAAGCCAGTAACCAAATAAAGGTTGTACACCTGGCTAAAAACGGGAAAGAGGCGGTTGAGCTCGTAAAAACAAATCCCTGCGACATACTTATCCTGGATTGCGAAATGCCGGTTATGAACGGGCTTGACGCGTTGAAACAGATTATGGCGGAGAAGCCTTTGCCGGTTTTTATGTTCAGCGCTTATACCAGCAAAGACGCCGCCATAACCCTGCAGGCCCTGGAATACGGCGCGGTCGATTTCCTCCAAAAGCCTTCCCAGGGGGCGCACGCGCTTGAGGAAGTCAGCGAGATCCTGATTGGCAAATTGGTCACAATTGCCGAAGGCAAACGAAAGATGTTAGCCGGGCTTCCTTCCTCCGGCCTGAAAACCCATTCCTTTGCCAAGGCGTGCGATAACCTCGAAAGCCAAAAAAATAAGATTGATATAATAGCTGTCGGCTCCTCAACCGGAGGCGTGCACGCGGCAACCGATATTATAAAAAAACTTCCCGAGCACACCAAGCCGATACTTTGGGTCCAGCACCTGCCCCCTTCGTTCACCAAAGGCTTTGCCGAGAGGCTGAATTCTCTCACTAAGATAAAAGTCGTCGAAGCGGAAGACGGAATTCCCGTCAAAGATGACCATTGTTATATCGCCAAAGGCGGGGTGCAGATGAGTGTTGCGAGAAAAAATAACAACCTTTATTTGCACTCGCGCGGAACGGAGAAAGTTACCGGGCATTGCCCGTCGTGCAACGTGCTTTTTGAATCGCTCAGCAATTTCTATGCCGATAATATATTGGGCGTAGTTTTGACCGGCATGGGCGAAGACGGCTCGCAAGGATTGCTTTCGATGCACAAAAAAGGGGCTTTAGTTATCGGGCAGAACGAGGAAAGCTGTGTTGTTTACGGTATGCCCCGGGCCGCGAAAAGGCTCGGCGCGGTTGATATTGAGATGAGTTTGAATGAAATAGGCGATTGCCTGTCAAAATTGGCAGATAGGACCAAAAAGGCTATCTAATGAAAAGGGGAAAGTATGTTGAAAAATATCAAGATTAAACAAAAGCTGATCGGATCTTTTTTAATTTTAAGCACTCTGCCTCTTCTTTTGATCGCTTTTTTGTCTAACAGCATTGTCCGTAAGGCTCTGTTGATTAGCAAATCCCAGGCGCTGGAGACTGTCAAAAAGATCAAAAAGACGCAAGTCGAGAAGTTTTTTGATGAGAATAAGGCGGATATGGAAACGCTGGTCGATGTGACAAAATCTCATATTGAAGCCGGATTTGAACAGCAGCAGGCGATAGAAGCGGTCAAGAAGGCAAGGATCGAGGAGTTTTTTGCCCGTGCTTTTAGCGATCCGGATGTCTTGGCAAGTGCCGACACAATGATAAATTTATTCGAAGAACTTTTTGCTTATCATTCGGCGGCCGATGTTCAAGCCGACGGGGCATATAATGTCGAGACAAATGAATACAAAGCGCTCTGGGATAAATACGATGGCGGGGAGGTCGGAAAATTTGTTACTGTCCTGGGGTATGAAAATGTCTTTGTGATATGCAAAGCGCACGGCCATATAATGTATTCTCATCATAAAGAAAAAGATTTGGGGACAAACCTTGTTCACGGGCCTTATAATGACCAGGGGCTGGCCCGTTTGTGGAAAAAGGTAGTGGAAACCCAGAAACCGGCGATAGAAGATTATTCTCCCTATGCCCCTTGCGAGAACGAAATGGCCGCTTTTGTCGGGGCTCCGGTATTTAACGACGCGGGTGAATTTCTCGCGGTTGTTGTTTTGCAGTTGCCGAAAAACAAAATTAATGAGATTGTCCAAATGAGGGATGGCATGGGAAAAACGGGCGAGAATTATCTTGTCGGGAGAGTCGGCGGGATGACCTCTTACCGCAGCGAAAGAGTTGTCAAGAAAGGCTCTTTTGGCGAGGAGAAAAAATCCGCCGAAATAGACGCCGCTCTCGAGGGGAAAAGCGGCCATACAATCAAGATTGGAAGTAACGGGGATGTTGAGTTGGCGACCTTCAGCCCGGTCAATATTCCGGGGCTCGAATGGATGATCAACTCAGCAATGAGCCTGGAAGAGGTGGTTACGGATGTAATGCCCGGGGCAGAAAAAGATTTGTTTGCTTTATATGCCGAGGATCACGATGTCCACGATTTTTTCTTAATTCATCCCGAAGGCCAGATATTCTATAGCGTTTCCCATGAGGCGGATTACAATACTAATATCCTTACCGGAGAATACAAAGACACTGCTTTAGGGAAGCTGGTGCGCGAGGTTTTAGCTACCAAACAATACGGCCTAGCGGATTTAACTCTTTATGCCCCCAGCAATAATGAGCCGGCTTTTTTCTCCGCCCAACCCGTATTAAATAAAGAGGGAGAAATTGAAGTCATAATTGCCAAACAGCTTAAGCCAGATAATTTGGATAAGATAATGCAGGAGCGTACCGGGCTGGGGAAAACAGGCGAGACTTTTTTAGTCGGGCCGGATAAACTGATGCGCTCTGATTCTTTTCTTGACCCGGTTAATCGCAGTGTTGCCGCCTCTTTGGCTAATCCCGAGAAAAGCCGCCTTGATACTGTTGCTGTGCGGGAAGCTTTAGCTGGTAAAGACGACACTAGAATCTTGACGGATTATGCCGGTAATCGTGTTATTAATTCTTTTGCTCCTATTGATATCGAAGGTAAGCGCTGGGCGATAATCGCCAAGATAAACGAGGCGGAAGTTATGGCTCCGGCTGATAAATTGTCAAAAACAATTCTTACTTGGCTTATTGTTATTGCTTCGCTGGTCGCGGCCTTAGGCTTTTTTATTGCCGGCGGTATAGCCGGCCCGATTGTAAATATATCGGGGCTGATAAGCCGGGTAGCCGGAAAAGATTTTACGGTAAGGTCGAATATTTCCTCGAAAGATGAAATAGGAGAGCTGGGGGCCAACTTAAATAAGATGACCGAAGATGTGTCTTTGGCTTTATCGCAAGTTTCCGAGGCGGCCCGGCAGTTAAGCGCGGCGATGGAGGAGGTAACCTCATCCTCCCAGCAGATCTCGGATTCCGCCCAGCAGCAATCCGCCAGTTTTGAAGAGCTCTCGACTTCCATTCAATCTAATGCCGAAAACAGCAGGTCTGCCGAAGAGCTATCGAAGGAGGCGTCCCGAAAGGCGCAGCAGGCGGAAGAGGCGATGAATAATGCTTTGGAGGTGATGAATGTGATTAAAAACAGCTCGAGCTTGATATCAGCTTCCGTCAAGGTTGTTAAAGAAATTGCCGAACAGACAAACCTTTTAGCGCTTAATGCCGCGATCGAAGCGGCCCGGGCGGGAGAACACGGGCTGGGTTTCGCGGTCGTCGCGGATGAGGTCAGGCAACTTTCGAAAAGAAGCGCCGCCGCGGCAAAAGAGATAGAAAAACTGGTGATAGAAAACGTAAAAGAAGTCGTGACAGGAGAGGATGTTTCTAGGAAAGCGGGCGAGAGCCTATCTGTTTTGGTCGAGCATATCAATCAAATAGCCAAACAGCTTTTAGCTATATCCCAGGCAACTCAGGAACAGGCCGCGGCTATGGAGCAGAATACTACAATCGTTGAATCCAATGCCAGCGTGTCGGAGCAGTTAGCGGCTTCTTATGAGGAATTGGCGGGACAGGCGGAAGCATTAAAGAAATTAGCGGAAGGGTTTAGGATTCGGTAAGGGCCACCGGCAGCTAGGCACTCCTTACATGTGGCCTATAGCCTCTGATTTAAAAGGGAATATGTGCCCTGTGGCTTGTGCCCTGTTTTGTAAAGGACTTAATGATCATGGACAATAAGGAAATTATATCGGAATTTATCGCGGAAACGGAAGAGCATCTTCAGATTCTTAACGAGAAAATGCTTCTTCTGGAGAAACACGCCAAAGAGAAACAGGCGGTTTCTTTTGACGATATAAACGCGATGTTCCGCGCCACGCATACCATAAAAGGGACGGCTTCATTTCTCGGATTCCCCAATTGCGTGAAATTATCCCATAAAACGGAAACTGTTTTTCAAAAGCTACGCGACCGGGAGATTTTATTTAACGAGAAACTAATCGAGACTCTCTTTAGTTCGATCGATACTTTAGGGGAAATATTAAAGGCCATTAAAGAAAAAGGTGCCGACGAGGGGGTTTCTATTGAAAGCAATATCGCCGCTATCGAATTGATTTTAAGCGCGCCTTTGCCTGATCCGACAGAGAGAAAAGATACCGCTCGGGAAGAAAAGGCTTGGGACAAATACATGGATCTTTTTATCTCCGAGACGCAGCAGAACCTCGAGGATTTAAACGAGCTTCTTCTAAAGGCCGAGAAAGAGCGGGAATATTCCCCGACGGTAGACTCTATTTTCCGTATCGCCCATAATACCAAAGGCTCATCGGGAATGGTCAATGTCCCGCAAATACGCGATATCTCCCACCGGATGGAGAGCATTTTAAGCCTCTTCCGGGATAAAAGACTTCCTTTAGCTCCGGGTGTAATCAACGTAATGTTCAAATGCTCGGATGTGATCTCGGGGCTTATCGCTGCTTTAGCCAAAGATGGCGTGATAAAAGCGGATGTTTCAAATACAATCGAAGAGCTGGATAAATCCCTGGCCCTGGCCAAGTCAACATCCGTCGAGAGTGGATTGGCGGGAAATATCGCGCCTTCTTCTCTCGAGGCTAAGGCAGCCGCCGTACTTAGCACAAAAGAAAGAAATCTTTTAAATGACGCGGTAAAAAGCGGATACAGTGCTTTTTTTGTCCGGGCAATTATAGCTAAGGGGATCGAGGAGAAAGTTTTTAAGGCAACTATACTCGAGGAAAGGCTGAAGAAAAAGGGGCTCGTTATCGCTCTAAACCCTAAGCCCGACACTCTTTCCGGTTTATCCGGGGAAGAAGTACTGATCAGTATATTGTTTGCCTCCCAGGAAAATAAGGAGTCCATTAAAAACAGCCTGGTGATTGACGGCATAAGCGATGTTTCCGTTGATGGATACAAGCTTACGGAGGCGGAGGTAAAGCCGGGGGCTTACTCGGAAAACGTGTTTATCCGGGTTGATGCCCAGAAATTGGACGATTTGATGAACCTCTCGGGCGAGCTTATTATAATCCGCGCGCAATTTACCCGGCTGGTCCAAATGTTTCAAAACTCTTTGTTAAATCAAAAAGACTATCATAATTCGGTCGATCAGGTAAATTCACAGTTGAACAGCCTTAAACAGGAGGCCGGACAACTGCTTCTTAAGGCCAAGGATGTTTCCGAGAAAGAGCAGTTAAAATTTAAAGAGGCCCTGCGCAAGGCCGAGGAAGCCCTGACGGGGCTTGGACGGAAATTGATAGATAAAGGGGCCGCGGAGAATATTAAGCAGTTAACCTCATCGACGGAAAGCCTGCAGAAGATTGCCTCCGGCTTGCAGGCCAATGTCATGCGTACCCGGCTGGTACCGATTGAAGGGACGTTCCTGCGCTTTGAGCGGATGGTCCGTGATCTGTCGAAAAAGCTGAACAAGGAAGTTGACCTTATACTCGTTGGCGCCGAGACCGAGCTGGATAAAAAGATCGTTGACAAAATCGGCGAGCCTTTGACGCACATGATAAGAAATTCTATCGATCATGGCCTGGAGGACAGAGTTACCCGCCTGAAGGAGAATAAGCCGGAAAAAGGGGTAATTTCATTAAAGGCTTCCAATCGCGGCAATACGATCTGGATCGAGATTTCCGACGACGGGCGGGGAATTGACCTAACGAAAGTCTCCAATTTCGCCGTATACAAGGGCTTGATAACCGCCGAGCAGGCGCAGAAGATGAGCGAAAAAGAGCTTCTTGATATCGTGTTCATGCCGGGATTCTCCACGGCGAGCAATGTTACCGATGTTTCGGGAAGAGGGGTCGGGATGGATGTGGTCAAGGATGTTGTCTCGTCCTTGAACGGGACAATCGAGGTCAAGACAAATCCGGGTTTGGGCACGACCTTTATCCTAAAAATTCCCCTGACGCTTTCTATCATCGACGCGCTTTTGGTATCTATAGGGGAGGCGACCTATGCTTTCCCGCTTAACTGTGTCACCGAGATAATCCAGGTAACGGAGAAGGAGATCGGCTCGATAGACGGCTTCGATACGGTCAAGCTAAGAGACCATACTTTAAGCCTGTTAAGGCTGGATAAGATAATTAAGTTAAAACGAGAGGCAAAGGATTACGCGCAGGAGGAAGCAATTAAAGTCGTGGTTATCTCCGATGGGGATTCGGTGTACGGGGTTTTAGTGGATGAGCTTATCGGGAAAGAGGAAATAGTCATTAAGCCTTTAACCAGGCATTTTTCGCAGGTGAAGGGCTTGAGCGGCGCGTCTCTTCTTGCCGACGGGCGGATTGTGCTTATTTTGGATCCGATGTCTATAATAAACGAGGCCGGGAAATAAAACATGAGCGATAGCTCTGCCGGAAAACGGTTGATTGTCGGAATAGGGGATTTAAAGGCCGGAAAATCTCCGGATGAGATTGTCACGACCCTGGGCTCCTGTATCGGTATCATTTTATATTCGGCGAAACCAAAGGTGGGAGGATTATTGCATATTATGATGGGCTACTCCTCGCAAAGCAGCAAAGACGGCAATTTTAAGAAAACAAAATACGCCGATACGGGGATCGCGGAATTGCTTTCTGTGCTGAAACAAGAATACGGAGCAAATCCTGGCGATTTGGCGGCTAAAGTTTTCGGCGGGGCGAATGTGCTTCAAGGAATAACGGCGGATATCGGCGCGGTAAACTACTCGGCGGCAAGGCAGGTTTTGGAATCATATAAAATACCGATAGTGGTTACAAAAGTCGGCGGGCATAAAGGCTATAGGATTTCTTTTAAACTCGAGACCGGAGAAGTGTTATGCCAGCGGCTCGGGGAAGAGGCCAGAGTATACTGAGAGTTGCTGTCCTCTCCTTTTTAAAGGGGAGTGATCAGGGTGGGGGATTAAAAGTTTTGCCTCCTACAAAGTTGAGGGGAACAGATTTTCAATACATATTTTTCCTTCGCTATTTGCAAGGAGGGTTAAGGAAATAAAGAGTTCCCCCTTTCCCTGGCTCTTTTCATCGAGGGAAGGGAAGTATAGTTCAGTGATTCTTTCGATGATTTGCTGCTAGGAACAAAAAATGGCGCGGCAATTATAAAGGAGTTTTTGATGGATAAAACGCATAAAGTCGACAAGGCTATAGAGCTGATCGCCCGGATAAGCATTGACCGCGCCTCGCAATCCTTCTCTAAGATAATCAAATCCGGGGCGAAGATCGAATTGGAAAGCATTTTTTATTCTGATGTGACCGCCTTGACCGAGGAGGCCATATCCCTAAAGGATGAAGAGGTTATCGGAGCTTTTGTCAATCTGGCCGGTGATGCTCCTTTTAGGTTTTTATTTTATGTGCCGGTTCCCGCGAGTTTTCTTTTGGCCGATCTGATATTGAAGAATGAGCCCGGGACCACCAAGGAACTCGACGAATACGCTAAAAGCGCGGTACAGGAGCTGGGCAATATTTTGGCGAGCAGCATTTCGAACACATTTGCCAAGGATTTTGATATTAAACTAAAGGTCACGCCTCCGGTATTGGTTACCGATTTAGCAAGCATCCTCCTGCAGGAATATATTATAAATGCCGCCTCCGGAAAAGACCGGGTCCTGGTCATTAAATCGGCCTTTAAAGTGATCAAATTCGGCTTGGAGACGCAAATGTATATTGTACCGACCGCCGAGAGCGAACGGATTCTGTCGTATTTGGAGAATTTTTTATAAAAATAAGGAATGCCTATGCCAAAGAGAATATTGATCGTCGATGATGCCGCGATAATCCGCATGAAATTGAGAAAAGTATTAACGGAAAACGGGTATACGGTTGCCGGCGAATGCGCAAATGGTTTGCAGGCAGTGGAAAAATACAAAGAGCTTCGCCCGGATCTGGTCACGCTCGATATAGTCATGCCGGAAATGGACGGGCTGGAGACCTTGGAGCAGATCCTTTTAATCGACGAGGCGGCCAAGGTTATAATGATAACCGCGCTCGACCAGCGCGATTCGCTTATGACTTCCATCCGGCTGGGGGCGACGGATTACATAATAAAACCTTTTGAGGACGAGCGAGTTGTCTCGACGGTACAAAAGGCGCTGGAATCAAAAGGGTAAGATGCAGGAGGGGAGCTTATGCTAAAAGCCAAAGATATTATGACAAGCCAGGCCCTTTCGGTCACTCCTGATACTCCGATATCGATTGCCGTTAAGCTTTTGGCTATTCGGAAGATAAGCGGCCTCCCCGTCGTGGATTGTGAAAATAATCTGGTGGGGGTTGTCTCGGAAAAGGATTTGCTTGGAATTTTGCTTAATGAGGAAACGGCGGAGGATAAAACGGTCTCGGAATTTATGACCCGGGAGGTAAGCAGTTTCTCAACGGAGGACAGCGTCGATTCGATCTGCCAATTTTTATTGGGCCATAATTTCCGGAGGGTGCCGATAGTCGAGGGCGGCAAGCTTAAAGGCTTGATTTCCCGTGCGGACATCATTACCCATATCTGGCGCACCAGGTTCGGGAAAGAGGCATAGAAAAAGTAAGATTCTTAGGTTCTTTCGCAAAATGAATGAAAAACGGTAAGAGCGAAAAGCAGCAAAAGTAGA
>JADFZM010000047.1 GCA_015232535.1 Candidatus Omnitrophota bacterium
AAATACGATTGCCTTGGAAGGGACGAACATTACTATAGCCTATGTTGTTATCAAAGATTTGTTGGCAGTTTCTGTCGGGGAGAATATGCCGCAAAAGATTGTAGACGTTTTTAAGCGCGAAGAACTTTCGCTTGATCTTGACAATAACTTTAAGGATGCCAGGACGCGTTATATGGGTTCCCATAATTTATCGGGTTATATGGATGTCGCGAGAGTCATATCGGGAATAGAAGAGTTGGCTCGGGGGAAAATCCCTGCCGAGCAAAGGGGGGAATGGGATAATGTTTTCGGGAACTTTAAAGGGATTCGTTATCTCGGGTTTTCATCGAAAGTCGGCGATATCAGCAATTTAAACTATTCTTTTGTACTTGATAAGAATGAAATGCCTCCTGAAATAGCGAGGCAATACAGCTGCCCCGCGGATGAGAACCGGTCTTTGAACCTGATTCCGAAAGATATCATCGCTTATATGTGGGGCAATTGTTTTGACGCGGGGTTTCTCTGGAAGAGGATAAAGCAGGAAACGGCTTCAGCAAAACAAAAAGATGAAGGCAAAAAAGCAAAAGGGGTTGAAGATTTTGAATCCGCGCTTGGGATTGATGTCGAAAAAGAATTAATTCCTTCTTTGGGAAATGAATTAGGAGGTTACCTCGGAGATATTGATAATACCGGGCTTTTCCCGATTCCGCAACTGGTGATCTTCATTGAAGTTGAGAACCAAACAGTGATCGAAGGGCTTTTGACCAAGTTTACTCAAAACCCGATGTTCGTTTTGCAGAAAGAAGAATACTCCGGCTCAACCCTTAATTATGTTTCTATCCCTATCTCGCAATCATTGAAGCCGTCCTATGCCTTTGTCGGGAAATATCTTTTGATAGCGGTGAACAACGACTCTATAAAAGCTTCAATCGATGTCTTGAACAAAAAAAGCGAATCTCTTTTATCTAATGTCGGTTTTAAAGAAATAGACCGCGGTTTATCGGGCAGTAATCATTATTTGTTTTACGCGGATACGGGGCTTTTACTCGATAAGGCGAGAAAAACAATGGAATGGGGAAATGCCTTGGCGGACGGGAAAGACAAAGAAAGGCAGGCTTTTGCGGACGGGACAAAACAAAAACTGGAAGAGTTGAGCGAGGAGATTTTGACTGCAAAAAACAGCCTGGAGGCTTTTCAAAAAGAGGAAGAAAATTTGAAGAAACAATTAGATGCCGCGAGGACGCAAGGATTGGCCGAGGAAGAACTCGTTGTAAGCCTTGATCAGGCCGGGAAAAACGTAAAATCTAAACAGGCCGAGGTTGATACCCTTGTCTCGAAGCGAGACTCGATTTCCGCTTCTATCGAGGAATATTCCAAAAAAGCGCCTAAGATGACACAAGAGCAAAGGAAAGTTTTAATGGAAGCGGCGGTTTATCCGGCCTTAGATGCATTTAGCGGTATAGGCTCGTTGGGGATCCGGAGTACGATCAAAGACAATCATTTTGATACCGATGTGTATCTTAAGATAAAGAAATGAAGCAGGGATAATCAATACCCTGAAAAAATTTAGATTTTGGGTATTCGGATATTTTAATAAACCGATAATGGTAGTTGAAAGCGGGATCTAAGTAGGAATAGACACAAAAGGTGATTTGGACTACAATAAATTGCTAATGAACGCGGAATTTATGATAAATTCCGATTTAAAACATAAAGTAAAAATCTTAGAAAAATGTTTGAAATAGTTAATAGGCAAATATTATCGGAAGACATTAAGCGCATAAGCGTATTAGCCAAGGATATCGCTTCTCGGGCCAAGCCCGGGCAATTCGTAGCTGTTTGCCCGGAAGAAGGCGACGAAAGAATACCCCTGACGATAGTCGATAGCGATCCCTCAAAAGGGACGATCACTCTTATATTTCACGAAAAGGGCCAGACAACGCTTAAGCTTGGAAGTTTGCCGATAAAAGAAAATATTTATTCTATTGTCGGGCCGTTGGGGAAACCGTCCACAGTTGAGAAAAAAGGCACGGTCATTTGTATAGCTACTGGCGTCGGGATAGCGCAGATGCTCCCCATTGCCAGGGCTTACCGCAATATCGGCAATAAGGTGATCGGCATAATCGGCGCTAAGAGCAAGCGCAGGCTGATGCTTGAGCCCCAGATGAGGATATGCTGTAACAAGCTTTACATCGCGACCGAGGACGGCTCTTACGAAAGAAAAGGCCTCGCTACCGATATCCTCAAGAAAATGATCAATGAGGAAACGGTTAATATGGTTTACGCTATCGGCGCAGTCGAGATGATGGAGAACGTTTGCGCATTTACTAAGGAAAAGAAGATAAAAACTTTCGTTCAGTTAAACCCGATCATGGTCGATTGCATGGGCATGTGCGGTTCTTGTCGGGTTAAAGTTTCCGGTAAAATGGTACATGCCTGTATAGAGGGCCCGGAGTTCGACGGTCATAAAGTGGATTTCAATGAATTCAAATTACGCAGTAACAGTTTAGAGGAACTTGACGAATGGTACAGCCAGAAGTCTCAACTCAGTACCCCGATAAAAGAGCCAGGAATTTTAACGAGGTTTCTTTGGGGTTCTCAAAAAGAACAGCCTTAGAGGAGGCCCGGCGTTGCCCGCAGTGCGCTGGCAGCGAGTGCGTTAAGGCTTGCCCGATAAAGGTAAATATCCCGGGCTTTATCCGCTCGGTGCGGGAGAATAATACCGGTGAGGCTTTAGAGATTATCAAAGAAAGCAATTGCTTTCCTTCTGTTTGCGGGAGGATTTGCTCCGCGCCCTGTGAAAAGGCATGCGTATTAAAAAAAGAAGATGCGCCTGTCGCTATAAGGGCTTTGGAGCGTTTCGCGGCTGATTACGGGAAACAAAGAAGCCCGAATATCCGAAAAGAAAATAACGGAAAAAGAATCGCGGTGATCGGGGGCGGTCCAAGCGGCCTTTTCGCGGCGTACAAACTCGCAAAAAAAGGTTACCGTGTTACTGTTTTTGAGTCTTTGGAAAAACCGGGAGGCGTTTTAAGGTACGGTGTCCCCGAATTCCGTCTTCCTAAAAAGGTTCTTGATTCCGATATTTCGGATATAAAGGCCCACGGCGTTACGGTTATGACGAATTGTTTTTTCGGGCAAACTGTCGATTTGGAAGGCCTGAAGAAAGAAGGATTTAATGCCTTTATCCTGGCTACGGGCGCGGCGACCCCGAAATTTCTGGATATCCCGGGAGTGAACTTAGCCGGGGTGTATTACGGCGAAGAATTTCTGATGCGAGTAAATTTAATGAAGGCCAGTTTTTTCTCCCGGCAATTAACGGCGTTTCCCTTGGGAAAAAGGATTGCGGTTATCGGCTCGGGGAATACCGCTCTTGATTGCGCCCGCTCCGCTCTTCGCTTAGGGAGGGAAGTTACATTGGTGTTCAAGAATACCGAGCAGGAAATGCGCGTCAGGACAATAGAAAGAAAATACGCTAAAGAGGAAGGGATAAAATTCGAGCCGCTTACACGTCCCGCGGAGGTTTTATCCGACGATAAGAATTTTGTGAGGGGGTTAAGGTGCGTTAGGATGGATTACGCCGAAGATGCTTCGGGAAAATGGAAGCTCGAAGAGGTTCCTTCTTCGCAATTTGAGGTCAAAGCGGACACTGTTGTTATTGCTGTCGGTCATGTCCCGAACTCAAATATCAAGATGTTCTTGCCGGGGTTGGAGCTCGATACCGACGGATCGGTTGTTGTCGACGCCGAAACGGGAGAAACTTCGCTTACGGGGATTTTTGCCGCCGGAAATGTTGTAACAAATGCCCAGCCTTTAGTCAATGCTTTAGCGGCCGGAGATTCTATAGCTAAAGGAATCGAACAATATTTGGTGGGGGTGAAAAATGAATAAAATGACCGAATCGAAAATACAAGGGATAAAGGATAAGAAAGTATTGAAGGATAAGATTGTAATGCTCACCGCTTACGACTATCCTTTAGCCGAGATTTTAGATAAGGCGAGCATAGATATTATTCTCGTCGGTGATTCTCTGGCAAATGTCGCATTGGGCCTTGGCTCGACTAAGGAAGTGGGAATGGATGAGATGGTCCATCATGCCAAGGCGGTCAGGCGGGCGGTAAAGAATGCTTTGCTGGTCGGGGATATGCCTTATATGTCGTATCAGCTTAATTCAAAAGAGGCGGTTAATAATGCCAAGCGTTTTGCGGATGAGGCGAGCTGCGATGCGGTTAAACTGGAATGGTTCGATAAATGCCTCGCGGTGGCCGAAAAAATTGTTTCATCCGGTATTCCTGTCATGGGGCATGTCGGGTTAACTCCTCAGACCGCCGATTCATTTAAGGTCCAGGGAAAAAAAGCCAAAGCCGCCAAAGAAATTATCGAACAGGCTAAGCATCTACAGAAGGCCGGTTGTTTTGCGGTTGTTCTTGAGTGCATACCTTATGAGCTTTCCAAGATTATCACGGAGGAGCTACTTATCCCGACCATAGGTATCGGAGCCGGAAAATATTGCGACGGCCAGGTCTTGGTCAGCCAGGATTTATTAGGATTTTTTGATAGAACAAACCCCAAATTTGTGAAACAATATGTCAACTTGAACTTGTTGGCCTCGGAGGCCATCAAACAATTTAAAAGGGAAGTCAAGGAAAATATCTTCCCGGATGAAGATCACAGTTATAAAATGTCCTCGAGCGAAGCGAAGATCCTAGGGGTAAAACTGGCCAAATGAAAAGAATTAAAAGGGCGCTTGCCCGCGCTTTACTTATTTCCTGCCGATGGATAATCCGCCGCTTACCCTATCCTGTTTACAAAACTTTTATGGGTTTCTTTGTTTTTTTAGGCCGCTGTTTTATGTCCCGCATGGAGAAGTTTGCTTACGAAAGCCTGAAAATCGCCTTTGAGGGGGAAAAGAGCGAACAGGAGATCCAGAATATCGCCAAGAAATGTTTTAATAATTTCGGGCGGGGGATGATCGATATGATATATTTTGCCGACCGTCCCGATGAGATCTTAGGGAAAATAGCGATAGAAGGAAAAGAGCATCTTGATGAAGCTTTAAGAAAGGGTAAGGGAGCGATAATTGTCAGTGCCCATTTCGGGATTTTTCTTTTGATGTATTTTCGCATAGTAATGGAAGGCTACAAAACAAACGTAATCATGCGCCGGATGAGGGACAGTGTTTTTGAGCAATACATATCGGAGTTCCGCAATGAAAAAGGGCTGGCGACGATATATTCGCTTCCCCAGAGGCAATGCATAGAAAAGTCCCTGCGGGCGCTTAGGAACAATGAGCTGCTTTTTATCCTTTTGGACCAGAACTTTGGGGGAGACGGCAGGATCTTTGTCGATTTCTTCGGGAAGAAAGCCGCGACCGCCGCCGGCCCGGCAATTTTCCATCAAAGGACAGATGCTCCTATAATACCTATGTTTATTTTTAGGGAAAGCGATACAAAGCATAAAATAATTATCGATAAGCCTCTTGAATTCGAGCGGAATAGCAACTCGACGGAAGAAATAATAATCATCATCCAAAGAATCACGGCAATAATTGAGAAATATATCCGCAATGCTCCCCATGAATGGGGCGGCTGGATGCATAAAAGGTGGAAGACGAGGACAAATGAAGAGCAGGCGGTCATTGACAGATTGGAGAAAGAAGGGCATACCCTGGCTTCAATGTCCGATAGGCTTAAGGCCGCGGAAGACAATACGATTGACAGCATAATTTAACTAAGCTGCTCTAAAGGGGTCTGATATTTTTACCGTTTGGTTTATTGGAAGGTCCGTGCCAAAGAAGGCCTTTTTTGCTACCTTGACGGACGGCCGGATTATATAAGTCGAGCAGCTTTGAAACCTTATCCTCGTGCGTGTTTTTAGTCATTTAACCCATTTCGAGGTTCTTGCCTCGAGGTTGCGCTTTCCGGTTGAATGTATAATCAAGAGATTTTAATCTTAAAGAAATATATCCGAAAGTTTTAATGCGAAAATGTTTCATAAGCTTTCTATAATATTACCGACGTATAATGAAAAAGAAAATGTCGTCAAGATGGTAAGCTCTTTAAGGGCGATATTTGTTTCTGCGGAGATTATTGTCGTCGATGATAACTCCTTAGACGGAACCCTTGATTTGGCGGCAAAAATGGCCGAAGAAGATTCGCTTTTAAGAATAATTAAACGGAGTTCAAAGCGGAGCTTGGTTGCTTCTTTGCAAGAGGGTATAAATATGGCTTCCGGAGAAATTGTTGTTTGGATGGATTGTGATTTTTCGATGCCGCCGGATATTGTTTCGCAACTAACAGATGCCGTTGGGAAAGGGTTTGATATTTCCGTTGGTTCGAGATATGTTAAAGGTGGCGGTGATTTTAGGGGGTTTGGCGTAAGGACTATTGCCAGCGTTGTGATCAACCGGATGGCAAAATATTTATTGAATACCAATATAAACGATTTAACCAGCGGATTTATTGCCGCAAGAAAAAATGTTTTGGAACAAGTTCCGTTGCGGGGAATTTACGGGGAATATTGCATAGATTTCCTGGTTCGGGCCCAAAGGTTTGGTTATAAAATCAAAGAAATACCTTATTCTTGCGTGCCAAGAAGAGGAGGAAAAACAAAAACAGCTTCGAATCCGGTTGTATTTCTTTATAACGGATTTAATTATTTAGCAAAAATCATAAGCCTTATGAAAGAATTTAATAAAAATGAAAACAAATAAGCTTTTGATCAAGACCAAAAAAGGCTTGTCTAAAGATATTCAAAATATTTTACCTGATTATGAGCCGAAGTTGAATAAATCCAGGCGTTTTATCCCTGTTTGCGCTCCAGATATTAGGGGGAATGAGCTTAAATATGTCAAAGATTGCCTTAGCACGAATTGGATTTCATCCGCGGGATCCTATGTAAAAAGATTTGAAAATTCATTTAGCCATGCCTGTCAAACAAAATACGGCGTTTCTTGTTCAAGCGGTACGGCGGCATTGCATTTGGCTTTAGCTTCGCTGGGCATCGGGCCGGGCGATGAAGTGATTGTCCCTACTTTTACCATGATTGCAACAGCTAATACGGTTGTTTATACCGGCGCAAAACCGGTCTTTGTCGACGCTGATCAAAATACTTGGAATATCGACTCAAGCCTGATTGAAAAAAGTATCACCAAAAAAACAAAGGCTATAATCGTTGTCCACACTTATGGGTACCCGGCAGATATGGAAACGGTGGTGGCACTTGCAAGAAAACATTGTTTATTTGTTATCGAAGATGCCTGTGAAGCGCACGGGGCAACATACAAAGGAAAATCAGTTGGAAGTTTAGCCGATGTAGCTTGTTTCAGTTTCTACGGCAATAAGATACTAACGACCGGAGAAGGCGGAATGTTGGTGACTAATAAAAAGAATATTGCTGATATTGCGAGGACTTTGCGCGACCATGGCTTTTCAAAAAGAAGGCATTTTTGGCATGAGCATGTAGGATTTAATTACCGCATGACTAATTTACAGGCGGCAATCGGCTTGGCTCAGACCGAACGGATTAATCAGCTGGTAAGACACCGGATAGAGAACGCAAAGCTATACAAAAAGTGTTTAAAAGGCATAAAAGGAATTGTTTTTCCTCCGGAATCTAGTGACCGGGGAAATGTATTTTGGCTATACACTGTTCTTATCGAAAAGAGTTTTAAAGTCAGCCGCAATAATCTTAGGTGTTTATTGGCCGATGAAGGGATAGAAACGCGCCCGGTCTTTATACCTGTGCATCTTCAGCCGGTTTATTACCAGGACTGTTTTTCGGGCCATTTCCCTGTGGCTGAAGACTTGTGTTCGAGAGGGCTTTGCTTGCCATCCGCAGGATTGCTTCTCAAAAAGCATATTGAGCTTATTGCCGGCTTAATAAATAAATATTCCGATCAAAGGTAAAATGCCTGCATAAGCCTTGGTTTTTTATGCTTTTTTTATAAAGTCCGAGGACAATCAAGGGGCTTATTACCATCCGCCTAGATTCCCCGGCATACACTATTTTGTATTAGTCCGATTTTATAATTCAATTAAGCCTAAGTATAAAAAGTTTCGTTCTTTGGAGCGGAGGGACAAGGACGAATTAATTGTCATTTAAGCTGGGTTTATCTTTTTGTATGGGATATCTTTCCTTCCATTCATAAGGTATCTTTAATAAATAAGCCTGTTTCTAGTTACTCCCCAAAAAGTTTTCATTAACAGGTTGCATTGAAAGCTGAGAATTTAGCAAAAATCTCTATATTCAGAATGTTTTAATAAATTTCAATTTATTAATATTAGTTTAATACTGTAAATGCTTATGAATACTATACTTATGGCACTATGGGCAAACGTTTTCTTATAGTAGGCTAAATAATCGGCATTAATAATATTTGTAATATATACTTTGTATATGATTTACCCCCAGAAAAGCTCGAACAACCCGCGTATTTTGGCAAATCAAATTGCTAAAAGATTTATATCTTTATTCACTGTTTTTACATTTCTTATTTCAAGCTTAATTCCCGGTTATGCACAAAACAATATATTGATCCAAAGTGCTGTAATCTTACCCGAACCGGGAGTAATGGTTAATTTAAGCCCGGCTTTTAATCCGGCAATCCTTAAAGGCGTTAAGATATCGCCTGAAAATCCTTTTCAGTTTGATTTCGCTGTAGATAAAGGCGATACAGCTTTTGCTGAGGCCGAGTTTCAAAAAGAATCATATAAGCTTATTCGCTATTTTTTGGTTAGCTTGACGGTTCCCGATAAAGACCTTTGGGTAAACTTATCTCCTTATGAAAGAAACCGGATCATTCCAAATGAGTTTGGCCAGACGGAGATGGGCCGTGACCTTCTGGCGCAGGACTATCTTTTAAAGCAGCTTACCGCGACCGCCTCTTACCCCGAGAACGATATCGGCAGGAAATTCTGGGAGATAATTTATCAAAAAGCATATGAAAAATACGGCACTATCGATATACCAATTGATACCTTCAATAAAGTTTGGGTAGTCCCCAGCAAAGCAGTTGTTTATGAAAAGCCTACGGGAAAAGACAATTCAATCACCGCCGCTTATGTGGTAAAAGCCAGGCTTAAGGTAATGCTGGAATCCGATTATCTGGCGGCAAATAAATCAACCTCAATCAATCCTAATGCTGAACAAACAAAAGAAAAAACGCAAGAGTTGGCTAAAGAAGTTGTGCGGGAAGTTATTATTCCGGAGTTGGAGCGCGAAGTAAATGAAGGGAAGAATTTTACTGAGCTGCGCCAGGCCTACCATTCTCTTATCTTGGCCGCCTGGTATAAACGTAAGATAAAAAATAGCTTATTGGCCAATGTTTACGTTGATCAAAAGAAAGTAAGAGGCGTTAATTTTGATGACCCGCAAATGGCCGAACGTATTTGGGCTAAATACGTTGAGGCTTTCAAAAAGGGAGTTTTTAACCTTACCAAAGAAGAGCTCGACCCCAGTTCCCTGCAAATAATAGAAAGGAAATATTTCTCAGGCGGGATGGATCTGGCTATGTTAAGCGACCCAGCGGAGAAAGCAGACTTTGCTATACAGGCCCAAGAAGTTTTAGAAGTTACCCTGGATGCCCCCGCAAACCTGCCCAATGAAGGAATGGCCTCAGTCCGTGCAGAGTTAATAACAGACGAAGGGCGAAATATAGAGCTTTTGGGAAATTTGACAGAGACTGCTGTAGCTAGCATTCCTACGAATGCGGGAATCTCAAATAAAGATCCCGATGCGGCCAAAATGACAAGGGATGATAGGCCTAACAGTGAAATGAAGAAGGCCGCTGATGCCGCTATGCTGGCCCAGGAAATTGAAGATATTTTAAAGCAGGTTTTTACTCCTGAAACTAGCGCCGAGTTAGCCAAGAAAATCCGCGAGTATCACAGCGAAATGGAGGAGATATTTAAATTTTACGCCAAAGACGCTGATGACCCCACATTTTATGCAATATCGCCCCGGGAACACCGGGCTTTTGTTGAGGAATTTCTCGCAAGTTTTGTTCAGGCAATTTTAAAGAAGGATCGTTCGCAATTAAATATTGAAGATTTAAAAACAATAATAGCAGAGGAATTTGAGGAGGCGCAAAAGATTTATACCGATGTTCTGCCTGATACTCTAGAAGATGCGCGTAAAAAATTAGCAGCTTATAATTTAAGAGCTAGTTTGCCAACGAATAATTTCTCAGGTTTTAATAAAGCCGAATTTCTTAATCCACGTTTTATGCAGTTGCTTATGGAGCAGATTAATCAAATAAATGAAAAAGCTACAAATCTAAAAGAGCTTAAACATGAGGATTATTTCAAAACTATTAAGATAATTTACAGCTTACTTGAAAGCGGAAATAACGTTTTAGCAAGTAAGCAATGGAAAGAAAGTCCCGAAAGGACACAGGCCGAAGTTGACGCTTACGAAAAATTATTATGGGTTTTAAGAAGAAACAAGCCCACGCTTTTTGTTCGGCCGTCTGATAGCCTTGACTCTTTGGAGGAGGCAATAAAAGGTTTGCGGGAAATTGCCCCCGGATTGGAAGTTACCTCAATAACCGGCACGCCTTACTCTGACCGGATGCAATTTATCGGCTCGCATATGCCGGTGGAAAGAAAAGAAGGCAAAGATGAAGGAATACAACTCCTCAAATTTCTCTTGGGAGTGCTTTTTAAGCTAGCTGAGAATGCCAAGAAAAATCCGCAGAAAATTTATTTGTTAAAAATCGACCAGTTCGAGGCTATTCCGGCTAATGTTCGAGGGATGTTATATGAGCTTTTACTTAACGGAAAGACAAATATTCCCGAAGCGCCGGAAGAGTACCATACACTATCTCTACCTCCAAACATGAAGATTATTGCCACGATTACCGAAAGCTCTTTAGTGGGGGACGAAACTCTTTACAACCGTTTTACCCGCAAATGGCTTAAGGGAGTAACCGAAGCTGATTTCAAGAAAATACTTCAATACAAGATTGGCTTTTCGGCACAATCCACGGAAGCGTTTATTAAGCTTTTTGATAGTGCTAGCAATCTTTTATTATGGGAAAGGGAGAAATCAATTAAACCAACAAAAGGGCAGTTAATCATTTTTGCTAAATACGTATTGGGCCGGTTAAAAGACAGGGGCATGGCTGAATTAGATTCAGAAGCCGATATGCATTTATTTCTAGATGAATTGTACCGGTATTTTTTCCCCGGGAGGGAGGTGACTAAATACAATATAGACTTCGATAAGGACAAAAACACATTACTTATCGATGGAGTCGAGCTTCCTTTAAGCGATGGTTTGCGAGCAGAATTAGCCTCAAGATTGTCTTACATAACACAAGTCGGCCTGGCTGAACAGCTACAAGCGAAAGTTTTTAAGCATAAAAGGGAAGAAATTGCAAAAAAGCAAGGGGAAGAAAGAGCTAAAATTATTATTCAGTTCCTTAAAGAAAAAACCGGGCTTACTGTTACCAGAGATGTTTTGAAGGTTTTAAGCGCTGCAGCCAGAAGTTGGCGGTATGGAAACAGGATTTTGTTACTAGAAGGCACCACCGGCTCAGGTAAGACCGCGATAGCCGCAGGTTTGGCTAAACTATTCGGCTTGAGGTTTTACGGCGAGCCTACTCACGGTGAGAGCAAGCAAAGCAAATGGTTAGGGGCATTTAAGGCGCGCGAAAACGGCGACTATTATATGGATGAGGACACTCCGTTTCTTGATTATTATGAAAACGGCGGGGTTGTGGCACTTTCAGAACTTAATACCGCGGTTGAAAACGAACAGGCAAAATTAGGCTGGTGGCTTATTCCGGTAGCAAAAGGGGAAACAGTCACCTTAAATGAATTTCCCAGGGAGCAAGAAGGCGAGGAGATAGGCCGCACGATTAAGAGAAATCCCCGACATTTCATAATAGTCGATTTTAATCCTTCTTCAAATTATGAAGCCCGAGGAGAACTGCCGTTACTTTTAAAAGACAATGTGCCGTCAGTTTGGGTAGAGGGAAGGTTGTCAAAGGAAGAATTGAAAGAAGTGGCATACGATTTTTTAGATGGGCTTCCCGAAGATAAAATGGAAACAGTTAGCGATGCTTTAGCTGGTTATCATTTTTCCATTCAGGAAGAATTAAGAAAAGAAGAAAGGAAATTTGCCCAAGATTACGAGCATGTTATCAGTTTCCGCGAACTTAAACGCGCTTGTGATTTAATTAAAAGGACATACAAGGATTTCCCTGAAGACCTTCATGCGGTAATAATTAATGCTTTCCGGACTGTTTATGTCAGGGCATTTGAAACTAAAGAAGATAGAGACGAGGTTAGTAAAATGGTTTCAATTCCCGAAGGAAGGATTGAAGAAGATTTAAAGGCGGCAATGCTTGTATTAAAAGATCCGACCTTGCTTATCGCCCCGGCTAGAGAAAACCCCGAAGCTATTTTAGAAGCGGTCTTAAAGGATGTCCCGCACGTGATCCGTAAAATAAATTGCAATTCGTCGACAAATGAAACCCAGCTTTTCGGCAGCAATATAATTGACGAAGAGGCGCAAAAAGAAGGCACCCGGCGCTTTAAATACGGAGAAGGCATGTTGCCCGAATTTCTCCTGGAAGCTGCCCAAGCCTGGGAAGAGGATGAAATAAACGGCGTTCCGATTGAAAAACGCCGTAAATTTGTGGGCTGGTTTGAAAATTACTTTTACCTGAGAACCGGCCTGGCGGTCGGGCTAAACGCGGTTTTACAGGAAGGCATATTCTATTCGCCCATAGACAAAACTCCTTTAAAAGTCACGCCCAATGTACAGTTTTTCGCTTCTGTCTCGACTGGGACTGAGTCGGATCTGTCGCCTGCCGAGCGCTCCCGCTGGGTAAGGATTAATGCCGATGAAAAGGCAAAGCCTGAAGCGAAAATGACCCAAGGAGAAAAAGACTTAAATCTAATCGAAGGTTTGTTAGCTGATCCTATTGCCGGTGAGTCGTCAGCTGAAGCTTTGGTAAAAATGGCACAATTCGGCAGCAAAACGCAAAAGCGAACGGCCAAAGAAATTATTCAAAAATGGATGACACTTTATGTGCAAAAAATAGGTGAGCCTAATGGCTGGAATACCCCAGTTATAGTTTTGAACAATATCTATAAGGCTAAGAAAAAGTTTGAGGTAAAGACCAGTAAAGAAGAGTTAGGAGTTTTAGT
>JADFZM010000048.1 GCA_015232535.1 Candidatus Omnitrophota bacterium
TAATGCCGTCGCGGAGAGTTTCTTTCACACGCTAAAGGTTGAATTGGTTCACCGGAATAAATTCAGGACCCGCGATGAAGCAAAAAGAAAAATCTTTGAATACGTGGAAATGTATTATAATCGCAAAAGGGCTCATTCAACGCTTGGAAACTTGAGCCCGTTTGAGTACGAAAAACGAGCGGCTCTAGCTAAACAACCTGTCCACTGAATTGGGGAAGGTCAATCCTCCGGTTTCACAATAAAGCTGATACGCCCGAAGCTGAATACCCCTATCATCAATGGCCACCTTCGTTTGAATGTCTTCGGGCTTCATTGATTCATTTTCTTCATTAGACCTCTTATCGTAATGAAATGGTGCTGAACCGTGTGTTCTGTTGTAGATTTGTTCTGCCCTGCTTTGATGATGGTGATTTGACATTTTTTCTCCTTTTATTATTTTTATTCCCAGCATATATCTGTACAAGATTATGATAGAGGATGGCTAAGTAAGGTCAATTGTACCGCGGTATAATATACGAATACAATTGAAGTAGATATAATAAATTGTGATAGATATATCCAAAGTGACCGATTATTTATACGTGGGTTCCAGAATCGGGAAGGAACAGGCCGATGAATTGCAGGCACTCAATTTCAATCTGATTATTTCCATGATCGGGCAAATGCCGCCCGATGAAATCTATACCCTTCCTCCTTTTAAAACCTTATGGATTAAAACTTATGATACATTTTTTACTCCAATTTCAATCAAGAAGTTACTTAATGGGGTTGAAGCAGCATTGCCTATTATTCAAAACAAGGGCAAGGTTTTAGTTTTTTGCATGCAAGGCAGGCATCGAAGCATTGCGATGGCCGCGGCTATCCTTATCGGCATGGGACATACCAGCGACCAGGCTATCAACTTATTAACCACGGCTCGCAAGGTGGCCGATCCTAGGATGTGGTATATCCGAATTCAAATAAAAGCCTTTGAAAAATATTGGGAGAAGAAATCATGGCTATGGAAAAGAAAATAAAAAATATTCACATCATTATTAATCCCGGCTCCGGAAAAGGAGAATCAATCTTACCGATTATCAATACGTCCATGAAAGAAGCGGGCATTAAGTGGGAAGCATCAATTACCCACAAAAAGGGCGATGCGACCAGTTTTGCAAAAGCGGCTATTAAAGAAGGAATTAATGCCATCGCTGTTTACGGCGGCGACGGCACTCTAATGGAGGTAGTTAGCGGCATGGTGGGATCGGAGATTCCTTTGGTTATTCTGCCCGGAGGATCAGCGAATGTCATGGCCAATGAACTTGGCATACCAAAAGATCTTAAAGAAGCCTGTACGCTTCTGGGCCATGGGCCGCTAGAGATGAAAACCATAGATGTCGGGCAGTTTAACAGCCGTTATTTTATTGTCGGAATTAGCATTGGTTTTTCGGCAGATTTGGTTAAAGGCGCGGATCGTGAGGCCAAAAATAAATTCGGCATCTTGGCCTATTTTTTTGCGGCCGCCGCCGCTTTAAAGAAAATCGAGCTATCCCATTATCATCTTAAGATCGACGGGGTTGAACACGAAGTCCAAGGATTAACCTGCGTTATTAATAATGCCGGGAATCTCGGATTCACTAAAATATCTTTGGATAAGAATATCGATGTCAGCGATGGATTGTTGGATGTTGTTGTCGTACGAAAAGCAAATTTAAGCCTCTTGAAGCTTATTGTCACAACCTTGATTAAACGCGAAAGGCCGGATAATTTTGAATTAGTGGAGCATTGGCAAGGCAAAGATATCATTATTTCCTCAAGCCGCAAACAAGTAGTTCAGTGCGATGGTGAGGTATTAGAAAAGATTCCTCTACATATCAAAATCATCCCCGGGGCAATTAAAGTTTTGGTTCCGAAAAAGAAGGGCAAATCTATTGAATAAACATTTGTTAGCTTTTTATGCCTTAGTCGCGGTCAGTATTATTGGATTGACTTTTGTGGTCCAGCGCTATCCGATATCCGGCTTTGATTTCTATATGACCCGAGAAATACAGGGACTCCAAAGGGGGAATTTTACACCCTTGATGGAATTTATCAGTTTTTTTGGCAATTCTGTCGGCATGCCTATTTCGGTCGTCTTTGCTTCATTGATTTTCTACCTAACATATCACCGACGAGAAGCTGGTTTTACTTTCGCGGTCGTTCTCCCTGACCTATTCAATCTTTTGCTTAAAATATTGGTCCATCGCCCCCGGCCAACACTGGAAAACGCTAAAATATTATTAAAATTTAACCAATCCAGTTTTCCCAGTGGGCACGTTGTTCATTATGTTGTATTTTTTGGTTTTCTCTTGGCGGTGATGATCGTCAATAAAAAAATCCCTTCTTTCTGGAGAATTCTTATTGGCACCCTTTCTGCCTTCTTGATCCTTACTGTTTCAATCTCCCGGATCTACCTTGGAGCCCATTGGGCTACGGATGTGATAGGCGGATACTTATTCGGATTTGTTTACCTGGGAATCATCCTTAAATTTTATTTAAGCAGATGAGGTTTTGAAAACCCACCATTTTTTGAAAATGAAACTTAGCAGTGCCGTTACTGCAGAAGCAATGGCTAGAGCTAGAAAAACGGCATGGGGCCACACGTAAAGACTAAGCTGATTTATTCCGACATTGCATACAAATAACACTACATCAAGAATAAAATAGCGGCCGACCTCAGGAGCGGCGGCCTGTTTTTGCTTACGTTTAAATATCCAATATTTATTGAGCAAGTAATCGGCACCATTCGCAATGATGTAAGAAATCCCTTTGGAAACGCTATTGGGCAGGAAACGAATTAAAAGGAAATAAATCCCAAAATCAGCTGCGCCGACAAAAGGCGTTACAATTAAATATCGGATTATCTCTTTTTTAACTTTCATATAAGTTTTTACTCACAACCTTCCCCCTCGAATATTAACTGGGCCGGCCTCTTAAATATTGAAGAATACCAACCGACAACAACATAAACCCAATTATGTACGCAACCAGAATATCCGTCGGCCAATGGGTGCCCAGATATATTCTAGCGATAGAAACACCTCCGATAAGAAAAACACACAACGCACCGGCAACCCACCTTAGCACTTTAGGGATTCGCTGGCTAACCAGCATGACGGTCAGAATAAAACCGAAAAATACCACATAATGAACCACATGTCCGCTAGGAAAACTTCCCTGTTGAAACTTAGGATAAATATCTATCGCCTCAGGACGAGATCGATGGATCAGCAATTTCAGAATGATATTGATGCCGTCCGCGATAAAAACGCTTAAAGTAAACAACGCTTCTTTTCTGAAAGAATTAATAAAAAACATGGCCGCCACAAAAACAACCGTCCAAATCATCCGCGTGTTAATGCCCCACCAACTGATGAACGCCATCAAAGCTGAAAAACCTTTCCCCCTGTCCTGGCGAATAAAACCTATTACCTGCGCATCAAAAGTTGGCCAGAAAAAATGTATCAACAAAGAAAGAAGGATAAAGGAAAAAACTCCGCCCATATAAAACAAAACGACAATTTTATAGTCAGTATAAATTCTTTTAATTGACTTCATAATTGCGCTATGCTCAATTCTTTGATTAATTTCCGGCGGCTTTTACCAAGAAACTTTTAGTATAAACAGAATTTGCATCAAGATTAGCTAAATCGTATCGGGGGTTATCTTAATAGCTTATTCAAACAATTTTCCTCAATGAATCATCTGGATTAAAAATGTATTGGGCCTTCTGTCTTAGCGGTGAAAATCTTCCATTATTCATATTTATTCATCAATTTTCACCTCGGTTTTCTATTCTGTTTCTTTCTTATCGCCTGATTTGCTGTCAATAACTGAATTAAGCAAGCTCTGAATTCCATAAAACTTTGCCCAATTTTCTTCACTAAACAAATAGAACAAAACAATTATCGCTCCCAATACCTCCATCCCTCCCAATACTAAAGCAGCTATGAATTTCACCTGCAAACTCCACATAGAATAAGTGAAAAACGCGGTGTTAATCAAAACCAATCCGCTTCCAAAGAGAATAAAGGAAAATATCACGAACAAAAGGCCTAAAAAGAAAACCCTTGTTTTCTTAACTCCGATAACATAAAATTTGGCAGCTTTAATTTTCATTAATGAAGGCCTTCCGTTGTATCTCCTAATAATATTAAAAAAGACCAAATAAGAAAATACTCTACGAATGAGTGTTCGCATAGACATGTCATGCCATCCTTTTGATTTATCTTCTTTTTGAACCCATTAAATACCCTAAAAGAAGAGAAAACGCCGCTGCACCGGCAATGTACGGCCACGGATCTTTATGCACCCGCTTGTCGGCTTCACCCACAACCTTTTTTATATTTTCTTCCCCTCCTACGATGATATCCTTAGTCAAGTGCTTTGCCTTATCGAAAATTTGCTTACCTTGCTCCGTTCCAGCGGCTATCGCCTGCTTGATATGGGAATATTTATCAGTGAACAATTCTTTTAATTCGCCTTTTTTCTCTTTGGCCGCCTCATTGAGTAATTCAAGGGCTTCCGCGATCTTCACGCTGCTTGTTTTAGGTTGATTTTCTGCTTGTAACATACTAGCCTCCTATGATTAAATTGCCGTGTTATTGGATATCCTCAGTTTAAAATTTGAATAAATCATGATGTTATTCTAGCGATGGTTAGAAAAAATACAATTATACCGAGGTATAATATCGGAATGCGCTTCTTGATCATGAAAAAAACTATTTCCACCCTCGATTATTTGCGTATTTTCCGCTACCCCAAATAACGTGTTCCCGTCGGGGTTTTCTTATGCGGCAGAGTTCTGAGCTTGTTCAATTCCGCATAAAGAAAGTCTTTGAGCAAAAGTTTTTCCCCGCTTGAAAGAATTACGAAATAGTTTTTCTTCGTGTGGCTGGAAAAGCTGGCCACTTTTTCGATAAAATCTTCGGTAGTAGATATTTTATTCTTATATTGTTTGAATTTATATTTTAGAAGTAAAACTGCGTCCTTACCACTGGCCTTTTGACCGTTTCTTTCAAATGAAAACAAAGAATTTTCAATCAAATCGAGAAGGTAATTAATTTCATTCGATTTCTTATCTTGGTCTTTGAGGTATTTTTGATAAGCGGCTTTGTTCGAAGCATCATTGCTAAGACGTGGCGTTTGAACCAGAGAATATCCAAACGAAGCAAAGATTACTGAAAAGAATATTATAGTCACTCCAATTTTTCTTTTCGTAACATCAAGCCAAGGAAAGTTTTTAATCGAAGCCGTATGGTAGCCCATGTATCAATCCGCCATGTTTTTCATTTTTGATAAAGGTAACTTCGTAACGTTATTATAGTTGAGATCGAAATAGAATAAATTGTACCGAGGTATAACTCCGAATTCTGCTTTATCAACTTGAAAGAAAAATACCCTTGATCTTTTAAGCAACAATGGAGCCCCACGGCTTAAAAGCCGTGGTTCCTCTACAGACTCGCCTCAAAGCGGAGTCTGGGCGACCATCCCGCCCAGAAGACCACTCAGCCACGCCTTTAAAGGCGTGGCCTTCTGTAGGCGGGATAAATAAAATCTGCTAAAGCCGCAATCCTATTAATAGCCGTTAACCTCTCCCATTTTTCTACAACCCGACCTGCGGGAGACGAGGTACATCACCTTGTTTTATTGACTACAGAATGGTGTTTTTCCTTAATTTGAGTGTAATTGGGCTTCTGATAATTCCGGAACAGGATTTGTCTCGGAATCCAACAGCGTGTCTTTTGCCAATAAACCTTTATCAAACAGACCTTGAATACTTTGTTTAAACGAATGCATCTGTTCGCGTTGTCCTGTTTCCATATAGCCGCGAATTTCCTGAATTCGGTTTTCGCGGATAAGTGTTCTTAGGGCCAAAGTGGCGATCAGAACTTCCGTTGCAACAACCATCCCTTGACCATTCCCATTTCTATACAACCGCTGGGCACAAACAGCCTGCAAGGATTGCGACAGTTGGATACGAATTTGAGACTGCCGTTCTCCTTCAAATACATCAACGATGCGCGTAATGGCTTGCATGGCTGTTCCACAGTGAAGGGTTCCCAAGACGAGTTGTCCGGTCTCGGCTGCCCGGATTGCTAAGGAGATGCTTTCTAAATCACGCAATTCACCAACAACAATGATATCCGGATTTTCCCGCAATGCACTGCGTAGGCCATCGGCAAACGATCGGGTGTGACTCCCAACTTCGCGCTGATGGACAAGAGAGCGTTGATTCGGAATTTTGTATTCGATGGGGTCTTCAATAGTAATAATATGTTTCTCGTCCCGGCAGTTAATCATATCCACCAAAGCCGCTAGGGACGTAGTTTTTCCGCTGCCCGTCGGACCAGTTATAAGAATAAGTCCGCTTGTCAAATTACTTAAGTGGCTGAACACCGGTGGAAGTCTCAATTCCTCGATTGTAGGAATTTTATATGGCAACGGACGCAACGCTATGGAGTTACCGTTTAAATGGCGAAACACGTTCACCCGAAAACGCGAACACTCCTCCACATCCAACCCCGCATCCACATCGCGGCCTGATAAAAAATCCGCCAGCTTTTTCTCCGGCAAGATGGATTGAATAATCTGCAAAAGATCGGCTTCGGTCAATGGCAACTCGCTTAATTTCTGAAATTCCCCATAGATCTTTAAGATTGGTGACTCACCGACCGAAAGAAATAAATCAGAAGCATTCAGACGGTTAGCTTCTCTTAACCAAGGGAGCAAGGCTGAACCCCGCAACCTTTCAATATTTTTATTAAGATGGTCTTCCGCCGCGGCATCATTGGCCGCCTGAGCCTTTGAGAATGCGGCCGCGCAAATCTCACAACAAAATTCAAATGTTTTTCCCTTGTAACTCACCTGGGTGCATTGATCGCCTTGATAAATTCTTTTTGAACATAACTCGCAATGGCCGATGGGCGTGTCCGACTCTGTCCGAATACTATAATGTTCAGGGTATTTACGAAATAACCGAGAGCAAGCCTCGGAACAAAACATATTGCGTTGTCCGGCGTAATCTTGGTAAAACTGATTCACCTCTACTTTTTGCGCAGAAATTTCCGCACCGCAAACAGGATCTCTAATCATTTAAGCAACTACCTTTCCAGGCAAGAATTCCGAATCGTTCTTTTATTTCTAAAACTTCTCAGGAAATTGTTTCTCGATTCCATCTGTCAGCATATCTGCGAACATAAGCATATGGACATGGCCCTGGTCATAATAATTTATATCCGCTGCCCAATCCTTTTTAAGCCGGGAAACAACCTCTCCTGTCGTAAGCGCGAGGTGCTTATATAACATGTCCGTCAGGTCTTTCTTGGCCCAATTGGGATTAGCACCGCTTAAGAATGCAGCAAGGTCATCTTCATTCGCATTCCACTTCTTACTGGCTATATCCAATTCATTGTTATTGCCCATTTTCGCTGCTTTGGTAACTTCGGTTGCCATCAGGATGAAGAATCAACGTTATTCTTTAAAGGTTTGTGGCGATTAAAGCGCTTTTCGGCCGCTGAGGAGATTAAAAACAATCATGATAACGGCAATAACGAGCAAGATATGAATAAACCCGCCCATGGTGTACGACGAAACCAAACCTAACAACCAAAGTACAGCTAGAATAACTGCAATTGTGTATAACATAACTGACCTCCTTTTTAACATTCTCTTTTACTATCGAACGACATCCCTTACAGAATCCGCCACATCACGACCTGCAGATCTAATATCATCTCCTACTGTCCTCCTAAAGAGTGGCCGTTGTCCGGCAATAGCCCAAATGAGAAATATTACTAACAAAATTGACAAAACACTCGTGGGCGCATATCCCCATGACTTGCTATAAGGCCAGGCTGGCAAGGCCACAAAGACCAAAGCAATAATTATAAATAGTAACAAAGTTTCAGTTGACATTTAATTCCTCCTTTTTATTCATAATGGTTATCCCTTAAAATTCGCTCTATCCTAGTTTCGCGTAATCCAATGGCCTACGGTTTTGATATCGTCACCGATACCTCTTAAGGTGCCACAACCAACAACCGTCATAACCAATAATCCGGCCAAAACAATTAAGTAGATTCTTTTCATTTCGATCTCCTGTTTTTACACCCATTGTTAATAGAAACTTTTTGATTCAGCACAGCTAGCCATACCACTAAAGGGGTAACCTCTTCTTCCGTCCTGTTATTAGTATAGAAAAATACTAAATTATAACAATTGTACCGAAGTATAATCATGGACTGGCCGAGGCTGTGCAATGTTAAGGTGTAGAAAGAATTATCTCTGCCCATCTCTAGTAAATACCCACTAAAACATAGCATCTACGCCGAACTTGCTTGTGTATTTCGATTAATACTCTTTACTAGGCAAGGCCTAAAATCGGCCGAGTTAGAGATACTTTGGCATTACTACGATGAACAGGAGATTATTCTTTGAGGCTGGAGATCGGTAGGCACAAACTAAACGGAAAAGTTCACAAACCCACAACCAGATACACCGTAACCTTTTGACACATGTTGATATAAAGCGAGCCATGACTATCAATGATAATCATGGCTCATAATCTCTCCCAATCCTCGAGGAGAACGATATTACTGGGGTCGCTGGGTAGACGAAGTTAGAACTTGTTTGATGCAAACAAATCTATTACACGCTCTTTAATTTATTTCTTCTTCCACTTTGCTGATTTACCCTTTCCCAAACAAATAATTTTCTTTTCATCCTGTAATTGCCTAAATACCACGCGAATCATGTCTCGGCTAACACCTGGGCACTCTTGCTCAATATCGGAAATAGAAAATTCGCCCAACTGATTTAAAATGACCTGGCTAATAATTTGCGTTTTAGCTCCTCTTGCCGGCTTAAGATGTCCTGCTCTTTGTTCAAATTCCCTATACGCCGAAACAATGGCACTTAAAAAATAATGAACCCATGGCATCACGTCATGCTTTGACTTATGCCAATCTTGAGAACTTTTATTTAATGATTCATAATATGCTTCTTTAGATTGCTCGACAATTCTTTCAAGGCTTATATATTTACCAACTCCATAACCATTTTGATACAACGCCAAGAGCGTAAGTAACCTTGAAACCCTTCCATTACCATCACGGAATGGATGAATACTTAAAAAATCTAAAATTAGACAAGCAATGGCATAAAGAGGAGGATAGCTGGATTGAGCTAAACTATCTTCATAGGCAAGACACAACTGTTTAATCGCATCTGAAACTTTATCCGCCTCAAGCGGAGTAAAAACAATTTCTATCCGGCCGTTAGGATGTTTTTTAATAATTTCGTTGTTCTTCTTTTTCCATTGTCCGGCATCACCGACATCCAACCGACTTAAACGGTGTAACTCTTTGATTGTCTCAGAAGAAATAGCCAAACTTTCGTATTTCTTATGGATTAAATCCAAGGCTTTACGATATCCGGAAAGTTCTTCTTCTGACCGGTCACGCGGCTTACTATGGCCAATAACAATGGGCTTAAGGCGCTTTCGTTCAATCGTCACTCCCTCGATACGATTCGAAGATTCCACGCTCTCAATCATTGCCATTTCAACAAGGGCATTTAAAATTTGTGGAGACTGTTTGGCAAAAAGCTCTTCCTTCCCTTTGTATTCAGAAACAGTGTTCATCATCCAAACTGCCGACAAAGGAAGCTGAATGTTTTTGCCTACTTTTCTAAACGAGTTCATGGAATCAATATTACCCCATTTATTACCCCATTGCAAGAATTATTACCCTAATCACATTATAGGTTCTAACTTTAACAAAAGGGTAAAGAAAAACCCGTTGTAAACTATTAATTTACAACGGTTTAAAAAATGGGGTCGCTTCACCTACGATTTTCGAACTGATTTATTCAATATTCACGACGATATTATCCACGCGCTAAGCGATGAAGAAATTCGGATATAAACGTCTGATATTTTATACCTAGCCTGCTTGCTTTTTGCTTTATACTTTCCAAATCATAGCTATTTACTCTTATATTTAAAACGGTGTCCTTCTTCCTGCGTTCTATCGCCTGCGCAATCTCATCAAATTCTTTCTGTGAAACTTTTTTATACTCGCCTTTTATAAGAGCATTTTCAATTCTTTTTTCTTCAGGTGTTAATTTTATATTTCTCATAATAGTTCCCCTTTTTTATAAATCCTAGTTAATTTTCGGCTTGGATAAAGCGTCTTAAGGAAATAATAATCTTTTTCCGCTACGAAAGGCACGAGCCAAACATATTTTTTATACCAACAAACGAGAATCTTCTGATTAGCACGTTGCGGATGATTGATAATATCCAAGATTCTTGAATTCTTAATAATTTCTTCGAAGGAGGCACCTCTCGTCTTTTTTAGCCTCTGGCTATATAAGGTATTTTTATACTGCAGGTATCAACCGTAACGAAGTTTTTACCAAATGAGCGGTGGTCAAATGTAGATTCATATTTTACAACAACTTCGTCTTCTTGAATTGCTTGCAATTCAAAGGTAGTGCTGCCGTGGTCATCTAAAGCTTGCCGAAACTGTTCGCCAATCTCTAAACTAAATTGACTCTGCCAAGTATCCCCTAAATCCTTGCCAAAAGATGCATCAGAAATAAAACAAACTTTTTTCTTATCCTGACATAACACTAATTCCAGCGTATGCTTATTAAAGAAATCTTCATACCATTTCTGGTCATTGCATTGCGAATTTTGCTGTTCTCCACTAGCAGGAACAGAAAAGCACAGCAAGCAAAAGAAGGCCAATAATTTTAACATTTTATTCATCTTGCATTTTCCTCTTAATTTTACTTTCGCCTCGTTAGGGGTGTTCCAATAAATCATTGCATTGCAGACACTTAAGAAAAGGGTCCCGATGCAATTTCACAAGGGGAAACCTCTCGTTATTTAGTAGCGGTATTATATTGATAATTCCCGCTAATTACAAGAAATTTCGGCTTACAGAGAGGTTCTTCCCTCGGTAAACTTGTCCAAAATGTCCATCTTTTTTATGGACAAAACATCATAACTATTTGATATATAATCAATTAACAATGTCCATCTCTTCGAAGCTGGACAAAACTTGAAATCTTACCGTTTTAAAGAAAGAAACTTTTCATATCCTTTGGAGAGTCCATAAGAACGCGCACGATTGGATTCATTTAAAATCACCAGCCAGCCATCTTTGACCCATCCTGCAGCAAGATTTCGTGCCATGCGGTCAGACAGCCCAAGCGTCTCAGCGATTTCTTTGACGGAGACTTTGTCTTTTTTTGCAAACAACGCAAGCACAGTTTTCGCCCGATGGTCAAGTCGCCTTAATTCTTCAGGCTCAACCGTCGTCTTCTCTCCGCCTGCCCGCAGCGCCTCATCCCTTGCCTGCTGAAAAACCTTGGCTAAAAGTTTTACAAAATACTCAACCCATGCTGTCAAATCCACATCCGCCCGACCCTGATAATAATTATGATGCTTATGCGTCGCGAGAGCCCTGTAATAACCTTCCAGGTCGCGCGCATGATGTTCTTCAAGTGAAAAGAATCCGTTAAGCCCGTAACCATCACGCTGAAGAATAAACGTCGACAACAATCGCGCCGTGCGGCCATTGCCGTCATAATAGGGATGGATGGTCACAAACTGGTAATGCAACAAAGCCGCAATAACCGGAGGCGGAATATGTTCTTTTTCCGCCTGCTTTGCCCAGCGCACCATTGCATCCATGAGCAGAGCCACATCCTTAGCTTCCGGTGGGAGATAAACAATTTTTCCGGAAGCAGAATCACGGATAACATTCTGGCCTTCACGATAAGGCGTAGGCTTGGCTCGTTTGCCTTTTTCAATAATAGCATGTAGCCGACGGATAAAATCCTCGCTAAGCGATATTTTTTTCCCCGCCCAGTCCTCGACCTTTAAAAGAGCATCCCAATAATTACGGACTTCGCTGACATCGCGTTCGCGGCCATGAAAATTAGCTTTCTTCTCCTCGATAACTTTTTCAGCCTCTTTCAAAGTCAACCGATTGCCTTCAATACGGGTTGAATAATGGGTAGAACGAACTCGCGCCTTATGGCGGAGTACAGCTTGAACAGCAGGAGATAACGAAATTTTCTCAACGACCGCCTTAGCAGCTTCAATATCCATCAAAGCACGGGCGACAGCAGGACTAATCTGATATGTTGGTTTCCAAATCATGCATGGCTCCTTGAAATGGTTAAATATCTGTTTCAATTATACCAGAAATTGCCAATAAATTGCCAATAAATTTCCGATAAATTGCCGATAACTTAAATAGAAAAAACTAGTATTCAAAAACAGAACAAATCCTTTTACCAAATATCTGTCGGCTCTTTTTCATCAAGAACTGAATATGGGCTTGGCGTCAAAGGATCAATTCGGTCAGCTTGTTGATTAGCCCAAAACCAGCCATTTTTCAAATTCGCCATCTGGTTCGATTTTACCATTCCTTTCAATATACGACTTTTTCCTTTCCTTAATAAACGCCCTGATAACTTCGCAATATACAAGAAGAAATCCTTCTTTCCGAAGACAAAAACATCTCTTTAATCCCCGAATACAAAGTTAACGAAATCTGCCGCGAATTAGATTGGCAAAAACAAAACGAAATGTGGCAAAAGCTGCTCAAAGACCCAACCGCATAGGGATAGAAAACCTCTCGCCCCGTATATAATGGCCTCCAGAAGCTCAAAATCATCTTAAATTTTGACAATATTTTCATTATATAGCGAGCATTATATAGGAGAGGAATTGGCCTATTTGGGCGATAAAGTAGCGACATTCAGAGAGGTTTTTAAAACAGCTTGCGGTGCGGAAACTTTCGATATTCGTCGACTAAACACAATGCCCTAAGTCTTTGAAACATCGACAGTTAAAAAGGCTATGATCGATTGATTCAATCATAGCCTTAAAACTCTCCCCATTCTCGAGGAGAACGATATTACTGGGGTGGGTGAAGGGATTCGAACCCTCGACCACTTGAGCCACAGTCAAGCACTCTAACCACTGAGCTACACCCACCATTTACCTCAATTCAGCACTCAGAAAGAATGGTTGGTAGGTTTGATTTCCTCTGTTCTATCCGGAAAATTCAACCACCC
>JADFZM010000049.1 GCA_015232535.1 Candidatus Omnitrophota bacterium
CATCAAGCCTATTTATGAGAGCCCTCATCTTCTGGGGGTCGGACTGGTTGGCTGGGTCGTTAAATTCCTGTTCCAGTTTTTTATACTCTATAAATACCTTTATCAGCGCTTTTTCGGCCTTGGCCTTATTTAACAAATCCTCAAAAAAGCCGATAATATCCCTACCGCTAAGTGGGCGTCTATTTTCATCAACGAAATTAGTCTCATCAGCAGACATTTTGGCAACAGCAGAGAGAGACAGGGCAGAAATCTGCCCGGTCAAATCTCTCTCGAGCGCTTCATATCCGCTGACCGCCTCATTATATTTTCCGGAGTTTACTAAACCACCCGTGTCGTTAAACCGCCCGTTTAGAAATCCCAAGGCCCTAATGGCGTCCGGAACTGATTGAATCGCTCCGGAATGCGCTTCGGGAGAAGACGGGCTCTTCGGTAAAGTCCCTTGGCGGCTGCCGCCGGCTTTGGAATTATAATCGTTAACGGCTTCATTAATGGCAATATTATTTTGTGCTACCGCGATATTACCGCGGACATTCGCGGCCAACCTATCCAATTCGCTTCTCAGAATCGGATAATACGCGGCAGCATCTAAACCCAACAAAGAATCGGTTGAGGAGGCAATCCCCGTAAAACGGGTCAATGCATCTTGGTCAGTAATCTTTCTGTCGTTGAAAACCTCAATAAGGGCCAGATGCCGTTCGAAAAGTTTCTCTTTTTGTGCCCAGGCTGATTCGAATTCCAGCCTCAACCCAAAAACCTCGCCGACAACGCGATTAGCAATTAGCGGGCTAACCGTTAAATCAATCTCTTTTGGCTCTTTGCCTTCAACCGGAACTGTAATAACTCTGTGGGAAACGTTAATATTAAGACCTCCCTCTAACCCTTGAGTAAGGTCAAAGATTCCGGCATTGCGATTTCCCACTCCCCGCCAAAGGACAGCCATGTGTCCGCCGAGTAAATCCATATCATTTCCGGTAAAATTTTTCTTAACGCCGACAATGGAAACGCTTTTTGATTCTTCCCCGAAACCCAGTTCATGGAGCATCATCAAAGCTATTTTGGAAGCTGATTCGCATACCATGGTCCTCGGGTGGCGCTTGTAACGCGGATTGCCGACTATAGCATTGTGCAGATCAATCATATCCGGGCCATTCGCATCAGCTCCCGTTTGGTCATAAGTTATGTTAGAATCTAAAGCTTTATAGAGCCACCTTAAAACTTCCTGCTCAAAAGCGCTGATTTCACCGATTTGCTCCTGGGTGTATCGCCCGCTTTTGTAAATGGCGTAATAAGTTTTAAATTGCCGGGAAACCTCTCTGGAAATATTATCAAATGTCATTTGATCAGGGGGAATTTGCCCAAGAATACTCTTTAGTTTGGGGGCCGAAACACTTGGCGGAACGATCTGGCCGCCGTTCTTTGCGGAAAAGTTTTTAACTATCGCATCCAGGCCGGAATTCAACTCCCGCGCCGATTCAGTGGCGGAAAGGCGATGATATCCGTCGAGAATCTGATAAAATTCTTCGCTTTCCGGGGTTACCGCTTTTGCCTGGCTTCCGGCTAATGAAAAAAGCCCCAGCAACCCGGCTAAACCCGCCCCTAGCAAATTTGATGAGGGCAAATTACTTTTCTTTTGTGATGAGGAAGACCCTTTTCCTCTCTCCCGGGAAGCCAAGGCCGAAAGCATGGACGCCGGCAGTTTTCCCCGACTCTTCCCTCGCTGGCGCAATCCACTAATATTTGTGTCTACTTCCTTGAGCGGCCTTTGCATGGCAAGTTCCATTTGCGCGCGGGAAGAAGCCGACAGCAGGCTGGTATCGGAAAATGTTTCGATAACCTCTCTCGAAACCAGGTTCGTGGCATTTACGCCGCCGGAAAAATACTTGCGGGTGATTACTTCTTGGGTTTGGGGGTCATAGTCATCCTTGGTATAGCTGTAAACGCCCTTTTTAAAGGCCTCCAAATATTGCCGATATATCTTTTCGCTGATATGCTTATCGTTAACATCGACGCCAATAGTCTTATTGCGGTTAACATAAACCTTGGAAAAGATGCTTTCCTTGAGGCTCTTTTTATACCAGGCGGCTAAGATCATCGAGTTGTAAATCTGCCTCAAAAGGGCGAAATTTTCTCCTTCATTGACTTCTTTCTTTAACTCGGGAATAAAAACCTCCCGGACGATCTGAGAAGTAATATCGTTAATTGATTTTACGCTCTCGCTTTTTTCGTTTTGACTGTTTGCTTTTAATTTATCGGTGCCCAGTTCTTTATTGTTAGAATTTTTTGAAACCGCCAAATAGTCGCTTTCCAGCATCACGTTAAGGCGGCTTTCGGCGACAAAAGCGGTATCGCCGTGAATGTAAATAACCGCTTTTTCGGGAGTGATCCATACCTTGTTAAAAGTATTGACCGGTATCTCCGAAGCTCCATAAAGCTCATTTGCCTTTTGATATACCCTTTCCCAAAATACTTTCCCCAAATCACTTTCAGGGAACATTAAAGACGCCGTGATTTGCTTGAGTAAATAATCCTGGGCTAAAAGGTCGCGGCCCATCTCCGTTAAGCCGAAATGTTCGGGGATTATTTTATTCTCTTCATAAGGGGAAAGGTTTACCCACATATCCTCCTCGGACAAGGTCAGGGATGCCAGGAAATATTTTATGAGTTTTTTCGATTCCGCCTTAAAGGCATCGCCATCGAGGTTGTTATCTCCCGCATCGACGATAAAATTAAAATGAAAAGGGTTTTCGTTATCTACCGTCAATCCTCTGATGATAGTAGGAACGAATACAGGGCTAAGAGGCACCATATTGCCGGGAACTGGAAGGCCCATGAGCGGCTGAGCATAAACAAAAGAAGGAATGATTAGGCCGGAGAAAATAAAAGAAAGGATTATCGTGAATACAATAATCCGAATATAAATTTTGTATTTATCCCGTATTAGGAAATTTATCATAATCTCTACAGTTTTTGGTTTATAGTTAAAGTTTAAACTACAGCCGCTGTTAATACAATAGGCAGGAACATCTCAAGGGAAACGTTTTCTCGGCAAAAATATTATCTTTATTAAGGGATTAAGCTTTCGCTTTGCCGGTTATTGCCGGGAAGAAAGGCCGCGGTTTTAAGTTTTTAAAGAAACAAAACCCGTCCGGAAAAACTTTAAGCAAAAAAGGCGGGAATATTTTCAAGCGAGTACACTGCCGAAGCCACCTCAGGAATAGATAAAAGTAAAATATTAATTAGGATCCGGAGAATATCTCCGATATAAAACGAATCAATCTTTGAACCAGGACCGTTCCTCCGGCGATCAAAAAAGAAAAATATAATGCTGTCGCCAGATTGACAAAATGCCCAAGAAGGATAAATATCCCGTCGCGCTGCAGCAATCCGATAGCGAAAAAAAGCAGGGCTAATCCTGGCAGGGTGTTGCTAAATGGCACGAATCCGAACGGCGCCATCAAAAGAAGCGCTCCCAAAATAAACGAGCAGTTGTTAACGGTTCCCCTCAACCCGTCTGAAGTCAGGCTTTTTAGGCGGTGAGATAAAGTGAGCCTTTCCAATTTTTGAATAACCTTTAATCCACTGGAGAGTGCCGCGCGAAGCTTATCGGCCGGCAGTATGCGGTCTTCAAAACGCTTCGGCAGCCACAGCGGAAGCTTAAACAGGCGGCTTACGCCGATAAGCAAGATAGCGGCGCCGAATATCGTGCTAACTCCCGGGATTGATACTGGAACCATAAAAGGAAGTACCAAGAAAACAGTCAAAAGCAATAATCCCTCCTGGCCAAAGAGGTTGCGTATCTCAGAGAGGCTTACGCCGCTCGCCGGAAGGCTGTCTATGGCCAATTTGAGCTTCTCTCCCAGAGACGCCTGAGGCGAGCCGTTTTCACTTTTAACAGTTAGCAGACTGTCTTTTGCATTGTTCGGGTATTGTTGATTTGATTGCACTGCCTCTCCTTTCCCTTTGATTTTGTACGACGGGATAAGTATACTTCAATCAAAACTTAATTTCATCTTTTATTTGACTTTTAGGCCGTCTCGCCTTGCCAAAGCAAATTTGTAACAACGAGCCATAACATAATAATGCGAAGCATCGCCTTATTTCGGGCTACAAAAACCTATTCCGATAACCTGACTATAGTCCCGTTTTGCCGGGCTTTATACATAGCGAAACGCAAAAAATTCAGCCCCAAGATGAGATAAATAACTATCAATCCGAATCCTTTAGCCAATAAATGCGAAAAGCTCGGCGGGAAACCAAGTTTTACCCTGAAATATTCCAGAAAATACGTCATAGGGAAAAACTGTGCGACAATGTAAAAAGCCTTGGGCAAAGTCTCAACAGGATAATATATGCCGCAAAGCATCATAAAAAGATACGCGAACATCCAGGCGGTTATCTCCGCCTTCTGCCCGAAAATTAGGATAAGGAATGTGACCAGCATTCCCAAAAGAAAAGAATTGCAAAATATCCCAACCAGAAATATTGTTACGGAAAATATATCCGGCAGTTTAAAAGAAAAGAAAAATCCGGCCGCAACCGTTAAGATAAAAAAGATTGCGAGCCCCCGGACAATGCCTGTTACCCATGAGCCGAAAAGGCTCTCCGCTACGCCGACGGGAGTCAAGAATGTGTGTTTGACGCTTTTTGACCAGACCTCATAAAGCAGGCTGTAAGCAACATCCAATTGCGCAACTTGCAATACTCCGGCGGTGATCGCGCCGGTCATGACAAAATTCCAAACATGTTCCCTAAGGCCCAGGAAATCGCCCATCAGCCCGATCGAAAGCAGGCTAACGACCGGCCAGAAAACCAGCTCAACAAAAGCAAACACATTTCGGATAGCAAAAATAGTGTTCCGGAATGTGAAGGCGAAAACGCGGTTAAGCCAAGAGCCGCATTTATCAAAAATATTTGAACGGGGAAGTTTTACACAATGCCCCTCATCGCTTTTTTCTCCGTAGGCGGCTGCTATAGTTTCTTTCTTTATTCCATTACTTTTTAAATCGATAAAAACTTCCTCCAGGTCTTTTTTCCCCAGCATTGATTTAAGCTGCTCCGGAGTCGCCAGATTGATCAATTCACCTTTATTGACAAAAGCGATGCGCCGGCACATCAACTCCGCCTCCGGCATATTATGGGTGGTAAAAAGAACTGTCATTTGCCACTGGCGGATAACCTTTAAAATAACTTCCCGGGTCTTAGCGGCCACATCCGGGTCAAGCCCGATGGTCGGCTCGTCGAGAAAAAGTATTTTGGGGCGGTTGATGAGCGCTTTGGCTAAAGACAGCCTTTGCTTGGTCCCGCTCGATAATTCGTCAAACCTCCGGTCGGCAAATTCAATCAGGGAGAAATCATTTATCAATTCCTCAACACGGCTTTTAAGCTCCGCGCCCTTTAGCCCGTATAGCCTTCCGTAGAAAAGCAGGTTTTCCCTAACGCTCAGGCTCCAGGGAAAATTCGGATGGCCGGAAGACATATTAAGGAGGGTCCTTAAATGATAATAATTGCGCGGGCATGATCTTATCCCCAGAATTTCTATTTGCCCTTCGTCGGGAATAAGCAAGGTCGATAAAATATTCAAAAGAGTGGTCTTTCCCGCTCCGTTAGGGCCTAAAATACCCATTATCTCTCCTGCGGTAACTTCCATCGAAAAATCTTTCAGCGCCCTGATCCTCTGCCGCGGCCCCGATTGAGAAACAAACGATTTACTCAAATTACATATAGTTATTGCGGTTCTCATGTCCCGATTTATCTCCTAATGTTATAAATTACCCCGCGCCAAGAATGATTATTATAACGGAGATTTAAGATTTTAAAAGGATTATCCGCCCCTCAGCAGAGTAAAACAAGAAAACGTTTCCTTGAACTGACCATTATTACCCCTATTCACATTTTTAGCATACTATACTTTATATAGGATATACTATTAAACGCCGTAAACCCCGGAGGCTCTTATGAAAAACATAAAAAAATACATAATAACCGTATCTGTGTTGAACTTTATATTTAGCACAAGCATATCGCCATTATCTTTCGCGTTAGAAAATAAAACCTCAAAAAAAGAAATCACCTTAAGTAAATCCATCGCTACCGGTAAAGGTAGCGTAATTACACCCTTAACTACTACAGCTAATAAGCTACAAGGCAACCTGGAAGAAAATCCTTCTGATTATACTTTTCCCCGCCTCTCTCTAGGCTCTTTTTGGCTCCAAGATTGGCTTAACAAACCCGGATACGGCTTTAATTTTCTCACTAAATTCGAAGAAATATACACTTATTCGAGCACCGAAGAAATAGTAAACCTCAGGCAGCGTGCCGCGGCTGAAGGGTATCAGGATTGGCTTAATAAAGTCAAAATAATTTTTATGCATTGCTTTCTCACGACAAAAATGTACACCCAGCCGCCAGCCGACTGGGAAATTGACATGGCAAGGAACAATATAGGAGTAGCCGTTAGGCTCGCCGCTTACTATAACCTTCAGAATGATAGTGACTGGTTCCTGAGGGATATACAGGGGAACACAATAGCGATATGGAGCCCCTCTGAACTCGCCCTTAACACAACTCCGGACTGCCCCTTAGGTACTTGGGACGGAAAAGCGCGTAAGCAAAACGGCCAACTAGTAGATACCGGCCTAAGCACCGTCGGTTTAACATATTATCAATGGCTGGCCGGTCCGATAACTCAAAGATTGATCAGGAACTCATCTTTTAAACAAGCCTTCGATGGAATCCAAAGCGAGGACTTCCCCAGCGCATGGGCTTATTACTCAACGGGAAAAATACCCGACCCCAGAAGAGACAGGGTGGGTTTCCCAAATCAGCAAGATTTTGCTAATTATTGCCGCGATACTTGGTTATTTTACAGCAATAATTTTATAAAGCCGCTTAAAAACGAGATGATCACGCGGCTTAACGGGCATGCCCTGCGCTGGAGGTTGGAAAACTGGCCGGAAAATCCCCATCCGGAAATTCAAGAGTCGTTTAAAGCCAGCAAGCTTGAGAACTTCGGCAACTGGGGCGGTTGGCCTGGCTATGACCTGCCTCGTTGGGTCAAGGTTTACATCTCTATCGAGGAAAACTATCATCCTTTATCTTCCGACCCCAATGACCCGGCTTTTGATTCGCAACAAGGCTGGGACATAACATCCGTTCAATCCGAGCCATATTATGGCTGGACTCAGGAAGACATTGCCCGCTGGACAAGGTTCGGATTGTCCGCGACTTTACTGGGCGACGGATTTTTCTTCGGGAACAGCTATATGGAAGATTATTATTTCGCCTCATTCCTAAGAGGGAATCAAAGCCAATTCGCTCCGCGCTTCATCCCGCAGCAACTTTTCCATTTAGGAAAAGCACAAGGCGACTATATGCAATACAATTATTATCCGAATAATCCAGTATACTACCGGCAATTCTTTGATGAGGCCCTGCAAAAAACATATACGGTCGCCTGTAATCCATGGCACTTCCGTATCAAAGATGTCCCGGCTAAAGACGGGGTTTGGTTCGAAGGTGACTGGCCGAACGGGCAATACACTGAACTCTTCACCGGCGGGGCACCTCGCTTATTGCCCATACCCGACCAAAGGACAAAGGAAGGCAATATATTACAGTTCAACATTACTGCGACGTCCCCTAACCCCAGCGAAGAAATCGTTTTGACTGCCAGCGGCGTGCCTTTTTCAAAAGGCGCCCGTTTCAATGACAACGGAGATAATACCGGAAACTTTAGCTGGACCCCCGGATTTAATGACGCCGGCACATATGAGGTAGTTTTCAGGGCAACCAACCCCGGCGGGTTAAGCGAAGAGAAAAGCGTTGTGATCACCGTGGAAAACGTCAATCTTGTCCCTTCTCTAAAATCGCGGGGAGGGATCGGCAAGTAAGTACCAGAAAACAAGTTTTTAAACCCCGATTTCGCATTAGCAAAATCTGCCCGTAGGGCCGCATAAATAATTCTCGGCGATAATTATTTATGCTTGTCGGGGTTAAACCCTTTGCTAGACTGCAAGATTTCGTTACAGGAGTATCGACGGAATCTTGCTTCCAATGCAAATTTTGGGTTAAAAGGATTTAAACCGCGGAATTCTTTTCTAAGCAGGGATTTTTATAGCAACAGATAATCTATTTAATTTTCTCAAGCAGGGTGTTTATCCGTTTTAGGAGCTCCTCAAACATCGTGTCCCCTTTCCTGGCAGTCAACGGGCCTTTTCTTTGCCCGACGATAACCTCATCCAATTCGCGGGTTATCCTATCAAAAGGCCCAACCACTTTGTTTGAAAGGTAAAAGACCCAAAATATTATAAAAACAAGAAGCCCGGCGACACCTAAAAGAAGCGACGGAATAGCCCATTCAAAAGCGGTAACATCGTAATTCAAGATCATTATCCCGGTATTGGTTAATGAAGCTAAATAATATTCCAAACAGAAGAAAGTCATAAAAGCCGCTACAAAACAAGCAATTAAAATCGGCCAGATCATAGACTTCTGGAATTTATTGATATGTAAAAGCAATCTTCTTTTGTAATTTCTTTTCACAATAGACTCCTTTTTTATTATTAGGCTAACCAGCCTTTAAGCATCAAACGGGTTCGCCAGCGGAGGAATGGGTCCGCCCGGTTCGCTGTCTTCCCCGTCGGTCTTGTTATGAACAACAATCCCGTTAGCTATATAAATATTCGTGCCTTCCACCATAAAGTTATAAACTTTTACTTCAGGAATCCCTTCCCGGGAGACGGAAATATTTTCTATTCTAATCCATTTCCCCTCGACAAGTATTTCCTGCCCGGCTTTAAGTTTTATTGATTCAACCGGAGCCGTTTGCGGATGCTGACGAAGATCCGGGACCAAAGCCGCCCATTTTGTCTGGCCTTCCTCTTTTACCCAGAAAGGATGTTCGGGAGTAAATTCAACTAAGCCATTGTTTATAGTGTAAAGCGCCGGTTCATTGCCTAGGGAAGCGCAAGCCTCTTTGTGGCCTCCCACGGTAAAGCCGAAATCAAGCTTAACGACTTTTCCGGGGATATAAATCCCTTTTTCAGTATCATAAGATTGTATAAGGTCGCCGACTTTGATTTCTTCAATGTTTTTCGAAGAATTATCCGCCATAGTTATCTTGACCCCGGCCGGGAAACAGCTTGAAGGCGGAGGCGGATCTTCAGATCCTCCGCCCTCTTCACCGCTTTCTTCTTGAGCTACCTGAGCGTAACCCATAGCATTACAATAGTTAGTTTCTATGCCTTCCCCTTGAGCGCATTTGATATCCCCGGAAGCATAAATGTAGAGCGTATATAAACCGCCTTTACGGCCGATAGAACCCAAATATTCCGGAGGGCTGCTAATGGTACCGCCCGCCGGATCTAGCGCGGGCTGGTCGAAATAAGTCATTGCCGGGATTGAAAGGTTCAGCTCACTGACTTCAGTCGAATATGAACCGTTGGATAAATAGACGTACCTTTCCTGGGCGCGAAAAATATTGTTCAAAACATTAACGCCCTCAACCGAGCGGGCTTTTTCCACCAGGTTTTGATAGCGGGGAATGGCTAAAGAGGCAATCAGCCCCAGGATAATCATTACGATTATCAACTCGAGCAAAGTAAAACTCGCGGAAAAACGTTTTTGGATTTTTATGCCCATATCTATGATATATCTAATGCTTGATTATACACACGAATCGGATAAAGTAAAACATTAGTTGTTTTTTTCCGAATCATTTTTATCCGCAGCCGGCTGATCGTTCTCATAAAAGAGCTCTTTAAGCAGTTTTCCCTCCTCATCATAATCGCGGGACACCCCGGAAAGCTTACCGTCGACATAATTAATAAGGTTTTTTATATTGCCGTTCTCATAATAATATTTGGACTCGCCGTTGAGCTTGCCTTTAACGAACATATTCTCAAACTTAACCTTGCCGTTGGGGTAAAATTCCCGCGAATAGCCGTCCAATTCTCCGTCTTTATACTCCTCCTGGTAGATCAAATTTCCTTGCTCGCCGTATTCGAAATAACTCCCCACCCGCGATCCGTCCTGATAAGACGCCTCCGTCTTTACGGTGCCGGTTTCATAATATTCTTTTACCTTGCCGTTCCTTTTCCCGTCTTGGTAATCCGCTTCGGACTTGATACGGCCGCCGGCATAATAGCTCGCGTAATGCCCGCTGAGCATCCCGTCCTTATAATTAATCGCTGTTTTTAACTGCCCTTCTTCATAGAACTCCTGCAAAAGCCCGTTCAATTGCCCGTTTTTATAATTAGCGACGAATTGCAATTTCCCAGATAGATAGTAGGAGTTGCTCTTTTCGCTCAAAAGCCCATCCTCATAATAATCTTTTGATTTTAACTGCCCGCCGGGATAAAATTCAAGCGCTTCGCCGTGCAGTTTTCCTTCTTTATAGCTTTCCTGATAGGATAGATTGCCGTCAACCGCGTACTCCTTATAGGCCCCAACCCTAACATCGTCTATAAATTCAGCCTCGACTCTCTTTTTCCCGTCAGGATAAAATTCGGCGTAAGGCCCGTTTTTCTTGCCTTTAAAATAAAAAGCGGCTATTTCCAACTTTCCGTCGGGATAAAAGGCCTTTTCCTCTACGGCCCGGGCCTGCTCAAGCTCCTGCCCTGTTTTGATGTTCTCCCCCGTCGGGAGAAGAGACCCTTGTTTCGCTATAAAAGTGTCTTCGCGGTTAAAACAATCCCCAAAGCTTTGATAATAATCATGAACTTTAACCTTAACCCCGTTAACCTTAAAATTAAAGCCTTTTTCCAGAGTGTTTTTGAACCCTTCGAGCATATCCGCCCCTTTTTTAGCTAATTGGGCGGACATTTTCTTATTTTCCTCCTCGGATAGATACTTCCCGCCGAACATCGAGTCCAATGTTTCTTTGCGGGCTTCATCCACCTCTTCCTGGCGGATCTGTGCTTCAGTCGGAGGCTTCTCCTCTTTTAATATAGGGATTATCCGCTGCGGCTCCAAGGCGACGTCGCTAGTCAATAGCAATATATTCTTGCTTTCTACGACATCTCCGTATCGATTCACGTTTGAGGTCTTCGCTATCTTGGCCAGGCCCCGGACCAACCCATTTTCTAAAACCTTCACTCCGGATATTTCGATGCCGAGATTCAGCAATATATCGCTTATCGCCATTATCAAATTAGAAGGCTCATAAGTTTCCTCCATTTCGGATAGGTCATAGGGGATACCGTAAAAATCCTCGATGCGGGAAGTTTTTTGCTCTCCGATAGCGCTTAAACCTTCCTCCGAGTAGGCTTCCGTAATTTCCTGATTTAACAAAGCGTTGCCGGGCTCTGAAAAAGAATCGGTGGTTTTCAAGAATAAAAAAATAAAAGCGAATAGAGCAAAAAAGGCGGGATTATAAGAGTGTCTGGTGTCGGCTTTTGGGGATCTCATTGAGATAAGCTCCGCGGTTTTATAACCGCGGCTTCCTTTTCTTCCGCGCTTCGCGGAACAAGGGCGGCAACATCGCGCCCGAAAAACCTTCTTTCCCTTCTTTATGTTCGGGGACTAGTACCGGCCGGGTAAAATAAACGCTTCCCTTGACGCAATATGGCATATGCCTCTTCACCTGTACCAGGGGCAACCGTCAGCTAATGTGCAAGAAGGGCAAAGCCCCTCGGCTTCATTGCATAGGGGTTTTCGGGTATAATTATTATCTATCGTAGCGCTATCAAATACCGTAAATAGCTGATATTCAAATTCATAATCATCTATGCCGCTATTCCATCTAATGACTTCGGCAGAGCACTGATATGTAATTGGATCATATACATTAGGCAGAGGATTCCAAGTATCAGTGCATGATAAAGAAGCCGGACAGCATGTTATTCGCATGCCATCTTGCAAATTTAAGTGAACATTTTGAAAATTGTTTTCAACTGCCCAACCGGGATTTTTAAAGAAATATGCCTGAATCTCTCCTTCCGGGAACTCCCCTCGGTTTTGGGCGCGGTGCCTATTTATCTCCTCCACAACCATAGACAATGAATCAGCCGCCACCCTTTCCCTGGCCAAAGCCTGCATCCTAGAGTAGCTTGGAATAATGAACCCGGCTAAGATCATCATAACAATGACCACGATCAATAGCTCAAGTAAGGTGAACGATCGGATATTTTTTATTCTGAAAATCATAGATTATTTAATCGTTTCCAGCATGTACCTATACCACATGGTCCACCTGTTGCACAGCCAAAGAAATCGCTGCCGTTATAAACGATAGCGCCGGGCACAGTACACGGGGGGTTGTTGACTGCAACTGGCCGAGTTGGAGCAACTATAAACCCCGTTCCGGCACTATTAACTTTAATGTTCCCCGAACCGCTGACTAAGATGTCTCCGTCTTTGACTTCGAGCTTAGCTCCCGGTTCGGTTGTCCCAATGCCGACATTTCCATTATTTTTAATTGTCATCCTTGTCAGCGGTTGATCTGACGTCTGGTCATTTTCGGCGGTACGAAAAATAAGCCGAGACGGCATTTCCCCGTCAAGATTTGGGTCGGCATCAACCTCGGCCCTTATTTCTGCGCCGGTAAACCATCCAGCATTCGGTGTATTCGCATTATAACCCTTAAAAGAGATTTGCCCTAATTGATCATTAAGAGCAAGCGTTCCCATCGTACGCGGCGACTTACGAAAGCTTATCTCGCTTTTTTCCGTATTACCGTCAACCACCGTCGTAAGAAAAATATCGCTGTTATCGCTTTGTATATTAAATTTTCCCGGCATCAAACTCGATTCGTTTGCATCAGACATACCAATTCTTCCGTCTTTTAATATAGTCAGAGCATTGCTAAACTCACTACAACCCCAATTACTCCCACTTCCGGTGTTATTATTTTGCTGGCCATTTCCCACAACAAATAGAGGATCAGTTATTACCCAGTCTTCAACCTCAGAAGTGTCATCAACTTTATTACAACTCC
>JADFZM010000004.1:0-5436 GCA_015232535.1 Candidatus Omnitrophota bacterium
TCCTCTGTTCTATCCGGAGATTTCAACCACCCACCGTATTACCTCAGAGCTATGTTTCAACACCTTTCAGCCTCGCCGAGATTTCAGAATTAAAACCGAGAAGCATTTTAACATAAAAATCTTCTTCGGCAATATAATATTTGGGCGTTGGCTTTCCCTAGGGATTTATCCCGCCTACAGAACACAACACCCTTAAAAACTCTGATGAATAGGGTTCTTAAGCAAGCTGCCGCCGCCTAGGCTCCGCGAAGCGGAAAGAAAGAGAACCGCGGCTGTAAAGCCCTTTGGCTCCACCCTCACGGAGAAATATCGGCTTCCTGTTTCTTTTGTTTCGTTGTAATAGAATGCAGAATCACAAAACGGCGCATTTCCTCAATCCCAACGCCTCCCATAAAAACAACCGCCTGAATGTCTCCGTACGTTATATATTCCAAGATCTTATCCTTGGATGTGACCGGGTATTCGCGTTGCGGGAAGATCCGATCGTAGCGGAACCCCAGATAAACGGTCTTCATTATATCGGCTCGTTTCAATCCCCGGTAATTGGGCAAACCCAAATTGACCGTTCCCCCGTATCCCTCGACGTTAAGCGGTTTATCTATATAACCCATCTCGGGGAAAAACATGGTTTCCGCCGCCCCGATCGCCGGAGCGACGATCAGGAAATCCGAATATTTTTTCATTTCCCTTACAATCTTCTTCTGAAGCTGAAGGTAGTTACGGTATTCCAAACTGCGCTCGAGCTCGCTGGGGTTACAATGAGAAATTATCGGCTCATAATTCTTTACAGTATAACACTCCTTTGCAAAATAATCATTTTGGCAGGTATTATTATAGGTCAGCTGATAATTACAGTCCTGCGGGTAAAGAAACCCGTATGAGCAAAAAAACAAAAAAACGACCAGCGCTTGCAGACCAAAGTTAAAAATTTTTGCTCCGGCAATAACAAAAAATATTAATATAGCCAAAGCCAGCATGATCCCGAAAGAAAAAGAGGCCTGTCCATAAAACAGATAAATCAGCAAAACCCCCCAAGCGATCTTCACCCTTACTGGCCAAGCCATAACCAACAATAAAGCATAAAGTACAATAGATACCAAAAACGGGGACAATAATAGGCTGTATCGGTGATGCATCGCCGAGAAATTAAGGTAAATTAAATACCACATAGCAGCCATAACATACATAATCAGTATCGAATAATGCTGCTCGAGGAATAAGGAATATTTCCCCTTTTCCGATCTGTTTTTAACCAGCCTCATCAAAGCCCCGACCAAGAACACAATAACCGTAATACAGAAGGCCATCGCCCACGGGCTTTCCGACATATATTTTAACCCGCTTAAAGGTGAGACCATATTAAAATGCGATTGACTTTGAATCACCGCCAACCGCACTTTGAACTTGATAACGCTGCTTATAAGAACGATTATCCCGCACAATAAAGCCTTTTTGGAATTCTTATCCCTCGGCCTTTCGGCATAGATAAGAACCGAGATAATAAAAACGCTCAGGCAAGCAATTACCCCGGGATCCTTAACAAAATTAGCTCCTAAAGCGAAAAAAGCCGCGGGTACAAACCTTTTCTCGAGTAGAAAATGCACACAGAGCATGCAGAAAAAAAGGCAGGCCATCTCCATATTGATCATCTCTAACATGCTTTGAAAGGTAGGCAAAGCTAATAACAAAAGCGCGGCCAAAACAGCTCTTTTAGGCTCGAATACGCGCTCTAAAACTTTTCGCATAATAGCCAGAATCACCGCCGTAAAAACAAAAACCGCCAAGTGCATTACGGCAAAACATACTATACGGTTTGGAATCAGCTTCATCAGCGCCGCTAAGGCTAGAGGGAAAAGCGACGTAGGGTAAACATGCGGCCCTCCTTGTATATGCGACCCCTGCCGATATAAATCAAAATAGTTCAGCGAATGCCGGTAAAGCCACGTAGCGTCTATAAAAGGCCCGGTAAAGGCCTCTCCGTAGGGCGGTTCAAGGATAATCTCTCCGCGAGAAATAACAAAATAGGCAAAAATAGTCAGAAAAAACTTTAAAGGAGAGAACCTAAAGCCGTAAATATAACAAAAACTCAAAAGTAAACTTCCCGATAAAACCGATTTCAACGGCCCCAGAATTACGTTTTCAACCTTACCTTTATAATAATCAAGGGGCATGGCCCCGGAATTATTACAAATCTTATCCAGGATATCTATATGATTATTGTTAAAAAGATATTCAACTAATGGCTGTCCGTAGAAACGAAGGGAGATATAACCCAGAAGGATCAGGGAGAAAAAAACCCAGTAGATTCTGCTGTTTTGAATATTTTTCATAAAGCCCTAATGAACGCGGAGTTCCGCCTGAGAGGCAAGTTATTCCGCAAGAACACTCTTCTCTTCTTTAATGTAAACTTCTCCGTTAACGGCAATATTGTCTATCTTAAAATCATCCAGACCGGTCTCAAATGAAAATCTCGTCTTAACATCCAATCCTAGGGCATTCAAGCCGCGAAAGATATAATTATCCCTCGAAAAAAGATTTATCATCCCCGGAGAAATATTTTCTTTCGTTAGCCCTTCCAGCTTGAGTTCTCCCTCAACCTTTAGCTTGCCGGAGGAACAGACAAAATCCGCGATCAAAAACTCACCGGGGCTTTTCCCACGGTAAAAAAAGAGCTTCCCCTCGGAATTCTTGCTATTAAGGTCTACCCAGCCGCCTCCTTTGACCAGGCTGCCGTCTAAAATCCGTGCGCCTTTTTCTATGACACTATCGGCGACAAATTTTGTTTTTTCCGAGCGAAGAGGTAAAGGTATTTTGGACAGGATAAGATTAAGCTTGTTCAGCTTAATTTCGGATTTATCGCCGTTAATGTCTTTGACCGCTATTATTGTTCCCTCCGACAATATCAGCTTATCAATAACAATTTCCTTGCGCGATATGCGGCTGAAATCAAAATAAACATTAACGGTCTTTGCCCGCAAAAAATCATCGGCGGAAACATTCCTTGCGGTAAGCCCGAACGGAAACCGGTAGAATAAATAACCGATCGATATCTTTTTGTCAAATTGACGGCTGACAAAGCTCTCGAGCAGGCTTTTTCCCAGCAATTGAATTATTATCGAAAGAGCTACTATCAAAAGGATTATTAGAAGAAATAGACGGAAAGACAAATGCTTGATGACTTTAATCATGATGGATTACCCGAAAAATGCAAATCCCGCCGTTTACGGAACAATTTACCCCTGGAGAATTATCAGACGAAATGTGCACACCCGCAAGATTCTTCAATATTTATTTCCAGGAAAGCTTACCGTGATGTAAAAAGATAACGATTCGATTAGTTGTTAAATTTAAAAAAGCGACCCCGGCCCGAGTCGAACGGGCGACCCACAGCTTAGAAGGCTGTTGCTCTATCCATCTGAGCTACGGGGCCGAAAATACCACAATATTTTATCCCAGAATATCTCGGCTTCGTGCAGCTACCTTAAAACTTATCCTAGAAACGAAGTACGGGGCCGAAAATACCTCAATATTTTATCCCAGAATATTTCGGCTTCGTGCAGCTACCTTAAAAATTATCCTAGAAACGCAGTACGGGGCCGAAAATAAAAACGATTTAAAAATGAGTCTAATTTATATCAGATTTTAAATCAAATGTAAAGTGCGCTTTTAAGGCAAAAGATATAAGAAATCGGGGATAACCGTTAAAATCACCTATCTCTCACCATCGGGACAAAACGGACCGGAATATTATCAGAAATCTTTACTTTACCGCCAGACTTAACTACAACCTTAAGATCCTGATACATTGACCCGACCGGTATCACCATCCGGCCTCCCTCTTTTAGCTGATCGATCAAATCCTGAGGAATAGCTTCCGGGGCGCAGGTAACGATTATAGAATCATACGGAGAGTGCTCCCTCCATCCCAAGTATCCGTCGCCGGAGAGGATAAAAACATTCTTATACCCGAGCGACCTTAGAAGTTTTTCCGATTTTCTAGCCAAGCTATCAATTATTTCAACGGAATATACCTCACGGGATAATTCGGCTAGAATAGCGGCTTGATACCCGCTTCCGGTCCCAATCTCTAGGACCTTTTCCCCTCCCTTAAGTGAAAGCAATTCGGTCATTAAAGCTACAATATATGGCTGGGATATTGTTTGGTTTTCTCCGATAGGAAGAGGATAGTCCTCATAACTCTTATCTCTGATTTCCTCGGGAACAAATAAATGGCGGGGGACCTTCCCAATAACTTTTAAAACCCTCTCGTCCCTTACCCCTCTTTTTTCTATCTGCTCCCTCAGCATTATATCCCTCTTCACGGTATACATATCATCTCCGTTTCGATAACATCCAGCAGATAATAAAAGCATCATAGGAAAGATATAAATAAATCGGCATAACATAAGAGCCCCACTAATCGAAAGGTTGGGCTGATAAAAACTACTTTTCTGGAATGTTTTCAGTCTTATCGGATGTATCAGATAGGTTTATCTTGCAAGCTCCCGTGTTACAAACAAAAATGACTTTCGCCAGTGCAGCTTTTTCCTGTTTTATATTATAACTCCGTCCGGCACGAACCAATTTTAACGACATATCAACTTTGAGCATTTCGCGAATAAGGTATTTACGCTCGATCGTCGGAATATAATCTAATAATGCCAGGTAATAAATTTCTTCCAAATCCTCAAAGATCACCGAGAATTCAAAAGTTTGTTGAGGAAAAAACAACTTAACCGCAATGGCTTTCTTTATTAATGGGGATTTAACATATCCCTCAGAAGATATTGTAAGATCCAGCAAGAAATCCCCCTCTGATTTTCCAGCCACATCAGTGCTAACCCTGAATCCGTCTTTAAAAAGCTCATATTTAATCTCTTTCAAGCTAACGCCGGATATATCTTTTTCATGGATGTTAAGCGATGCTTTGATCTCCTGCTCTATGATCATTACCGTGAAGGAAAGAACTGCGGATAGGGCGATCAATGTAATAAATCCCAGAATAGCCTTGGCTATTTTCTTGTTTCTTACCGGGCTTTGAGCTTCGAATTTCTTTCCCCTCTTGACCCCGAACAGAAGAAAAAATAAGTTTACGGAGATAAAAACAATTGCTGACGCAGAAAATGCGATAACCTTCGCCCAAACAGGCCAAGGAAAGCTCCCCTTTAAGAGATAAGTGTCAAGTGCACCCGCGGAAAGGCCAAAAATACTTATGGAGAGAATAAGCGAGCTTATTAGGCCAACTAAAACCCAGGAAAGAGTAAAAAACGCTCTTGCTTTCATTTTCTTAATTGAGTCCCGGAAGCAGGAAATCTCCCGAGCTTCCGCACGCTATCATCTACATTATTTCAATGCCGAAGAACAGGAAAACCCGCTTTTGTTTAATCACCGAATTTGTTTATTTTGTCGGGGAGCAGGGATTTCCGAGCTCCGCGA
>JADFZM010000004.1:5535-21612 GCA_015232535.1 Candidatus Omnitrophota bacterium
AACCCGCTTTTATTTAATCACCGAATTTGTTTATTTTGTCGGGGAGCAGGGATTTGAACCCTGGACCCCATGCTCCCAAAGCATGTGCGCTAAGCCGCTGCGCTACTCCCCGAATAATTACTTTAATCTTTCACAGCCAAGTACCACTACAGACAAAGCGGGGAGCGCTATTCCTCTAGGCTACTCCCCGAAATCTTTCACAATCCTAATTTCCGTCTAAAAGCGCATTAGTATAACATGCCGAAAATCCTTTTGCAAAGCAAGAATATTTTCTTAGATTGGCATTTTAGGCACCGGAAAAGATAAATATAGAAATACTCATATGTGCAATAATACCCTTACGTCCAAAATGAAAGAGCGGCTATTGTTTTGGGATTAAAGATTTTAAATCCTTGACGAACCCAGGATATGACTTCTTAGTACATTCAATATCCTTAACCGCAAGCGGTATCCTCGTACCAAGGATAGAAAAAGCCATAGCCAAACGGTGGTCTTTGTGTGGGTCCAAAATAGAATTAGCCTTGTACTTTTCGCGAGGGAAGATAATAAGCTCGTCCTCTTTCTCCCGGACGTCCGCGCCGATCTTAAGTAGTTCTGCCCGCAAATCAGAGATCCTGTCAGATTCTTTCACCCGAGCGTGCTTAATATCAATAAAACGTGTTTTTCCTTTTGCAAAAAGCGCCAGAATCGATAAAACAGGAAGAAGGTCCGGGCAGTCCTTTAAAGAAAATATTCCTCCGGTAATTTCAAAAGGGCCTTTTATTTCGATCGCCGAAACTGTTTTCTTAAATTTAACACCCATCCGCTGAAGCAAATCCAATATCTTTCCGTCTGCCTGGACAAAACTATCGTCAAAATACCCGCGCAGAGTTATTTTTGATTTATTTAAAGCCCCTGCCGCCATAAAAAAAGCCCCAAGCCCATAATCCGCCGGTACTTTAAAATTCCGAAGGCCTTTAAATTTTTGCCTTCCTTTCATGAAGAAGGCCCTTTTTCCATTTCGTGAAATGCTTATTCCGGCTTCATCAAGGACTTTAATGGTCATTTCGATATATTCCTCGGAAACGGTCTTTTTGCCGGTTACCTCAAGCATTGTATCTTCGTTAAGCAGCGGAGCAGCGATAAGCAAAGAAGAAATAAACTGTGAGCTTACAGTCCCGTCGATAGAAACCTTTCCTCCTTTTAACTCTCCTCCGGAAATCATTATAGGGATGCTTTCGGCCTCGCCCGCCCCTTTTATTTTCTTTCCCATTTGGCGTAAAGCCTCGAGCAAGAATTTATTCGGCCTTCCCCTAAGAGTCCCTTCGCCGGTAATTATAGCCTTTTTAAAAAAGAGCGAAGCCAAAGGCAAAATAAACCTTAAGGTTGTTCCTGATTCCTTGACATTTATAGACGAACTCTTAACTGCCGCTAATGTGCGCCTAACTTCCCAGGTATTTTCGCTGACTTTTTTGACGGACGCCCCCAATGACTCGGCCGCGCTTATGGCCGCCAAAGAATCGTCACAATCAGAAGGGTATTGGATTTTTGATACACCTCCGCATGAAGCGATGAGAAAAGCCCTGATAGAATAAGACTTCGAGGAGGGAAGATTGACTGTTCCGCGCAAAAACTCCGCGGGATTTATTTTAAAAATCATTCTTTTATAGAAACCTGGTCGTTCTTACGGACTACCTTCGCGGATAAAGGAGGCAGGACATCGGCCGCGAACATTTCGTTTTGAACACGGGTCACTTTTATATCGCCTAAATATTCTTTCCCGCGGTAAACCGCCATCACTAAACCGGATTTTATTCCGTCTTTCTGCCCCAGGTTAACTATCACAAATTCCGTATCGGTATCGACACTTAAGATCCGACCCGTCGGAATCGCCTTGCCAGTGGTTTGCGGCTCATCTTTTGAAGGGACAACCACAATCGGCTGTACCTCGACCGAAGAACCCATTCCGGAAGATCCTTTTAAAACGCTTTCACGTCCGTCGGTCACATCAACTGTTATTTTTGGCTGATCCAAAACACCCTGGGGGGCTATTCCCTCCGATGAATTATTCCCGCCGGAGGAAGATACCCGATTCTTAAGGTCATCCAATTCCTTTTTTAAGGCCTCAAGGCTCTTCTCTTTGTCGGATATAGCTTTCTCAAGCTCCGTCACCTTGCCGTCTTTCTCTTTGAGCAGATTTTTTACGTCGCTTATTTGCTGCGTAATAATATTCAAATCCGCCTCAAGCCTTTCCTTGTCCTTTTTTATTTTATCCAGCTCTTCTTTGGCGGCTATATTCTCGAGCTTAGCCTGTTCGCGCAAACCCTTTTCAATATCCAGCTCTCCCATAAGATTATTTATCTTATCGTCCAGTTCTTTATTTTTCTCCTCAAGAAGATAGGCTTTTTTCTTGAATCCATCCAGCCCTCGGTTAAGGTCATCCTCATTAGCCTTAGACTTTGAAAGCATGGTCTCAACCGTTTTCCTCCTCTCGATCTCTTTTTGGAAAAAGAACATGGAGATAGCCGTCAAGGAAACAAGCAAGATGATTGTTATAATAAAGAAGGCGATAGAAATTTTCTCAAGTTTCATTCTTTTCTCCCGTTATTTAATGCCGGACTATAAGTAATTTTACTAATTATAATACAAACAGATTTAATTTCAAGAAAAGGAACATAAAAAGACGCGTCTTACTTTCACCCCTTTACCCTATCAAGAAACTCGGGAGGCGTCTTAGAAGAAAATTCGATAAACTTCTTTGTTGCCGGGTGGACAAATCCGATCGACTGAGCATGGAGAGCCAAACGAGAAAAAGACAATTTTGAGCCGTACTTTTTATCTCCCAGGATAGGATATCCGATAAAAGACATATGCACCCTAAGCTGATGGGTCCTCCCTGTTTTCAATAAAAGAGAGACCAAAGTGACGTTCCTACCGCGCTGCAACACCTTATAATATGTTACCGCCTCTTTTGCCGCTTCGTCGTATCTGACCGCTTTTTTATCACGCTGTGTCGGGTTCATCCCTATCGGTTCGTCTATTACTCCCTCGTCAAACTCGATCTTTCCCTCAACCAAGGCAACATACTTCTTTTTTATTTCACGGCGCTCAAACTGTTTCGCCAGCTTGGCATGGGTAATATTGTCTTTGGCGACCAAAATAAGGCCGGATGTATCCTGGTCGAGGCGATGAACTATCCCGGGGCGGATATCCGAATTAACATCGGATAAATTAACGCTGTGGTGCAGCAAGGCGTTGACCAAAGTCCCATCGTAACGACCTTGAGCCGGATGAACGATCATTCCGATCGGCTTGTTTACTACGATCAAATATTCGTCTTCGAAGAAAATATCCAGAGGGATATTCTCGGGGGATATATACTGTGGCTTGCCGAAATCTGCCGGGATATTGACAATAACCGTTTCGCCTTCGTTCATCTTATGATGAGGCTTGACTATCGCTTCGTTGACTTTAACATGACCGTTATCAATGAGTTTTTTCACATAATTGCGCGAAGGGATATCGTTCAAGTTGGAGGCAAGGTAAACATCCAGCCGCACCCCTTTATCTTGGGCTTTTGCTTTTAAAGACTGTATAGGCATATACCCCCACGGCAATAAAAATTAAACTGATAATTTGGAATAGGCCAAGCCCAAAGAATAACGGCTCATAATCGTATCGGAAAAACTGGGTGATAAAACGTTCTAGCGGCGCCAAGACAAAATATAAAGCAAAAGTAGTTCCGGGGCTTCGGCTCCTCTTCCTATGCCGCATTAAACAATAGAAAATAGATAAAAGAAAAAGAGATGAATATAGCTGGACCGGGATAAGATAATCATCATGCACGGGAGAATACAATCCGCTGTATGAGGCTATCCCCTGGCAACATCCGTTCAAATAACAGCCTATGCGGCCGATCGCTTGTCCCAAAGCCAAAGTAGGAGCCGATAAATCCAAGATAGAGATCAAATTAAGCTTACTAAATTTGATAAAAATTACCGCCGCAACCGAACCGCCAACGACCCCTCCCTGAAAAGCTAATCCCCCCTTATTAACCATAATTATCTCAAGGAGGTTTTGCGAATAATAATCCCAATTGAGAACGACAAAGAAAACCCTCGCCCCTATGACACCAAAAACCATAACCCAGAACAGAAAGTCATAGATCAAATCCGGCTTGATACCTGAACTCTTAGCTTCCCGGGCCATAAAAGAAGACCCGACGATAACAGCTATCGCCAGCATCAGCCCGTATGAATAAACCGGGATCACCCCTATTTTGCAGATAATCGGAAACATTTTATGGCCACAATAACCGCGCCGATACTTATAGCGCTATCCGCTACATTAAAGACCGGCCAAACTCGGAAATCGATAAAATCAATCACATGGCCGTAAGCAATGCGGTCGATCAAATTACCTATTGCCCCGCCCAAGATAAGAGAAAAAGCGATAATATAAGCCCTGCTCAAGGCCTCGTCGTTTTGCCGGTAATAATAAATATTAAAGGCCAGAAGGATTATCGCGATCAAAGGCATGATAATGAAAACAATTCCCTGGTCCTTGAAAAGCCCGAAAGCGATTCCGGTATTATAAACCAAAGTCATATGGAAGATCCCCTTAATTATGGGGATTGATTCCCCGAGAGAAAGTATATCAGTAAAAAAAGACTTTGTTATCCGATCGACAATTACTATTGTTAAAGTTACAAGGAGGGATAAAAAAATATCAAAATGGGAACGACTTGTATCATGAGTCATTTATCAGCCGCCAAAGAAGAAGTTTTAACGTTTTTTGCTATCCAGCTGTTCTTGGTAATCCAGACAGTATTTGACATAGGGAATAGCTTTTAAGCGGGCTTTGGTAATATGCTTTCCCGTTGCTATGCAAACCCCGAATGTGCCTTCTTTGATGCGTTGGAGGGCATCTTCAATTTCCTGCAGAAGCTCCCGGTCTTTTGAGGCTAAACCCAGATTAAACTCTTTATCATACATATCGGTAGCGACATCCGCCATATGCATAACATGCCCGGAGAGGTCTTTGGATTCGTTATCCCCGGAACGGGTATTGTCGTGCATGTTTTTGATATCATGGACAATGTCTTCTTTTAGCTTGAGCAGTTCCTTCTCGTATGTCTCAAGCTCTTTTTTATTCAACTGGGTCAAAACTTTCCCCGGTTCTTTTTTATTTGGCATCCTTTATCTCCTTTACAATTGTCGCACAGCGCCCGCATAGAGCGGAAAAACTTTTTTCTTTTCCAATATCCAGTTTTACATTCCAGCAGCGCGGGCATTTTTGCCCGGGCGCCCGTTCGATCAATATTTTCGTGTTCGGGAAATCTGCGTCTATACCGGTTTCGACCGCTTCCTCTTTTATTTCTACCTGGGAAACAATGAAAGCCGCCGGCAACATATCCCTGTTTGAAAGAAAATATTCTAAATCCCGTTTGCCGGATGAAACGAATATTACCTTTGCTTCCAAAGAGCTTCCGATCAAGCCGTCTCTTCTTTTTTCTTCCAGCGCTTTTAATACAAAAGGCCTGATCCGGATCAAGATATCAAATTTATCATGAATTCTAGCATCTTGCCAAATTTCCGGAACATCCAGCCATTCCAAAAGATGGACACTATCCGCCGCTTGGAGGCCTTGTCCCTTCGGCATCGCCCAAAAGACCTCCTCGGAGGTGTAGCAGGCTAAAGGCGCTAAAAGGCGGACCAAGTGATTCAAGATCTGGTAAAGAACTGTCTGTGCTGAGGTGCGTTCCCGTGATTTGGCTGCAGAAGTATACAATCTGTCCTTGAGGATGTCAAGATAAAAACTGCTCAAATCCTCGTTGCAGAAAGTATAAATCGAATTATAGGCCTTGGCAAATTCGTATTTATTATAACTGTCTTTTATCGACGACACATATTCGCCCAGCTTGAATAAAGCCCACTTGTCCAGATCAACCAACTCCTTGTATTGTAAGGAATCCGAATCGGGGTCAAAATCCGACAAGTTCCCTAAAATATAACGGATAGTGTTTCTTATCTTGCGGTAGGCATCACTTAGGCGCGTCAACGTTTCTTTTGAAATGCGCACATCCTCGCTGTAGGAGCTTGAGGCTACCCACAGCCGTAATATATCCGCGCCGCTTTGTTTGATTATATCCTGGGGAGCAACTACATTCCCCAGCGATTTTGACATCTTTCTGCCTTCGCCATCGACTACAAAGCCGTGGGTCAAGACCGCTTTAAAAGGCGCTTTGCCTTCCATTGCAACCGCCGGGATCAATGAGGACTGGAACCATCCTCGGTGCTGATCGGAACCCTCAAGGTACATATCGACCGGAAGGTCTTTTTTAAGCACTCCCTTAACAACCGCCTGATGGCTAACTCCGGAATCGAACCATACATCAAGAATATCGTATGTTTTAACAAAATCTTTTTTCCCGCATTTAGAGCACTTGATTGAGGCAGAAACAAAATCGTTTTCCGGCCTTTCAAACCAGGCGTCTGTCCCTTCTGTCTTCGCGATATCGGCAAATTTATTGATAACTTCGGAAAATAAATCCCTGTGACCGCAAGAGCGGCATTCAATGGCGGGTATCGGAACGCCCCAATAACGCTGCCGCGATAAACACCAATCCGGCCTTAAGGATACCATGCCCAAAATCCTTTCCTCACCCGAGGAAGGAATCCATTCCACGTCTTTTTTGATTATATCCGCCAGGCGTTTCCGTAAATTGTCATGATCAACTGCCAGAAACCACTGCTTTGTCGCCCGGAATATTACCGGTGATTTGCACCTCCAACAATGCGGATAAGAATGAGTTACCGCCTCGCTCTTTAAAAGTTCGCCGCGATTTTTCAAATCCTCGACGATTTTATCATTAGCTTTAAAAACATGTTCTCCCTGATAAACTCCCGCATCCTGGGTATATACGCCCCTATCATTAACCGGCATGATAACTTCCAAGTTGTATCGAAGCCCGGTCTCATAATCATCCTGGCCGTGGCCGGGCGCGGTGTGGACCAGCCCCGTTCCGTCTTCTTTCGTAACATAATCGCCGGCAACAACGGGAGAATCTTTTCTTATGCCTAAAGGATGGTTATATTTCAACTTGGTAAGAGCCTGGCCTTCAATTTCCTTGACTATTTTAAATTCCTTTATTCCGGCTTTTTCCATAACAGAAGAAGATAATGTTTTCTCAACGACCCAAAGCTCATTATTCGATTCAAGTAAAACATATCGGAAAGCAGCGTTCACACATACCGCCACATTCGCCAAGAGAGTCCAAGGAGTTGTCGTCCATACTAAAAGATAAACTTTCTTTGTTTTAAATTCCGCGCCTAAGGCTTCCGGGTTAGAAACAGCAAATTTGACATATATCGAAGGCGAGGTATGATTTTCATATTCCACCTCCGCCTCTGCGAGGGCGGTCTCGCATTTCGCGCACCAGTTGACGGGCTTCAGCCCGCGGTAGATATACCCTTTATCATTTAAAGCGGCTAGCGATTTTAAGATCCAATATTCATATTCGGGATTCAAGGTCAGGTATGGTTCATCCCATTCGCCGAAAATTCCCAAACGCTTGAATTCTTCCCTTTGGATGGAAACAAACTTCATCGCATACTCATGAGCTTTCTTGCGGAAATCAACGCAATCAACTTCGCTCTTGTGCTTCTTAAGCTCCTTGAATAATTGATGCTCGATAGGCAATCCGTGGCAATCCCAGCCGGGAAGATAATGGCTGTCAAAACCCTGCATCGCTTTTGTCTTGACGATAAAATCTTTTAAGATCTTATTTAGCGCGTGGCCGATATGGATATGGCCGTTAGCATACGGCGGCCCGTCGTGCAAAATAAATTCTTTTTTACCGCGGCTTTTCTCGCTCAATTTACGATGCAGGTTTTCCTGCCCCCATTTTCCTAAGATCATGGGCTCTTTTTGCGCCAAGTCGGCCTTCATGGAAAAAGACGTGTTCGGCAAATTAAGAGTGCTTTGAAAATCCTGGTTTTGCTGATTGCTTTCGCTCATTTTATTTAATATATTTGCCTATTATTATTTCCAGTTTCGTCTTCAATTCCTTCGGGATAGCGTCGGGATTGGTAATAAGCGCGAACTTTAAAGCATTAGCGGCGCTGAATTCCTTAAGGCGGCTGATTTTGGATACGGCGATTTTGATTATCTTCTTGGCGTTCTCGATATTTTTAGTCAGATTGGCAATTATCATCTCAACGGTCACGCTGTCATGCTCGGGATGCCAGCAGTCATAATCGGTAACCGCCGCCAAAGTGCCATAAGAAATCTCCGCTTCCCGGGCGAGCTTGGCCTCCGTCATATTGGTCATTCCGATAATGTCCATTCCCCAGCTGCGATAAAGCTTGGACTCGGCCTTAGTCGAGAATTGCGGGCCTTCCATATTCACATAAGTTCCGCCTTTATGGACCTTAACGGAGCATTTTTTTGCGCTCTCGAATAAAATATCGGCGATTTCCGGAGAAACCGGATCGGCAAAAGCCACATGCCCGACTATTCCATCGGTAAAGAATGTCGCCTGTCGTGCGCGGTTGGTGCGGTCTAAAAACTGGTCCGGAATGACAAAATCCATCGGCTTTAATTCCTGCTTTAGGCTTCCTACCGCCGAAACGGAGACGATCGCCTCAACTCCGAGTTTTTTCATCCCAAAAATATTCGCCCTATAATTTATTTCGCTCGGCGATACTTTATGGCCGCGGCCGTGGCGGGATAAAAAAACAACCTCCGCCCCATCGATAGTTCCGGTCACATAACTATCCGAAGGTTTACCGAAGGGGGTTAATATATCAACCCGCTTAACCTTTTCTATTCCGTCGATCTCGTACAAACCGCTACCGCCTATAATTCCGACTTTTGCCATATCTTTTTCCCTCCAGAATGTATTTTATAAATATTTATTTATTAGATAATTCTTTAGCCCTTTTACAGGCGGCTGACAGAGCCTCATCGAAGATCTTATCAACCTTTGAGGCAAAGAAAACATCCATTGCCGCCTGGGTAGTCCCGCCTTTTGAAGTAACTTTGGCGCGTAATTCCTTCGGGCATACTTTACTTTGGTTCAGAAGCGCCATTGAACCTTTTATCGTTTGCCCGACCAGCTTTATCGCCTGCTCTTTGGAAAAACCTAATTTTATAGCCGATTCGACAAAAAGCTCGACAAAAAGAAAAACATAAGCCGGCCCGCTTCCGGAAACGGCCGTTACCGCGTTTAAATATTTCTCATCGACAATTAGTACCTCTCCGACACTACTAAATATTTTTACCGCAATATCAAGATCCTGTGCTCCCGCATTCTTCGACTTGGCTATCGCGGTCATCCCTAAGCCGATTTGCAAGGGAAGATTCGGCATCGTTCGTATTACTTTAATGTTCTTACCAAGCTTTTTATTGATGAAATCGATCGGAATTCCGGCAGCGATTGAAATAAACAGTTTTTCCTTAGAAATGAACGGCTTAATCTCATCTAAAACCGCATCAAAATCCTGCGGCTTGACCGCCAAAATAATAATATCTGATTTTGCGGCGACCTCCGGCAAAGGCCTTGTCTTTAAACCAAAGGCTTTTTTAAATTTCTCGGCTTGCTCGAGCGATTTTTCCGCGGCCAAAACGGTAAATTTTCCGCGGATCCCATTCATTATCGCCGAACCCATATTACCGCAACCGATAATCCCTATCTTAGCCTTAGCTCCCATTCTTTATACTTCTCCCTAGGGTTAAAAAGTATTGTGTAAATTATCATAATTAATAGTATTAGTCAATTAATATACAATTCAATTAAATATCAAGGGCTGAAGCCCACAGGTGTCCGGTTATTAAGTGAATAATTGCAACTGGTTATGATTTCCCATATTTAATAAATTATTATCTGAATTATCCAATAGATGAAAAAGCTTTATTTCTTCAAAAGCCGTGACGTATAAAATCTGTATAATTATGTAAAGTTCCTTCTCGCCTTTTAAGCGTTTTTAATTGTGGCAACTAAGAGGGATACAGCTATCGCGATCCAACTTTGAGTTTTAACGACGTTTTGAGATCTGCCGAAAAATGCTTTAATGCGCAGATTTTGTGTGATCCATTTAAAAAACAATTCAATCTTCCAGCGCTGCTTGTAAAGCTGAGCAATTGTGCTGGCCAAGAGTTAAAAATTATTTGCACAAAATGTCAAATGTTTATTTCGTTCTTCGTCAAAGAAAACAAGTTTCTTAAGTTTATCCAGATAATAATCGGGAGTAGATTGGCCGGTTAGGATAAATGTTTGGTCGCTGCGCAGCCCCGTTGATTTATCAACACTTTTTAGAATAAAGCCGACGGATTCGAATATTGAATTTACGGGAGTTCCGGAGACGCATACCCATTTAATTGAGTATGCATCCCCATAATTATTTCAATAATTATTTGTCCCTTCAACCTGACTCAATCAACTCAAGAGACGGAGACTTTGGAAAAACAAGATATTATTACAGTTGGATTATTACGAGGAAAGAAGGTTTAGGGCATAATATAGTTAAAATTAATAAAAATAACCTAGTAAAAAACAAAACTTGATTGACGGATGGGATGCAGCCTTTGATTCAATCGAAGACCTCAGCTCCTTTCATAACAACAAGTTCTGCATTCTAAAAGTCAATAAGGCCTTCTCAAAATCTGTCGGAATCCCTCCAGGTAAATTAATCGGGAAAACGTTTAGTTTGAAATCTTTACAGGGTGAAACGGTGAAGATTCTTAAACAATTTGGTGAAGAACTTTAAAAAAATGAGCGAGAGGCTTGCCTGGTCACGATCTCATTAATTAAGGGCCATGGATTTCACCCAGATTCATTACATCTCGAGCAAATAAATATCATAGTTTCCGTTATGGTAATCTGTCCAAACAATTCGATTGCCAAAAATAGACGGCTCAGTTAGAGAGTAAGGATCAAAGGTTATTTGACGGGTTTGCCCGGTAGCATACTCATATGTAAAGATATCAAAATCATATGATACCATGTCGTGTTGTACCCAGGCAATCAGCCCTTGATGAATGCTCGGTTGCTGTTCTACAGTGAGATTATCATTGGTAATTTTTTGTTCTTCATGGGTTGTTAAATTATAAACGTAGATATTTTCTATTCCATCTCGTTTGTCGTACCAGGCAATGAGGTCACCGGAAATCACCGGGTTTTTCTGGTCAGCAGGATTAGACGTTATCTGCTGTTCTTGACCAGTGGAAATATCATAAAGATAAATGTCGTAGTTGCTTCCGTTTCGGCGGTCCTGCCAGACAATACGATTTCCGTCAATATTTGGATTTTGCTGATCAGCCGGGTTATTGGTAATTTGTTGAATCAACCCTTCGGAAATCTGATATAAATAGATATTATAGCGTCCGTTCCTGTAATCATGCCAAACGATTGTGTCTCCCGATATCTTTGGCGCATATTGATGAGACGAATCATGTGTAACAGCCATTTCGGTTTGCGTGACGACATTATAAAGATACACATCGCGATTGCCATTGCGCATGTCCTCCCAGACGATGTAATCCCCATCTATGTCTGGCGTTCCCTGATAAGCAAATTCATCAGTGATCTGTGTTTCTATCCCGGAAGTTAAATCATAGAAATAGATGTCATTATTGCCGTTACGTTGATCCTCCCAAACAACAAGATCACCAGAAATAGCAGGCTTTTGCTGAAAATGAGGATCTGTTGTAATCTGCACGGGCGGATCATTATCAGACAGGATTAAATAATTTATATGTTCAAACTGATACCCCGGAACCACTGTCGTCACAAGCAATCGCAGAGCATACAGCCCCTCAGGCAATCCAGAAAAATCCCAAATACCTAATGGGCCACTGTTCACAGGAGTTGTCGAGGGGGAACCTATGGGAATCCATTCTGATGGAAAGTCACCTATTCCATAAAACATTTCATACTGTTGCATAGGAATACCAATGTTAGCGCTGTCCGCCGTCCCTGTAATAGTAACTGAACTTTGCTGCAGTCTATGCGCATAGCCGTCTTCATCCAACTCATCTAAAGAAGCCACAGAAGAATCATGAGTTAAGACCAAAAGAGCGTGGCGATGAGCAGCACCGATAATTTCATTGAAATTTGGCGTTCCGTTGAAAAGGTTTTCGTCATCATCATCACGCAAAATTGTGTCAACCACTGCCGCGGGGATATCCGAGGGATTACCGACGATGACCGGAAGTATCAGTTCCTCAGCAATTTCATTGCCGAGCCTTTCACCATATTTTGCAATCAAATTTTCCCGCAGATGCCAGGCAAATCCCGACCATGCTTGGCCCAAGGCATGCATTTCATCTACACCGCTGGGAGGAAATTGATAATCGTTATCACAACGGCGCCCAGAACTTCCCTCTCCCCATAAACCTTCAAAAACAAGCGGCTGTTTTGTCGCGAAGCAGGCTATTGTGTCCCCCCATCCCTCGCTCAATCCATTGCCCTGCACATGCTCTGGGACACCGCCGGCCATATCATCGACAAAGTGTCCATATTCGTGATAAATAACTGTATCAAAAGCCTTATTAGGACTAGAATCGTTCGACTTGGCAAAATTGATCACCGAATTTAAATAAAAGGTTAATCCATCCTCACGGTTCACATTGACAGTAATCGGAAAATCGATCTCAGGAAGAGCTCCTCCAAAATGACCCTGCAGATAGTTATGGATAAATGTCGTATGCCAATAACCATTGATCTGAGCCGTGGGATCTTCTTCCATATCTGTGGGATTAAAAAGGACAGAAATGAATTCTCCTGGTTCTGTCCAATCTTCAAAATATAGCGTTGGACTAATTGCCGAATGCACATCAGCCCAACGGCCTTTAAGAGTGGCCGAAACAACGGCTGTGTCGGTCTGAGGAAATGTAAAATCTCCATAAGCATCTGTATAAATTGACTGCCCTGAGGATAGCATCACTGCCAAATCCGTTAATTTTAATATATCCAATTCTGACGAATGCGGATCAAAGAGAATGCCACGGCCTTGTATTCTTCCTTTTATCCCGTTGACTGGTTGAGTTATTTGGTAAGCGAAATGTCTCTTATCAACCACAAAGACTTCTCCAGAAGTTCTGTCAACAATAGAATATAGGCCAGGTTTTTCTTTGGAAGACGCCTGATAAATCCATCTCCATTTTCCGAGAAGATACTTCACAGAACTTTCTTTTTCTTTGAGTTTAATCTCGGAATGTAATCCTAGGGCTTGGCGCGCCTTCTTTTCTAAAGCTGATATATCAATTGATGGGGTACTTTCTGTCAAGGGCAGGTTTTTGTATATATTGGTTGAACAATATACTAGTTGGGTGTTTTTCTGGGGAAAATTTCTTAATACGAACCGTATTTTTGCGCTTTCGACCTGATACTGCTGATGATATTGGTTTAATTCTAAATAGATAATTTCCCCCACAGAAGCCGGTATGATTTTAAAGTAACTAACACGAAAATTCTCGATATTTAGACTGCTGAATATTTCCTCTTTTGCTATCTGATCCGTATAAAAATATTTTTTTACGGCGTCTGTGATTTTATCTTTTTCAGTAAGCCGATTTTTTAAATCGACGCTCATGATCCTCGATCGTTTATGAGCACTGGGAGCTGAAAGGATTTCATCAAACGTTAATAAACGTGTACTTTTAGGTAAGTCTCCCTGACTGAAGTTAGGAAGGTTTGCAGCAAGCCCATAAGATCCGCTCACAAGGAAAAACGCTGTAACCGCCGCAGATGCTAAAGCGCGCATCGAAAGCATTAGTCCTGTCTTATGTTGTAGCAAATGATGGGCAAAGGTAACCATATTCCATTGTTTAAGTTTCTTAATCATATTGTTAAAGCTATACTTTCCACTCTTTTATAACCACACTATAAGTATAACACTAGAAAACGCGCATGCGAACAAACAAAGGCAGACTGGTATACAATACAAAGCACTAATATTATTTCGGAGCGTTCCTTTTCGAGAATTTCTCAAGCAGGTTTGAAGCCGCGATACCAATAAAAACAAAATAAAATACCTGAATATAAAAACGGTATCTGTTTTGGCCGAAATCAGAGAAAAATATACCGACTAAGCTTACATAAACAATGCTTAACCACATGAACAAAGTCGAGGGAATAAAACCAATATCTTTTTCGCCTTTTTTATACATAGATATCAAAAGGATCGGGATAAAAATAATTAGCGACACATAAAAAGCAACAGTTACTATTAAAAAGAATACGCTTAAACGATCGTATTTTATCGTCTTAAAGTCCGGAGCCCCCCATAACTTTTCAGTATATAATTTTCCTGAATTAATCTTGTTTAAATATCGGAACATAAAATGGAACCTGTCCTCATATCCTGCTATCTTATCCCGATTAGGAAACGGATGGGCATCAGTGGGGCCGGGGAAGGAATAGACAAGCATATTATCATGGATGGTTCGGAAATAGTATTTCAAATTTTTCCTGAATAAATAATTGACGTCTTTACCGTACATATAAAAAGACGCCAAATGATATTTACTCTCAATGTTGGGATATCCGGTTGACTTATAAAATTCGTCAATAAGAGGTATCCCTGCCTCAGGAATATCTTTCCTATTATACGCCGCTTGCCCGATATAAAACGGATGCTGTATCTCATTAGCGGTTAAAGCTGAAATATTTTTGTTATCTATTAATTCCTGAACCTTATCGGAAGGCATGCTGAATATAACCATTTTTGCTACCTGAAAATTAAAAAACCCCAACGAAGAAGCGAATTTTCCGAAGAGAAAATAATTCTTGGAACATAAAGCCAAAATCATGAATAAGGGCAAAAGCGATGCTATTAATATCTTTTTACTTACTTTCTTTAATCCCAGAATTAATGCAAGCAAAATCAGCATGTACCAGGCCAAATTAAAAAAGCTAAGCAATAAAACTAAAGCTCCGCAGATCGCAAAAAGCCCAAACCAGTGCTTATTGTGTTGACTTTCCAGAGCCCTATTTAGGAAATAGCAGGCTAAACAGATAAGAAAAGCCGCCGGATAAGATAGATATAAGTTGTTCTCGTATAGAATCACCTCCGGGCTTATAAAAAAGAGTAAAGTTAAGGCATGAGCAATGCTTTTTCGGACCCTTAATCTAACCATCAGCGCAAAAACACATAAAGAAAAACATAAGCCGACCGCTAAAAACGTCCAATGAAAAAATAAAGAGAAGCCTCCGGGAAATATCTTTAACGCCGATCCTAAATAAATATTAAACAAAGGAGGTTGGGTATGAGAATAAAGGATTGATTCCGCAAATCTACTTTTTAGCAAAAATGGGTCGATAAATTGAATATAATTATCCAGCGAAGCAGTGCTAAATCTTACCCCAACAGAATAAAGATAAAATCTAGAAATGGCATACCAGGCTAAGATGATAAATATATCCTTAATGCCTGACCACTTTCCCTCTACTTTTTCTCGGCTACAAAGCAATTTTCCAATAAGCTTTCTTTGGCAAATGATTGTTTTTACATAGCAAAATACAATATAATCCTTAAGCTCAAAGATGGGAACACAATTTAGTCTTTTTTCAAGACTGTTGGGCAAAACAAAACAGGCGGCCGGAAATTTCCGGCCGCCTGTTTTTCCGTGGCGGTTTTAGTGCTTATTTACTGATTAATAACGAAACACATACTTAACTTCTTCGCCTTTAAAAACAACGCTTTTTTCTTGGGAGGAGAAAAGCGCGTTAGAGTCAAAATAATGCCAGGCTTCCTCGCCTTTTTCCCGGCAACAGCTGTTTTTATTGTTCCTTATAGCAGTCGGTTCACCCCAGGCCTGCAAAACTTGCTCTTTGCTCATTCCCTGCTTGATCGGGCTTGACGCGCAACCGATCAGAAACATTGAAGCGGTTACTAAAAGAATTGATTTTTTCATTTTTATCCCCCCTGTTTTTACCCCGCTTTGCGGGGTTGATTAACCTTTGAATACCCCCAGAAAACGCGATATCGTTTTCGGGCGGTAAACCGACATTTTAATACCCCCAGAAAATGCAAGAGCATTTTCGGGCGGTAAACCGACATCTTAATACCCCCAGAAAATGCAAGAGCATTTTCG
>JADFZM010000004.1:21711-55682 GCA_015232535.1 Candidatus Omnitrophota bacterium
GGGGGTAAACCGACATCTTAATACCCCCAGAAAACGCCAGAGCGTTTTCGGGGGTAAACCGACATCTTAATACCCCCAGAAAACGCCAGAGCGTTTTCGGGGGTTAATTCGCCCATCAAACTTACGTTCACTATCGTTCCGTAAGTTTGGGGCTCATTAAAAAAGCCCTGTTCCTCATAAGAGAAACAGGGCTAAAACAATCGAAATTTGCTATTTCGGCAACCCAGCCTCCCTTAATAAAGGGACTGTCGGCTTTCCGTCCCCCGGTTACCCGAGGTTTGGCTTTGTCGTACTCTTGATTTTTAAAGAACGTTTACCCAAAAGAAAGTATAGTTTATATATGAAAATAAACAAGTAGCAACATTCATTTTTGAGAAACCGCTTTCTTAAACAAAGGTAAAATAAAGCTTAAAAAATGAAAAATCCAAATAAAAAACTACTGTCTATTTCCTTAAATGCTTACTAAATAATGACTTGCGACTAATCAATCCCAACCCTTACGGTATAATTTACTTTAACTTCCCCGTTTTTAGGGACTGCGGCATTGAATTGAACGGTAAAAGCGTCTTTTTTCTCAAAAGGCAAACTACTGAAGACAATGTTCCAGTTGCCGTGCAATGGCTCAACCACCCCTATTGTAACATCTTCCTCCTTATGATTCCTCAGAGTAATTTCCCAGGAACTTTCATACATCCGGGTGGTTATTTGCTTAAAATCAGTCTGCACCCGCTCGGCAACAACATCAAAAGCTTCCCCGACTAAAAGCTTAATCTCCTCATCTTTCGGGGTATGCTCGATTTTATCCTCTCCTACAAACTGCAGGCTTTCCTCTTGGTCTTTTTTATAAAGCCGCATAATGCCTGCGGGAAGCGGCATACCTAATTTATTTTTTTCTTCATTTTTAAACTTGATATAAACATTAATCGCCTGCTTAGGAATCTTACCCTGATACCGCGACATATAAAAACTCTCCTGCCCGATAAGAAGCATTTCTTTCGTTACGGAAACATTGTTTGCCTCAAGCAAGCTGATCTGTTTGGTTTGATTGTCTTTTATAGTTGTCCGTCTTTGCAGGTCATACAAATGATACTCAAAAAGGCCTTTTTCAACAAATTGGGAACCGCCGAAGCCATCCATCTGCTCCTGCCTTTCAAAAACGTTTGCCTTTTTCATCCTTATGGGTGAAACTTGATTTACTTCTCCGGCTACCAATTTTAGCTTTGCTTTTTCGTATATAGTGCCGCTTTTATTGTCGATCGTGACCCAGCCGGATAAGTCTGCGGATTTGTCTTCTTTGTCGACAACCAAAATATAATCGGCTTTCCAGCTGATATTGTCCGTCAAATACGATACCTGCAGATCATGCTTTAAATCTTCTTTGCTCGAATAAAGCCACATTAAAGTCGGCTTGGCGATCAGGTTTTCGGGAATCTCCGGCAAAACCCGCATCCCCGGGTAACCGAGATAGATCTCTTTGTCGATCTGATAGATCTGCCCGCTATTATTGCTAAGCAAAGTAGCCTCTATGGTTTTTGTCGTATCTTGATATTGATTCTTTTCGATAAGCTTAATTTTCTTGCCGACGAATTTATCCAACAATTTAGAATCGCTTATAAGGTCATATTCGTAATTCTGCTCCCAGACGGAAAAGCTATCGGCAGCATTCAAAGACTTCACATGCACCGTCGCCGGATTGATATAAGCGGCTACGTCCATAAAGCGAAGCTCCTTCCCTTCGGCAGGCGGCAGGCTGACGCTCCTGGTATCTTTGACCAGCCCCAAATTACTGTTATAAACCGTTACCTCAACATCCGTTTGGTCATCCAGAGTCGTTTTTAAAACCTCATCGGCCCGGGCATAACCACAAACCAAAACAAAAGCTAAAATGAATAGTAAAAATTTCTTTCTTATCATCTGTTACTCTCCCTTTCTTTAATATGTTTTACTTTTGTCCTCTATGAAATCAATATCCGGATTCAAGATCTCCGCCATCACAAAATCCAAGATACGCAAATAAGATTTTATCGCCGCGTTATAATCGGCTATTTCTTTGCCGATAGAGAGCCTTTTGAACTCCATGGTGCGCAGGCTGTATAACACTGCGTCTATTTTATCATTCGGGAAGTTTTTGTGAAGATAATAAATATACAGTGGCAGTTGGAAAGACCTTAAGTTATCTCTGATATTTTCGCGGGACAATTCCATAGAATCAAGGGTGGCGAAACCTTTCGGGATTTGATCAAGGCTGCCGGTTTTATAATCGATGACCTGTATCGTGCCGTCTTCAAGAAGGTCGACCCGATCGACAATATAGCTAAATTTAATATCCCCGCAGGATAAAGATATCGTATCTTTGAATTTTTGTTCCAGAAAAAGCAGTTTTTGGATATTCCTATCGGTATTATTCCGCTCTTTTTCTAAAAACCTCTTGAGCCTTTCCTCAAGAATAAATTTTAAAAGGAAATCATCGTTGCGCAGAGAATTCCCAAAGGCCGCGGCAAATCTCTTCTCAAATTCACCCATAAAATACGCGCAAAAAGCACTGTCAATATCCGGTTTCTTGTTTAAAAATCGTTTGAAACAATTTTCCAAAAGCTCATGGACAAATATCCCGATGTGTTTCCCCTCCGGTTCATCAAGGAGGTCCTCTTGGTCCTTAAGCCCCAGCACATAGCTGAAATAAAATTCCATCGGGTCCTTTAGGTATGTATTGAGGCTGGAGGCTGAAAAAGAATGCCCGCGCAAAAAACGTATTACCGACGGGCTTTTCTTAACGGATCTTTTCCCCGCAGATGTCCCGGCGTTGAATCCCGCCTCCGACGGCATTAAAACACCTGTCTTTTTCTCCTCCTTCTCTTTCTCCCAGACAAGCTCCTGTACAAAGCGGCTTTTTTCTTTTTCTTTGTTCTCCTGGTAAAATAGATAAACGTTTTCCGCCGATGAGATAAGGCGCATAAACTGGTAGCGCTGAATCTCCTCCTCAAGCTCCAAGCTGTCAAGCCGAAGGCTTATTTTTATCTCTCTGGGGACAAGCGGCTCATAGACCTTTAGTTTCGGCCAGGTTCCTTCGTTAACGTCCATGATCACAACATCCTTAAAATTAAGCGCCCGGGTTTCGAGCGCGCCTAAAACCTGCAATCCCTTTAACGGGGTCCCCGAGAAAGAAATCGCCGCGCGCGATATCCTGTCTTTAAAAATCCGGAAAAGCTCTTCTAAAGGGAAATCTTCCGAAGCAAAGCTCAAGGCCTCAAAGCCTTCTTTTATCTCCCACAACCTCTCGGCGGTATTTACATTAAGCGGGTATTGCTTTATTAACCCCTTTTGGGTAAAAAGACGTAAACTTACCTCAAGCTGCGCGGCAAAATCCGCAAAACTCCTTACCTTTTCCCACCCGGAGAAAACCGTTTGGTGAACTGTTTTCAAAGTGTTTTTTAAAAGAGCCGCTTCGGCTTTTTGGCCCATTGCGGCAAGTGTTTCTTTGGCGGAAATAAACAAATCTTCGCAATCCATTATTTCTGATAGGCTGAGGAAAATCCGCCCAGCGATTTCCGACCGGTATTTCCCTTTTAAAAACTCTTCGATTTTGTGTATAAGTACCCGGGTAATCGCGCTGCCGCCTTCAAAAGATAAGTTTTTCACAAATGGATGCCGCATTGCCCGAAGATAATCGCGCATATAATACTTGCCTTTCTTGCGCGATAGCTGAGATTTCAAGGTAAGTTCAAAAAGGACAAAAAGGCTGCTGCGCTTTGCCGGATAACCCAAAGAAACGTTTAAATCCTCGACTACCGGAGAGATTTCCGCTAAAAGCGGGATAAGGTTTTCCGCATCCGGCAAGACCACCACGGTTTCATTCAAAGATTTAACGCCTTTCAACACTTCCCTAACCGAGCAAACCTCCGAATGCAGATCCGGGCAGGATATAAGCCGCAGATTAAAATCCGGCTTAGGAACAGTTTTTCCCTCTTCTATCCGGCAGTTAAAATCCTGGGCTATTTTTGATAATACCGGCCATTTGCGCTCGTCTCCTTGAAATATCAACCGCGCCAGGCCTTGCTCATGAAGCGTCTTAACCAGCTTTTCCTCGGCCTTGTTGAAATAAAAGAAATTGCAGAACAAGGCCTCATCAAAATCAGCAAGGCCTTTCTCGGCGACAACAGAAGATGCCTGCAAGAACTGCAATCCTTTTGATGTGAACAGCTTTTCTTTAAGCCTCCGGTGATAATCCCTCCTCAATACTACGATATTCTCGAGCAGCTTGTTAATATCCCGAGGGACGGCATATCCTATCTGGGCATTGGCCTCAACGCTTTTTAACTGGTCATTATCTATCATCTCTAAGTCTAATTGCTCGATAAAGGACAATATCTCCTCCGCCCAAGGCAAGAATTCAGAGAATGATTCCCTTCCCGCCAGTATTTCCCGGCACTCTTCTTTTGCAATGAGATAAAGGCAGTAACATGCGTCCAAAGAGGGGATGATTTTAGCTTTTGTTTCCTTAGATAAGATCCTCTCGACAAATTGCTCAATATTGAATATCTGCGGCGGCAAAAAGCTTTTTTTATGATATCCGGCCAAGGCTTTACGCAGGAACAAACCCGGCCTTTTCCCCGGGAAAACAACCGCTAATCTTAGCAGGTCCTTTCCCTCTTTTATATAGTTTTCGTTTATATAGGCGCCTAGATTCTCGATATAGCTTTCGGTAAAAGGGAACGTTAAAACTTTATTTGTGTTCGTCATAATAATTTAAAATAATTAAATTTGGTCAAAGACGAGTATATTTCCTTAAGCATTATGAACGGGACTACATTCGAATATTTGTCGCTCCACGGACGGACCCGTCCTGAAATATTCGAACTGACTTTATACCAGGACAACTTTTCGGTCAAAGTATCGTAAGCTCTTCTATCCCAGGTAACAGCTATCCAGGAACTAAAATAAATAGAAAGCGAAATATCCGGACCGTTTTTCAAGCAAACATTAGCCCCCTCGGAAAGAGCGGTTGCGATAATCGGATACCCGCCGTCGATATAGCGGTTACTGACATGAAATAATATTATACCGTTCTTAGCAATTTTACTCCGGTATAAGGACATCGCTTCTTTGTTAATCAGATGCGCCGGCAAAGAATCCCCGCTAAAAGCATCCGCTATTATAAGGTCATAAATGCCATCCTGTTTTCCTTTTAGGGCCATACGCGCATCGCCCAGAATAATATTGATGTTTCCTTCGGCCGATTTTAAGAAACTGAAATATTTATCGGCGACTAAAGCCATATCCCTATCCAATTCAAAGAAATCCATGTCCCGCCCCGGCTTTGAATAAACCGCTAAGGTTCCTGCCCCTAGGCCGACGACCGCTGTTTTACCGAACTTAAATTCCGGGCTCAAGAATAATTCTCCGACCGGAGAATTATAAGAAAAATAGGTCAGGGGGATTCTCCTCGCCTTCTCTTCTATATATTGCCCCCCGTGTATGGTTGTTCCGTGCATCAAAAACCGCACTCCCATTTCGTCGAAGATCCTGGTTATCCCGTAATAATTTCTGTGCCGATAAGAGAAGTTTTCTTTTGACCATAAGGACTCCAGCATATTTTGCGTTAACAAAAGAAGAAGCAAAGCCAGGCTAAAAGCAATTCCGTTCTTGCTCAAGGGCTTAAAGATCAGATGGGTTATTTCGAAAAGGATAAAAACTCCGATTATGCTGTAGGACTGAAAAAGAACAGGCCACAAAATCATAATTGCCATAAAATAAAATAAATAACGCACATAAAGAAAAGAAAATGAAACTCGTTTGGCTTTCAAGGATAAAGCCACAACGCCCAAACCGATCCCCAGCAGATATTCGGCGAAATTCTCGAAAATCATAGGGGCAATCCAAGAAGTTACAACCCCTCCGATAAAACCTCCCAGCGAGATATAAAGATAATACGCCGGCAGAAGTTCCTTTGCCTCGGGTTTCGACTCATACAGCTTTCTTTGGCAAAACATCGAGAAGGCGAACAATATTAAAAGATAAAAAACGATCTCGATAGTTACCGGCAAAAGAGCCTTTAGAGAGAAGAAATAAAACACCGCGCCGAATGAAGCAATTAGATAGAATTTTCGGCTAATCCATTCCGGGGCAAAAGGCTTTTTCTTAAAGTTCAGGACAAAGGACAACAGATACAAAGAAAGCGGCAAAATCCACAAAAGAGGGATCGGGGCAACCTCTGAAGTCAAGATATTAGTAACGGCCAAAAAAAGAATAACCGGGGAGGCGCCATAAAGGACCCACGGAATAATATCCGCTCTACCCATACTGCCCGAGCTCGATTGCTTTTCCTCTCGCGCAGATGTTTTGATTAATAATGTGGCGGATATCTGTAATAAAAGAAGCAGAAAATACAAAATACGCCAAATCGATTGCTGTACGCTCAAATCAAAATACCGCTCGAAAAAGAACGGATATGTCAACAATCCCAGGAATGACCCAAGATTTGATGCGGCAAAAAGCACATACGGGCTCCCTTGGTTCTTAAAATCACACCGGGAAATCATAACTTGCCAGAAAACGCTCATGGTCGATAAAACAAAAAACACCGGGCCCAGGAACAAAAGAAGAATGATAAAAATATCCAAAACCATAGGAATAGGATGAGTATTATATTGAGAAGGGAAATCCTTACCCGGGAAAGCAAAAAGCACGATCAAAGATAAAATAATATGCCAATACTTGCATTGCTTCAGAGAAAACCGCTTTGTCGACCAGCTGACATAAAAATATCCCAAAAGCAATACCGCTTGAAAAAAAACAACGCAAGCTCCCCACACAAAATAACTGCCGCCAAAAACAGGAAGAAAAATCTTCCCGACAATCATCTCGACCTGAAACAACAAAAAAGCCGAGAGAAAAACTATTACTGTGACTAACCTCTTTATCATCATTTACTTACCTCTTGTATCTTACAACCCGAGAGATAAATCAAATAGCCGCTTATTTTATGCCCGGGGTAAATACCTTCCGCCAATCGCATATAATCCCCGACCTGGCTTTGGTCTTCGTCTTTCGGCTCTCCGCTTTTAAAATCTACAAGAATTACCTCTTTATCCTTAATTATCATCCGGTCTATCCTGCGCATATTCCCCGACTGGTCGCACACCTCAACTTCGTTTAGAACCCTGCCTCCAGGCACGAACAGCAGTTTCCTTATATTGCCGTCTTTGATAAATCCCTCCATTTTGGAATAAATTCTTTTTGCAACTGATTCATCTCCTGCGGCCAGTTTTATTTTTTGCTTTATATCGCCTTGCGATAAGACATCCTCTTTCCCTTCAAAGGTTAAAATTTCAGAAAGCAGGCGGTGGATTAATTCCCCGTCTTGGATCTCTCTTCTGCTCGCCAGGACTTCCGGTTCGGGAAATTCGCTGCTTAGCCGCTTGAGCCAGTCACAATAACCGGAAGGGGATATGAGTTTTGATTTTTCTTTTCTGCCGGCTCGCTTCGGATATACTGCCTTTTCTCCCTCCCTGCAAACACCTTCGGGAAGAAGATATCTTATCAGATTGTCGGAATTGCCGACTTTCTTCGGGATAAAACCGTAGAGCTCATATTCGCACCTTGTCAGGGCGACATAGACGCTGTTGAGCTCCGAGATCAGCCCTTTGATATACTCACCACGATAGACTTCAAAGAGTTGGGGAGAATAACGATAATATTCTTTTTTTAGTTTGATCAGACTGATTCTTTCCTCTTCCTGATGAGCGATATAAGATATCTTGTTATCTTCGCCCTGCGAACCAACCTTTACCCCAATCGATAAGAATGGGATTATAACGACAGGGAATTGCAATCCCTTGGCCTTGTGGACGGTCATGACCCGAATTGAATTATGCTCTCGTACATCCAAATACAGGTCTTCCCCCTCCATTTCATCATAGCAATCAAGGAACTCCTCTAATGACGGATACTCGTTCTCTTTTTCCTTGATCAGCTCTAAAAACCGCATTAAAAAACCCTGGGAGCCATAATAATTGTTCTGGCAGTCAAAACGTCCGTAAATGCCCACAACCAAATCATAAAGCGGGCATAGATCAACGCCTTTAAAGAACTCATCAATATACCCATCCCAAACCGAAGCGAATTTCTTTTGGAACTCGCGATAGACATAGAAATCTTTTTCCTTCGACTCTTTTTCCCGTAATCCCAGGAGAAATTCGTTGATGGCTTCGCTGCTAATTCCCGCCGCGCGGGTAAAAACATCTCCGGAAATAAATTTAGCAAAAGATAAATTATCTATCGGAGAACTTAAAAACCGCAGGAAATAAATTATCTCCTCGACAATGTTGTTTCCCTTGATGTTTGAAGTACGCTCGGATTCTACCTCCAGCCCCTTTTCGATTAGCCAGTTAGTAACTTCCTCCACCTGCGAATTTGTGCGTGTCAATACAGCAATGTCTTTGTAATCAAAACGCCCGATTAATTCTTCGATAAGGCCGAAAATCTTCGTCTTTATTTCTTCTTTCGGAGCACCCTCTTCCTCTATCAACTCCAGGGACAGGTATCCTTTGTCTTTTTCCTTTAAAGGAGTCTGCCGGGCATCTTTGAAATTGCCGATCACTATATCGCGCTCTTCTCTCGTCAGGAAAGTTTTTTTATCCGCTCCCTCCTTTTCCCCTTCGACTGTTTCCTTCTTTGTAATGAACTCCTCGATATTCTCGGGAGAAAAAAGAAAATTGTTAAAATCAACAATTGTTTTCTGGCTGCGATAATTATTTGAAAGCCTGTCTTCTTTTATCCCGAAAAGAGAAAACTTTGCTTTGACCGCATCGAAAAGCCGGATGTCGCCCCCGCGAAAACTATAAATCGCCTGTTTTTTATCGCCTACATAAAAAATAGTCCCGCCGGTAGATACCGCCTCCTCGACCATCTTCTCCAAATTATGCCACTGCAAAAAGCTCGTATCCTGAAATTCATCTAATAAGTAATGCCTGAAACGGGCAGCTAAGCGGTAATAAAGCTCCTCGACGGTAATATAGTCTTTATCAAAGAGCTGTTTGGCCTTGGAATTCAACTCTCCCAAGAAAAGGTTGTCTTCCTTGCGGGAAAAATCAATAAAATGCCCCATCACTTCATTAAAGATGGCAATATATGGGTCAAATAACGATACCGCCTCTCCCTCGGATATTTCCTTTAACCCCTTTCTTATCTTCTCCCAGCTTTTCTCGGTTTCTTTTGTTGTTTGAAACTTTTTCTTTATCGGGAACTGAGGCCGGGCGAAATAATCGGATAAGGAATCAATATCGAACACCCCTTCATTGTTCCCTATAAATTTCTCTAGGCTGGATTTGAACCTTACCTCCGTCCCATCGGGCAGAGCATTATACAGCGCTCCCATTTCTTTAAAGGCCGCTCTTTTAGCTTTGATAATATCCTCAGGGCTTATCCCGCTTAAAACAAAATTGCCGCTTAAAGAATTCATCTCGCAAAACAGGTTATGCAGTATCGAAAGGATGTCTTTTTTCGGGAACCAGCCCAACCGGTTTTCCAAGAATAGATAATTGTCCAGGAATCTGTTTAACAACACAGCAATTCTTTCTTCCTGTACCCTGTCCAAAACCGCGTCAAAGCTCGCGGCTATCTGCGCTCTGGGATCGGTCTTTATCCTAAAGCCCGATGTCAGCCCGACTTTAAAAGCGCAGCCGGATAAAATCGCGTTTATAAACTTATCGATAGTCTGGACCTGAAAATAATTATACCGGTGGATTATTGTCTCCATCACCGCTAAAGACTTTCTTTGGGCCTCTTTCTCTCCTATGGAAAGAGAATCCAAGATCCCTTTGACTTCATTAGATGTGGTGTCACCCAAAGCAATAGATTTAAGGAGCCCAATTATCCTCTCTTTCATCTCCAAAGAAGCTTTATTAGTGAAGGTTATCGCGAGGATATTTTTAATGGGCATTTCGCCTAAATTGAATTCGGGATTTAAAAGCAGCTGCAAATAGCGCTTTGCCAAGGCATAAGTCTTTCCGCTCCCGGCGGAAGCTTCAACGATATGGACTAAGGAAGACAACTCTTTTTCTTTCATAGCCTAGCATTATATATTAACCAGAGCTTCAGGTAAATAAAGTCTTGAGATAAGGAGTTTAATTTATATTTGTCTTGCGGCAGATAATATGCCCGTATATAATTTTTAGTAACCATCTTGATACCCATTATAAGCGGAGGACGAATGTCATACAAAAAAATAGGACTGGCGGTTTTCATTATTATTCTTGCGGCCTTAATCGTTGCTTTAACATGGCAAAATAGTACCGATAAGGCCCCTGCCGGAGAGATCTTCGGCAAAACTATCACGGCAAAACAGTTCCGGGACAATTACGATTACACCCGCACCCTTGCTATATTCCGTTTCGGAGAGCTGTTCCCTAAATTCAAGATGTTCCTCGACCTTAAAAGCCAAACCTGGGACCAGATTCTGATCCTTGAAGAGGCCAAACGGCGAAAAATTACGGCAACTAAAAAAGACCTAATCGAATACTTGGCCAAAAATAAGGCTTTTTATAGCGGTGAGAAGTTCAACCTTGAACTATACAAGCGGCTCATCCGCCAAGCACTGAAAACAGATATCGCCACTTTCGAGAAAAGCGTATTGGCCTCATTGACCGTTGAGAAAGTATTTAAGGATGCGACCTCCGGGGTTGGCATCACAGACGAAGAGCTCTTAGAAGAATACCGCGCCGAAAACGACAAGATCAAACTTTCCTACGCTCTTATACCGCTTGATAAATCGATAAAAGAAGCATCAGCCAGCGACTCCGAAATAAGCGATTATTATCAAAAGAATAAATCCGACTTCATCGTCAATAATGCGGTCAATTTCGAATATGTGGAATTACTTTATCCCCCGGATGCCGGTGTCCAGAAAAAAGTCGAAACCAAATATAAGGGCAAGGCTATTTTAGATGATTTCAAGAAGTCTAAAGACCTTAAGAAATCTGCGGAAAAATATAAATTCCAGGCCAAAGAAACCGGTTTTATTTCCCTGCAGGACCCGGGCAACAATATAGATTGGCCTTATGAGCAGTTGATCGGGTTTTTTGAAATGCCCGAGGGAGAGATCAAAGAGCCGGTTGAGACCGAAAAAGGATACCTGATAGTTTTAAGCAAGAAAAAACTCTCGGAATATACTCCTTCCTTGGATGAGGTAAAAAGCAAAATACGGGAGAAGATAATCGCCCGGAAAGCCCTGGATTCAGCCTTCAAAACAGCCCAAGAATACATTGAAAAAATCAAAACCTCTTTTAATGGAGACAAAGCATCCTTTGATTCGGGCCTGACAGCCTTAAGCCTCAAAGTTGAGGAAAGCGAGCCGCTGTCGAAGAAACTCGCCGCCTCTATGCTCGGTATATTGCCGGATGCGGAAAAACAACTTTTTGTTCTAAATAACGAAAACAGGCTAAGCCCACCCTTAAAAGCAGTAAACGGCGTTATAATCGCTTTCCTTAATGAATTCACTCCTTTTGACCCGAAGAAATTTTCCGAGGAAAAACAAGCATTTAAAGAAGAGTTTTTAGCGGGAAAAAAAGAAATAGCTTTTAAGGAATTCTTAGATAACCTTAAAAAACAGGCAAAGATGAAAACCTATACTTTCGGTTGGTTTAAAGAAGAAGAATAGGTTAAATCTGGTCCAGCTCGTATTTTTCTTTCCAGATTAGCTTGATGATATCGCGCCTTGATACTATCCCCACCAATTTGCCGTCTTGAGCTATCGGCACCCGGCGGAAGTTATGATCAAGCAGGAATTTGCAAACATCGACCATATTATCATCGGGAGAGAAAGATTGGACATTTTTTGTCATGTAATCCCTCACCGTCTTTTCTTTCAGGCTTTCTTTTTCCATCAAAATACGCATTAAGTCCTTTTCCGAGACAATACCGACTATAGTACTATCATCGTTGACCACAGGTAATCCGGTAACCCTCTCCATGACCAGAAGTTTTATGGCAACCGATATAGGGGTTTCAGGCTTAACGGTTAGAACTTCTTTGGTCATTACCTCCATAACCTTGGTCATTGCGAACGCTCCTTGATTAAATGGGATAATTTTTTTTCGTAACGGGCAAAACATCCTAACATCACCTTATTCACAGAGGCTTTATTCTCCAAGATAAGCTCCAGGCAAAGCACAATCAAATCGCCCGTCTCGATTATAAAATGTTTATTCTTATTCTCCCAAAGTTTCTCGATTTCATCAATATGTTTTCTAATTAACTCTAAAAGTTTTTTCTCGTGCCTGGTCCGCGTTTTACCGTTAATTTCCCTGGACAAACGATGTATTGCTTTGACCCTCAGATGCGCCTCTTTGCTTAAGGGGGCTAAAGGCATTTTATTTTACCCCGGTTTTTAACCAGACGCATATCCCGATCACAGCAATTATTGCCGGCATAATTAAAAGGATTACGCCTATTACCCTTTTTTGCCCGCTGGTCAGGTTCAATTTCTCAATATCGGCCTTTTTCTTATCGGCGAAGGTGATATAATCCGCTTCGGAGAGCCAATTGACGGTATTAAGGCCCATCTCGGCATTGCTGTAATAATCGATGAAATTATTGCTTAAGAAATCGCTATCGGTGAAAACAACCAGCCTCGTGTCGGAGGAATCTTTTCCCTCTTGCGGTTCCCAGGCGACAAATGCCAATGGTACAGGCCCTGTTGTATCTACGCCCGGATTATATTTAACATCAAGGTACCTGTCTTTTTCTCCCCAGCTTTCTTTGGCCGATTGGCTTGAAACCAAGGGGGCGAGTTTAATAGTTCCCCGCCTGCCCGATTTAAATGAAATAGAACGCGGCCGAACATAAAAGGTATAATCGAGGTTTTTCACTATCGCCCGGTGAGTAAAATAATTTTTTGTAGCCGGGCTTCCGGGATCCCCGCTGATATGGCTGGCGATATCGACCACTATATCATCCCCGACGTTCATCCCCCAACGGTTTAAAATACCGTTCAAAGAGGGGTTCTTTTTCATTTCCTCCGCGCTTAATGGCTTATCCGGGGTACTGACCAGCACATTTTCGATCAAGAATAAAACATCTCCGCCTTTTAGCAGAAAATCATTTATGGCATCCTCTTCCTTAGGCCCCAATTCTTCTTTCGCTCCGGCGACGATCAATACTGCGCAATCTTCAGGGATAATGTTGCCTGTCCCCAGAAGCAATATCCGGGGGATAAAATTATTTTTAGAAAGGAGCTCGGCGAACTTCGAGAATCCTTTTTCACTTTCATTTTTGTAATCAGCCTCGCCATGGCCCATTAGAAAATAAACCTTCAGCGCCGGGCGGATAAGGCGGTTTATTTCGTTAACCAGCTGCCCCTCGGCCAATACCCCGTCGCTGAAATCGATCTCTTTCCTGATCCCGTTCGGCCTCAAGGACTGCACAAAAGCCTTGCTTTCCTTCCCGCTTATAACATTACCGAAGGAAGAGGCATAACCGATATTTTCTAAGGGATCGATTATCTCGGTATTTATCCTGCCTTTGGAGATACGGTTGAATTCTTTAAGCAAATCCTCAAGATATTTCGGCGCAATCCCGACATAAAAAACGGTGATCTTAATATCTTCCCCGAGCTTAGAGATAAAATCGGCAGTATAGGGGGATAAAGTATGCTGTTTGCCTTTGGTCATATCAAAACGTATATCTTTCTTCGCGACCCCGGCATTTACAAGGAACAGGAAAACAAGCAGCAGAAAAGAAAAAAGATAAGGAGAAAAACTCTTTAAAAAATAAGTTTTATTCTTTGCTTCGCTATTTGGCTTAATCATCAAGAAAGAAGCGGCAACCGAAATAATTCCGGCGACAAAAAGTACGGAGGCGCTCAGGCTAAAATGATAGTCGATAAACGACTTTGCTGACGAGATAATCAAGCAAAGACAGCCCAAGGCAAAAAGAGTAATAACCGTATTTATTCTTTCCTTCCTCAATTTCTTCTCTCCAAGCTTAAGCGTGATAAGACCAGCGAAAATATTATTATGCTTAAATAATAAACCAGGTCTGACAAGGAAATAACCCCTGTATTAAAACCTTCGGCGCGATTCGAGGATGAAAGCTGAGTCAAGATCACCGACAAATACTCCGGCACATATTTCTTGAGAATTTCGGCGAAATATATGAAAAAAAGTACTACATAAGTCAGAATCCCCGAAATAGCCTGGCTCTTAGTCAATGATGAGATAAAAACGCCTATCGCAACCGCCGCGCATCCCTGCAGTAAAACTCCCAGATAACCGCAAAGCGAAGATAGGATATCGGGAGAACCGAACACCTCAAGTATAAACAGGTAAACCGAACTGACGGCGATGATTATCGACAAAAAAATGCCGCTACCCAAATATTTGCCCAAGACGATAGTGCTCGGGGTTGTGGGCGTTGTAAGCAAAAACTCAAGTGTCCCGCTAGCTTTTTCTTCCGAAAATACTTTCATAGTAATAATCGGAATTACCGTCATAAATATAAAATGCATCGCTAAAAACACATCGCGCAAAGTCGCTTCCCTGTTTTCGTCGATAATAACAAAAAAGAAGAAATTAAATATCGCGACACAAATTATAAGGATGATATATGCCGAGGGGGACATAAAGTAAGTTTTTAGCTCTTTTACGGCGATCGCAAAAATTTTCCTCATATTAAGCCATATCCTCTTTATGAAGGTTAAGGAACGTTTCTTCTAAAGTATTTAGGGAGGCATTATTTTCCGCTCTGCCCGAGGGACAATCCAAAACTATTTTTCCCTCCTTAAGTATAATCACTCTTTGCACGGTTTGATCGATCTCAGATAAAATATGCGTGCTCAAGATAACGGTCCTTTCGCTCCCTAAGTTTCTAATCAAGGCCCTGACTTTGAAGATCTGCAGCGGATCAAGCCCGCTCGTCGGCTCATCTAGAATGATGAGCTTTGGGTCATTAATGATGGCCTGGGCAATCCCGACCCTTTGGCGGTAACCTTTTGAGAGCGTATAGATCAACTCGCTTTTAACATCCTTTATATCGCACACATCCAAAACACGTGCAACCTCAGCTCGAAGCCGTAAATTGGGTACATCCTTTAGTTGCGCCGCAAAAAGAAGATAATCATAAACCGACATATTCAAATATAACGGGGGGTTTTCCGGCAAATACCCGATCAAAGCTTTAGCCGCGGGAGAGTTTTTAACGATATCGCAACCCCCGACTGTAACTTTCCCCGAAGAAGGGGACAAAAACCCGGTTAAAACACGCATTAAAGTCGTCTTTCCCGCGCCGTTTCTTCCTAATACTCCGACGATCTCGCCCCTCCCGATTTCGAGCGAGGCAACATCAACAGCCTTTTTCTTGCCGTAATATTTTGTCAGGTTTTTAATATCTACTAACATAGTCTGTTTATGGCGTTAAAAATTGACGAATAATCCTTCTCGCCGAACCCTAGAGTAATAGCCTTTTGCACTTCCTTTTTTATAGCGGCAGGGACAAGCGAAGATATATTCCGCAAATCAGCTTCTTTTATAACAAGCTCGATATCCTTAAGAAGATGCCTGGTCACAAAATTCGGATTATCATAATCACGTTTAAGCCAGTTCCGCAGTTTTTTATCAAACATCGGGGCGTAAAGAGAACTCCTTCTTAGGATTCCCGCGAAAATCCCGGGATTTATTCCTTCTTTCTCAACCAGCCCCAAGCTTAAGGAGAAACCGGCGGCGTGAAAAGCAATAAGGTTATTCAAAGCCAACTTTAATGCCGCGGCTTTCGGGACATTACCGATATATTTTGGTGAAGGATCTAGAATTTTTAAAAGCCATTTGACCTTATTAAACTGCGCCTTTAAAGATCCGACCATCGCCAATAATGCGCCTTCCTCCGCCTGATGTTTGTTCCCCAAAACAGGGCATTCGACATAAATCCCGCGCATTTTCTCAACGCGGGACTTTAAAATGAAACTTTCCCGGGGAAGTATAGTGCTCATCTGAACAACTGTTTTCTTCTCCAAGGTCTTAAGCTTAGGATGAAATAAAACCTTATTTATTGCCGAGTAGTCCGTCAACAGAGTTATTATATAATCTGCCGAACAAACAGCGGAAAAAGCATTATCGGCGATTTGCGCCCCTTGCTTTTTTAGGGAAAGCGCCCGGCTTTTAGTACGGTTGTAAACAATAACCTCTTTACCCGAAGATAAAAACCTCCGGGCAACGCTATAACCCATCACTCCTGTACCAAGAACCGCTATTTTCATTTCTAAGGCAAAACAATTATCCCTGATAAGATTATCGCTCGGATATATGTGCGTTATTCTTTTTCCACTTCCAGCCCGCCGACAAACTTAACCGCGATATTAAAGAAAAACGCCAAAGCTAATCCGCTCAAAAAGCCAACAATGGAATAAAGAATAGGAAGGACTATAACCGAAGCCGCGCCGTAAGTATTTGTTTGCGCACTCGCCGGAAGAGATATCCCAAACAAATGGGCCATAGTAAATAAGAATCCTGAAACAAGCCCGAAAAAGAAATATATAACCGTCATTAGCTTTGCCAGGCTTAACACATTCATTTTTTTTATCTTAACCATACTTAGCCCCTTCCTTATTGTTTATGTAAAAAGTTCTGCTTCTGTGCTTTGCCTCCCAATTAAGATCCCCCTCCCTCGATGGGAGGGGAAAGGGGAGGGTGGAAATTAAAATTATCACCCCCACCTAACCTCCCCCGTCAAGGGGGAGGGAAATATTTCATATCTCTAATCCATTTTTATACACAATTTTCATAAAACTTTTAACACTATTTTCTTATTAAAAAGCGCTTTGTGACTTAAAAATATTCCGATAATGGTAAGCTACTATCGCAAAGGCAGTTGACGCATTTAAAGAATTCTTTTTCCCTTCCATCTCGATTTCAACAGCGTAATCGCAGTCGCTCAGCAATTGCTCGGATACGCCTTTTATTTCGTTTCCGACGACCAAGCATAAAGGAAACTCCGGCTCGAACTCATTGTATAAAACACTTCCCTTAGCCTGCTCCAAAAGAACAATCTGATATTTCTCCTCCCTGAGCTCCCTGATCAATACGCGGGCGTCCTTGCGGTACTCCCAAGAAACGGAATTCTGCGACCCTAAAGCGGTTTTCTGAAGCTGCGGATTGGGCGGATACCCGGTAATGCCGCAAAGCCAAACCTTTTCTATACCGGCTCCGTCAGCAGTACGAAAAACCGACCCGACATTATACAGGCTTCTTATATCATTGAGCAAAACAGCAATCGGGAGCTTTCTTTTATTTGTATTACCTGCCCGGGCAGAAACTATCTCTTCGTGGGTACACTTGCGCATCGCTTATAACCGGTTATCTTCAATCTTCAGGGCTTTTCTTATCTTGGCCAATAATGAAGCCTCGGAATAAGGCTTGACGATGAAGTCAACGACGATCTTCCCGTCTATCGCCTCCTCGGCAACCTCTTTAACGGTCGAAACTATAACGGGAACCGGCTTGATGCCCTTGATCCTTTTTAGTTCTTCGATAAACGTATAACCGTCCATATGCGGCATAACCAAATCCAAAATAACCAGATCCGGCTGGTCAACTCCAAGCTTATAGATCCCCCCGATTCCGTCCTCCGCCGTATCGACGCTAAATCCTAATTCCCCTAACCTGATCCGCAATAATTCGGAGAAACCCAAATCATCGTCGACGATCAAGATTTTTTTCTTTTTTTCCACTCCAGGCCTTCCTTTACCGCTAATTAGCGGCTTCTTTTAATAATGCGCGCAAAATATCGCGGCGGCTGATTATTCCGACAACTTCCCCGTCCCTTAAGACCGGAACCCTTTTAATATTATTCTGCAAGAATATATCGTAAATTTCTTTGACTGTCGAAGTTTCTTCCACAAATATAACGTCTCTGTTTACAAAATCATTGATCGGCCCGTTTATATTCCCGAGCATATCATAGGCGACTATCAAATCTTTTTCGGTCACGACACCTATTGCTTTATTGTTATCGTCAACAACGACAAGCCCGCTTATCTCTATGTTGACCAGGAATTTTATGGCGTCTTTTATCGAGACATTCGCCTTCACTGTTATAACTTGCCTGATCATAATATCTTGTGCGGTCATAATCTATTCTCCTGTTCTATAGCAGCTTTTTGACTGCTTCCAAAAGATGTTTGCAATCCCTGGTCTTAGCGCAGTAATTATCCGACCCCGCCTCCCTGGCCTTGGTCGCATCGACGGTTTCTATCAAACCGGTCATAATAACTACTTTTATATCCAGCCCTTCTATCTCCTTTATCCGACGACATGTTTCAAAACCATCCATACCGGGAAGCTTGGTATCAATAAGCGCCAAGTCAGGGTGCTTTTGCTCGGCTAAAGCAATACCGTCTCTGCCTGTTTCGGCGGTATATATATTTTCGTAACCTTCCCGCTGTAATAGCTTAACCAGAAGCTTTTGGTCCTGCAGGCTGTCTTCAATTATCAAGATCTTTTTTTCCATAATAACCTTTCCTCACAAGCGCCTATATTATGGCAAATTTACCAAAATATTCCAATAACAATTAAATATCTCGATTGCTTTAACAAAATCATCATAGCCCAGCGGCTTTCTTATATAAGAACTGGCGTAAGAAAGATAGCTTTCCCGTATATCCTTTTCGTCTTCCGATGAGGATAACATCACGACCGGAACTGCCCTTAGTTGGGGGCTTGACTTTATTTTCTTAAGCAGTTCTAACCCGCTTAATTTAGGAAGATTGATATCAAGCAATATAATGTCCGGGAAAGGGAATTCCCTACGGCTTATATATTTTCCGGTCGCAGTTAAGTACTCCAGGGCTTCCTGCCCGTCTTTTGCGACAAATATCCTATTTTTCACCTTTGCCTCTCCAAAGGCCCTCAAAGCGATTTTCGCATCCGCCTCATTATCTTCGACCAAAAGGATATTTAAAATTCTTGTTTTTTCCATTCTATGTTTTCTCTGGCCTACACCCAAATTTCTTTTTGTTCAACTTCGTGTTCTTTGAAACTTTGAATGAGCAAAACAGCTATTGCTTTCCTCCCCCCGCTAAAGCGTTGGGGAGCTTAGGTGGGGGGATTGCCGTTAAAACCCCCTCCCGACCATCTTCGATGGCCTCCCTCCCCACTCTTTTCGGGGGAGGGAATACTTGTATCTACCCACTAAAATTTCCAAAGAGGCAACTTTCACTTATCCTCGGCCTCATTTCGTCATTTTAACATGAGCTATAGCGTTGAATCTCTTTAGAGATGTATCGCCCAAAATGGCTCAACATGACGTGACCTTGGAATATGCGCTTGAGCCGGTGTTTTTTTCGCCAATAAAGATTTCAAGTCTCGATTTGTTCCAACGGCGCCGCCTTCAAATCTTTAGGTATAGTGAAATAAAAGGCCGCTCCGCGCCCGATATCCGAATCGATCCAAATCCTGCCTCCCTGATCGTCGATAACCGTCTTAACTATGCTCAGGCCCGCACCTGTTCCGGAATACTCGCTGTCTTTGTGCAGCTTTTTAAACAAGCCGAATACTTTATCCTGGTATTGCGGCTCAATCCCGATTCCGTTATCTTTCACGCTGAAAAGGTGCCCTTCTTCCGTTTCCCTGTAAGCAACTTCGACCTTCGGATTTAGTCCGTCACTCCTCTTAGACGAGAATTTAACGGCATTGTTCAGCAGGTTCAGTAAAACCTCGCCCATCTTGATGCGGTCGCAAACAATCCCCGGAAGGCCCTCTTGCACCTTAATCTCGACATTATTTTCTTTGATGTCAAAAGCGATCCTCTCGACGATAGACTTAATAAGCTCATTCATATCAACCAGCTCGTAAGGATTTTTGATGCGCGATATCCTGGATAAGGTCAACAGATCATCGATCAAATTATTGAGCCTTATCGCTCCCTTTTTTATCTCCGAAACATAATCCTTTCCCTCGGCATCAAGAATGTTTTTATAATCTTCCTCCAGAAATGAGGCAAAAGAGGATATTCCCCGAAGCGGGGCTTTGAGGTCATGGCTTGCGGTATAAACAAAGCTATCAAGTTCTTTATTGGCTTTTTCCAGCTCTATCGTTCGCTGCCGCACCTTTTCCTCCAAGTGCCCGTAAAGCTCCTCTAATGTTCCGGTCATTTTATCAAAAGCCGAGGACAACTGGCCTATCTCATCAGTTGAATTTATCCCCGTGCGGTGGCTCAAATCTCCCCGCATGATTATCCCGGAGCTCTTCTCCAGCCTGATTATCGGAGCGCTTATCTTCTTTCCTATCCAGTTTGAGGTGAAATAGATCAACAAAAAAAGAACTATCCCCACGCCGAGAAATATCGCCAGCAAATGGTTCAAGCTAAGAAAAGCCTCTTTCTGCGAGATCTCCGCGACCAAAACCCAATCCATCCGCGGGATAAAAACGCTTGTCCCTAATACTTTTTCGTTTCGATAGTTGGTATAAAGTCTCTCTCCCTCAACGTCATTTTTCTTGTCACGGAAACAACTTTTAATATTTTCCGTATCGACCTTCAGCTTCAGGATAGTGCTCTCCTTGGAATGACGGGAATCAGAACGCATCAAAAAGTCTTTTCCTACTATATAAGTATCTCCTGTCGAGCCTAAACCGGTATAATCCTTCATCACATCATTTATTTCCTTTATGCTGATTTGAAGAGCCACAACCGCATAAACTTCGTTTTGATCGTTTAAAGCCGGGGCCCCGATAAACATCGAAGGCTTTTTGTTCGGCCCGTAAAATTCAAAATCAGTAAAATCAACGTCCTTTTTTCCGGCAACCTTTTTCCATAAAATGGCCAAAGCGCTGTCCTTGTAAGGCCCGGAGCCTAAATTAGTTCCCAGAGAAGTTTCCCTGGTCGCGGTATACATGACATGCCCGTAAGCGGCCCCGATAAACAGGATATCGTGGTACTTATAAGTTTCGAGGTAACTTCTAAAGTACGGATCCATCTCTTTATAAATTGTTTTGTAGCGGCTTTTATCAAGATCGTAAAAACGCTCTTTGTAATAATAAGCCATGATCTTACTGAAGGCGGTTTTTGCATCCTGGGTATCGGCCAAGGCTTTCATGTTCCTTTCCCTTTCAAGCAGATAGGAATTTATCCAATTGGCCTTGTTTTGCGCGGCAGTCTTTAAATTATTGGCTACTTCTTTTTTAATATTACCCGCCGAAAAATAGTAAAGGGTGACTCCCCCGACAATTACCAAGACGGCGCTGCTAATCAGGAAAGTTAAGAATATCTTGCTGCGTATTTTCATAAATGGGAGCTGAAGTTACATCTCTGTGATTGAAACATCTCCGGTGATAATATGCGGCGTTAAAAAGATAACAAGTTCAGTCTTTCTTACAGAGTCATCTTTGTTCCGGAAAGCAATCCCCAGAAGGGGAATATCGCCTAAAAGCGGGACTTTCTTGGTTGTTTTTATTTTTTCTTCCTTGATCAAACCGCCGATTATTATAGTTATGCCGTCTTTAACCATCACCGTCGTTTCGGCCTCGGAAGTTTCGACCACCGGAATCTTATTATTATTGCTGGTCTGTACCGTATCGGTCACAGCGCTTACCTCGGGTTTTATTTTCATGGTTATAAAACCATCGTCATTTATAGTCGGAGTCACATAAAGCTTAACCCCTACTTCGATAAAATTGACAGTTTCGGTGTTTACCGCCGGCCCGGTGGTAGGGTATGTGGTTGTAGTCGTAACATACGGCTCCGTTGCCCCAACAAGGATCCTGGCTTCTTTATTATTTACCGTCGTGATGTGCGGCGAAGATAAAATATCTGTTGTCCCAACAGTCTGCAGTGCATCGAGTATTACCTCATAATCGTCTTTATTAATCGTGCCGACGCTCAATTCGCCTTGCTTTTCCGTATCAACGATATTACTAAAGCTATTGGTAAGCTTCATCCTGTGGAAATCATTGACTATGGCTTTCCAGTCAACTCCGAGCTTTGTTTCATCGCTTAAAATGATCTGAACAATCTTGGCCTGTATCAGGACTTCCTTGTCTTTGTGGTCAAAAACTTTTATAAGCTCGCCTATTTGCTTGATCTTTGATTCGGTGTCCGACACTATGATGCGGTTTGTCCTTAAGTCAAACTTTATCTTGCCCAGATCCGGTGTTAATGCCTCTGTAATCTTTCCTGAAATGTCATCTGCAAGAGCATAATTTAGCTGAAAAACTTCCGTCTTCACCGGCAAATCCACCTTGGCGATCACCGCCATCATCTCTTCAATCTTCTTGGCATTGTCCATAAGTATCAGCGATTGGGATTTATTGTCGACCACAACTTTCCCGCCGACGCTCTTTATCTGGTTTAAGATCCCCTCCATATCCTTGGCGCTTACATGGATTAGCTGGATTATTCTTGTCTTGGCCTCCTGCCCAAATTTGACACCGTATTTGGCCTCGTATTCGGCGGCGGTCATGACTTTTATGACATCTTTTTCCTGCTCGAAAGCCCATCCGTTTGAATCGACTATTATCCTTAAGGCTTCCAATACGTCGATGTTCCTTAGATATATCGTAACTTTGCCCTGCACGGTTTTCGAGGCAAAGATGTTCAATCCGCTTTTCTGAGAGATCAGCTTGATCATATCGGAGACCTCCATGCTTTTTAGGTCCAGAACATCAAGGGTGCTTGTTTTCTTCTCAGGCTGGGCAACGGGCGCTTTTTCTTGCGCCGCTTGCTGCTGAGGCTGATTATCGGCTATCTTCGCTTCCTCCGACATAACCCCGGGACAAAAAACACAAAACGCCGCGATAATAAGATATACAGCTAATTTAATCTTAATATCGGGAGTTTTGCGAAATTCGCAATTCTTTTTCATTCTGAGCCCGCAGGACGAAGAATCTCTTAGAGCAAGAGATCCTTCACTACGCTCAGGATGACAGAATATGGTATTTTTCAACAGTCCCATATTGCTCAAAAATTTATCGTCTGTCATTATATCTTTCCCCTTGATTTATGGTTTTAGAATTACTTTTTCCCCGTTATAAACGAAGATAACCTCTCCGTCGGTAACCTCTTTAAGGACCGCCTCGCCGAATTTTTCGCCTTTACTGATAAAAAGAGTTTCCTTTGTTGATAAGTCCTCTATTATTGCCTTCGGGCTATCATCCAAAACAATCCCCACGACCCGCAAACGCTTTGCCAAATCTCCGCCGGGAAGTACCTTATCCCCCGTATTGCCGTCACTTTTCTCCCAGGGCAGCATAAAAATATCGCGCTTTTCAATTTTTTTACTGTAATAATCAAAAGGCCGCGCCTCTTTATCATTCAAGTTTCCGGAAACTTTATTGTTTTTAACCGCTTTTTGCTCCTTTTTTCCGGATTTCGCTTCCTCCTGTTTCATGCCCTTATCAAAAGCGAATATCCGCATTGCCAGCACGGTAAAAAGCGTTATCCCAAGCAGAACAAGCAGATAACTTCCTATGCTGATAAAGTCGAGCTCTTTTTTTTCTTTGGCGCCCAAATTCTTGTCCTTGGCCAAAGAAGAGGTATTATCTTTTTTATCCGCGTCCGAAGGTTTTTCCTTCTTGCGGATGATCTGCAGCAGTTTTTCCTCAGAGGTCAATTCTCTCATAAAATTATTTCCAACGTTTTTCTTTATCGATAACCTTCTCTATTATCTCCCCCGTTACTACCTCATAATTATCAGCGATAAGAAGCTCCATCGCATTATGACAAATAAGCGATATCTGCCTAAGATGCCCCTGCGTATAAGCATGGATAGCATGTATAGCCTCTTTAGTAAAAAGCATCCGCTCTTCCTTATACCCCGCCTGACGTAAGCGGAAATCAATCATCCTTCCCGTCTCAAATTCGTCGAGGCAATTCAATATGTATTTTGAGCTAACCCGGTCCATGAAATTCCTAATACGTTTTATCCGCGGCAGTAACTCCATCTGAGCAAAAATGACCAGCTGAAGCATCTTATACTCATTGGTCTCGTAATTAAGAAGTGTCCGCAAAACCTCGAGCTGCGGCTGAGTAAGTTTTTGGCCTTCGTCGATCAATAATACAACCGTCTTTTTCTCCTCGACACATTTTTGGTAGAGGTATTTCTCTATGGCCTCGCGATGGTCTATCGTCGAGCGGAAAAAAGGGCTAATATCAAATAACTTGGTGATATGCGATAAAAGTTGATATTCGGATTTAAAATAAGGGTCTAATATTAAGTGAAAGCAATAATTTTCTTCCCCGTAGAAGGACTGCAACAGCGCGCGGGATAAAGTAGTTTTTCCCGTGCCGACATCGCCTAATATAAGGCTAAGGCCCTTCCTCAGCCGTATTGCGATCTCAAGGCGGTTAAGCGCCGTATAATGCGAAACAGATTTATAAAAAAATTCCGGGTCCGGGCTGGTTGAAAAAGGCTCCCGCTCTAATTGTATGGCCTCAACATAGCTCATAGAATGGCCTCAAGAAAATTATTTCCCTAAATTTATATGTAACAACAAGTTATCGGAAACTATCTGGGTAGAGAGTTATTCTTATTTTTATACGCCCAAGCTTGAGTGTCAACTGATATTAGGGAAATTTACCGAGGAAGGTAAAAAATGGCAATTCAAATCAATGATTTGCACTTAACTATAACTTCAATCTTTATACTTTCTAATTATCAGGATAAGTAAAGCTGATTAACTATCATTAAAGAAAATATTGCGCCATCATTTCTGCTTGGAGGGGGATATTGTCAACACCTAACAGCTCGGTTCCGCATTGGCGAGAAAAAAAGAGTGGTTGGCTTCACCGGGTTAGAAATTCTCTAATTGCAGAACCAGCGCCCGTAGTTCTAAACATTTTAAAATTCAGGCCCGTAATCCGCAGGCACACCACAACCGAAAGATTCAATTCAGCAGATGCTCCCTTTACATCCCTTACACAAAATTCTTCATTTTCTCCATCTAATAAGAGCTTCTTTTAATTTACCGAAGTCTATAGGTTTAATCAGGTAATCCGTTACACCGGCAGCATATCCTGAAACAATATCCTCCTGCATAACCGCGGCGGATAAAGCGAGAACCGGAAAATCCTTAGAGATCTCAGCGCGGATTATTTGCGTTGCCTCCAATCCTCCCATAACCGGCATCTGTATATCCATAAGGCAAAGGTCAAAGGCTTTGCCTTTCCGAAGTTCAGCCAGAGCCTCCTCTCCATTACCCACAATCACCACGCTGACTCCCAGGCTCTTCAAATATTCTTCCATCAGCATCTGGTTGGGAATACTATCATCCGCGACCAGGACCCGCATACCCTGGCAGGCCAGCTCATTGGCCATGTGCCGGGTAATAATTTCCTCATGCCGGGAACGGACTCCCAACAAGGTCGCGATCACCCGGTAGAGATCCTCCTTAATAAGAGGTTTCGTCAAATAAGCGTCAAAACCCGAACCGTGGGCCGCCTTTGCCGTACCTATACCGACATCTGAGGTCACAGCGATCAGTTTTATTCCGGCTAGTTCCGTGTCCCCTTTTATCATCCCGGCTATTTCATGCCCGCTCGAGCCCGGCATCATGACATCAAGTAGAACAATATCGGGACGGTCCCCTTTATCAACCCGGGAAAGATGTTCATACGCTTCTTTACCGCTCTCGAAAGCCCCGGAAACAAGCATCCCCGCCTCCTCGCAATAGCGGGTAAAAATATCCCGGTTCTGCGTTGTGTCGTCAATAATAACAACCCGCCTGCCTTTAAGCGCGCTGAACGCGACCGGTTGTATATCTTTTCGCGAGGAGGCTTCCGACACTTTCATCGGAATCTCAAAAATGAACTCACTGCCGGCCCCCTCCTTGGACTCGACCCATATCTTCCCTCCCATGGTCTCAACGATCGCCTTGCAAATAGTAAGTCCCAAACCTGTGCCGCCGTATTTGCGTGTAGTACTCTCATCAGCCTGCGTAAACGCCTTAAATATCTCCTCGCGCTTATCTTCAGGTATGCCGATGCCCGTATCTTTTAGAGCAAATCGTATCATCTGCTTTCCGTTTTCTTTAACAGGCTCCTTGCTTACAGACACATCCAAGCGTACAGAACCTTTTTTGGTAAACTTAACGGCATTATTAAAAAGATTGATGAGCACCTGCCTAAGCCGGGTCGGGTCGCCATTGAGCGATAAATGAACCTCCTTGGCAATGGCAACAGACCCGTCAAGCCCAAGCTCAACCATCCGCGGCCGGAGTAATTTAAAAACATCATGGCAAATATATTCCAGGTTGAAATCGATACTTTCAAGAGAGATCTTGCCGAGTTCAAATTTGGACACATCCAGGATATCGTTAATGACGCCCAAAAGCAGGCTGCCCCCGGAGTCGATCATCCCCAGGAACTCCCTTTGTTTCTCATTAAGCGGAGTCTGTTTCATCAAGGAACTATATCCCAATATCGCGTTCATCGGCGTGCGGATCTCGTGGCTCATGTTCGACAAGAACTGAGTTTTCGCAATATTCGCTTTCTCCGCTTCTTGCTTCGCAATGATTATTTTTTCCTCAGCTTGCTTAGCGGCAGTAATGTCGGTATGCGATCCGGCCATCCTGATAGCTTTTCCGTTTTCATCGCGAAGAGCTTTCCCCCGCGCCAAGATCCAGCGATAGGAACCATCCTTATGCCTCATGCGGAATTCGATAGAGTAATTCTCCTTTCGGCCGTTCAAATACATATCCAAATATTCCATGGTACTCTTTTTATCTTCCGGGTGAAGCAGGTTTTCAAATGTCACAAAAGCGTTCTCCAGTTCAAGATCGGAGTATCCAAGCTGTTCTTTCCATCTTTCTGAAAAGAAAACTGAATTGTGCTTAATATTCCAATCCCAAATACCGTCATTTGACCCTTTGACGGCAAGCATATATTGTTCCGTGATCTTCGCTAAATTTTCCTCCGCCTTCTTTCGCTCGGTGATGTCCTGCCAAACACAGTGAAGCAGTTTCCTGCCCTTAGAGATAATAGGCGTCAGCGACACTGCAACCGGAAAATCTTCGCCGTTAGCCCGGCGGTGCATCCATTCAAAACGGTGAAAGCCCTTCACAAAGGCCAGGCGCATCATCTCCTCGGCTTTTTCGAAGGAGTCCCGCCCGTCGGGTTGTTTTGGCGGCGACAATACAGACGGGTGGGTCTGGAGAAATTCTTCGCGCGTCGGGTACCCGAGCATCCGCGCGGTGGCATCATTGCAGTCAATAAAAGTGTTATCGCCGATCAAGAGGATCGCGTCTTCGGAAGCATACAGCACATCCAGGAAACGTTTTTCGCTGTTTAAAAGCTCCTCCTCAACTTTTTTCCGGTCCGTGATATTCAAAATAATGCCGTCAAGGCAGTCAATATCCCCTTTATCATCAAAGATACCCGTGCCTCTTTCTTGAACCCATAAGATATTCCCATCCTTACCTACGATACGGTATTCGATTTCCCAGGGTTGTTTTGCAGAAATCGCCGAATCAACGCTCTGAGCGACAAAAGAGGTGTCGTCCCTGTGGATCACGCTTTCAAATGTCCGAACCGCATTACCGACGAAATCGCTTGCCGGATAGCCGGTCATCTGATAGGCCATATCGCTTATGAAGACCATTGTCCAGTCCTTATCATGCTTACAACGATAACTAATGCTGGGTGTGTTCTGGAGCATCGATTTGTATTGCTCGTGGGCCCGTTTAAGCTCCTTCTCCATATTCTTAGATTCGGTGATATCATTGAAAATAGTAGCGAACCGCTTTTCCTCTATTTTGTAAGCGTTAATGGCGTAGTGCCGTCCTAAGGGCTCGGAATACTGTTCGAAAGATACCGGTTCACCAAAGAGCGCTACCTTGCCGTAGATCTCAATAAACGGCGTCTTCTCAATACCCGGGAACACCTCGGTTGCGCGGCGGCCAATCACCTCGGCCGGCTTAAGGCCGGTATGGATCTCAAAAGCCGGATTGACGCTCAAGAATACGTAGTCGACCGGCCGGCCCGCGCTATCAAGCACGATCTCTTGCACGGCAATAGCCGATACCGCGTGCTCGGTAAGCAGGTGCTGGCGTTCCTCGCTTTCGCGCAAGCTTTTCTGCTGTTTTTGTATACCCTCGTCGGTGCGGCGCAGTATCACGAAAATTATGGCCAATATCACTGCCAACAGGATCAATCCGGCCGCTCCGCCAAGGTTTATGTCTCGGATGAAGGCGGACTTAAGTCCGGTGATGTCGTTGATGACCAGCAGGTCGCCAACCTCCTTGCCGGACGCGTCATCAAGGGGCATTACTGTAACGCGCCAGTACTTGTTGTCCGTGAAAATCTCCCTTTCTACTATGCCGTGGTCGTGGGGGACAGCCGGATCATCGTCGGCTAAAGCCGCAAAGGCGTCAGGTAAACGTCCCTGTGATGCGTAGATGATCACGCTGTTTGGCAGGCGTTCCCAATCGGCCTCGCGCCCCAGCAGGCGCATACCCGATTCCCAGAGCTCACGCTTGAGCATGTCTTTATTAATAGTTACCGCCACATCGACCCCGGGGTGATTGGCTTTGATCCCCTCAAGGACATCTTCTATCTCTTTGCCCAGCTCCACATATCCGACGATGGTCGGGCCGTCAAAAACGGGCTGAACCACCCTCAGGGTGAAGGTGCCCAGTGGCCCCAGTTCGATGCCTGAGGCGGTCTTGCCGGTGCGCTCGGCCTCAAGGATTGTGAACCGGTCGAAGCGGTCGCCAAATTTTTCTGGTTTATGGAGGCGCATTAAGCAGACACGCTTAGCATCGGAGAAATAGAAATGAGTAAGGCCTTGTTCCTTATGCAGTGTTTCGTATAACGGTTTCCAGTCGGCTAAAAGCCGCTCCCGGTCGCCGCTTTTCAGCCCCTGGCGGGCGCGGTCATCCATGGTTATGGCTTGAAGCGCCGTGACAAGCCCTTGTGCCTGCATATCCAATAACTGGCCCAGTTCGTTCTTGATTTGAACCGCCACCAAAGCGGTTCGTCCGTTAATCCGCTCTTGATGCTGATGCCACAAAAGCGCCCAAGCAAGGACCGCAAGCAGGGTCAATATAACAGTCAAAACCGGCATCAAGCGGCGCAGGGCCGGCTTGGCAGACGATTCACCGTGGCCGGAAGCTGTGAGCGCCGTAAGAAAGCCGATCATTGTCAACAATAGTAAGCCTACCGGAAGCGCGGCGCGGCCGGCCAAATCCCATTTCCAGCTTTTGGCGTCGAAATCCACGGCCAGGATAGCCAGGATCTTGCCTGATTTCGGATCGGCCAAAGGCACGCAGCCACTGACGAAGGAACCCCATTTGTCCGTGAAAGGCCCCTCCACTAAAGCTATACCGGTAGCCAAAACACGCCTGAAACCTTCCGGCACATCATCGTAGATCATCCCCGCCGGGGATTCTTCAGCATCTCCGACCGGACGATCGTCTACAAAAAAGAAGACTTTGCCGTCCGGTCTTACCCCCATCAGATAAACAAAACGGTAATTTGGTTCGGCGGCGCGGATTTCGGCGAACTGCTCTTTGAGCCGCAGATAGTCGGGCTTACCAAGGTCGGCATCCGTGCCGGTCAGGGCCCGGACACGTTCGAGGTTGACAGCCCCTGCCACCAGACGGGTTTTTTGAAGGAGTTCCGCGCGCATCCGGAGGTCAGTTTGGCCGACGATCCACCAAGCCCCAAGCACTGCGGCGATAAGAATAACCGTCAATAATAACAGTCGCCCGCGTCCTTCGTTCATCCGGATAAATTTCTTAGCAACATTATTTGCTGTCATACGATACCATCCTCTCGGTCCCCGATCAAAAATAAACCGCTTTTAGGAGTAGCTGTGGGAACCCTGCCTGCCCTGACTACCGGCAGGCAGGTGAGAACCCGTTTTCAATTTACATATACCTATTAATAATTCTATAAGTCCGCCGCATTTCTTCAACTAAAAACTGAACTAAAGGATTCTCATTCTTTCTTTGTGAGAATTCCAATACTTCGTAATACTCAGCTTTTCTTGCATTTTCAATTATAACCGGTGCATAATTTTGCTTCTGACATTGCAAAACCATTATCAACCGTCCTACACGCCCATTACCATCACCAAAAGGATGAATCAATTCAAAGTCACTATGAAATTTTGCAATAGCATGTAGATTCTTTTGTTTCTTAGAATTCCATTGTAGAATTAATCGGCCCATTTCTTCTGGAATATCCTTAGGATGCGGCAACATAATATCAACTCCTCTAATCCCCCTAGGATATTTAGAGTATTCCCCTCCGTCTTCCCGAACTCCGTGCATAAGAAGCCGATGAATTTCTTTTATTGTCCCCTCTGTGATTTGCTGAGGAAATTCTCTTTTGAATATTTTTCGAAGAACAGTTGAATAATTAACAACATCCAGATGTTCGACCAAAGATTTATCTTTAATGCTTACTTTGTCAAAAATAACAGCCTCCGTCTCCTTCTTGGTAAATGTTGTTCCTTCAATTGTTGTCGAATTGTAGGTGTGCTCTAGGACTAAATAATCTTGCAGATTTTGATTATTTCCTATTATTGTCCAAATGCTTCTTTTTTTGTAATTATTTGCCTCTGTGATTATTCGGCTTATATCTTTTGCAGTAAGAGAACTATAGCCAACAACATCTCTATGCAATCGGCCAATTTGTTCAATTCTTTTTTTGTGAGGAATCGCATGCTTATTAAGCCAGCGATTCAAAGCTGCAAATGATACCCCCAATCTTTTTGCTAATTCTTGTTGGGACAGTGCTTCTGTAGCCAGAATCTGCTTCAATTGTGATATATAGTCTTCATTCATAACTCGATAAGTATATACTAAACTATATAACCTGTCAATCACATAAAAACGGTCCGGTAAAAACTTCCTGTTCTTTTCCTCTCCAATGAAAAGGTTCTAACTTTAACAAAAGGGTAAAGAAAAACCCGTTGTAAACTATTAATTTACAACGGGTTAGAAACTGGGGCCCCTGGCCCCTTCTCTTAACTCAAAAAAGAGGGCAGCAAAGGGCTTAAGGCAACCAGATCCGTTCCATGCGGAAGTTTAAGTTCCAAAACCATGAACGAGATAATAATTTGTAAAACTCCGTCACTAAATGATTCTAAGCAGTCTTTGGGAATATTATTCCTGGAAGCCATAACATCCCCTTTGTAAATACAGTTTTACGATACCTTCGTTAAATTTTTTGATTTGATAAATGTATTGTTATTATATTCTTCAAAAGCTTTCCTAATCTCCTCCTTGGTATTCATAACGATCGGCCCATACCAAGCGACCGGTTCCTTTAGGGGTTTTCCGGAAATTAGGAGAAATCTCACCGGCCTTTCTTTTGTCGTCACCTGAATCTCGTCCCCTTGTCCATACAGCACAACACTCGCGGAGTCGATCAGGCACTCCCGTTTAAAATCAAAATAATTTTTACCTTCAACTTCATAGTCAAAGGAATCTTTGCCCTTATCAAAATAACCTTCACCTTCAAAGACATAAGCAAAAACCGTATGATCCGGATTTACCTTATGACTGAACGTAATATTCGCCAACACCGATATGTCCAAATATTCGGGATCAATGACAATATCCTTAACTGGGCCCTCGACGCCATCAACTTTTCCTGCGATAATCTTTATCAGGGTTCCATCTTTGCGCTTGACCTGCGGAATTATATTTTTCTTCACATCGCGATAACGGGGATCCATCATCTTTTTTTTAGCCGAAAGATTCGCCCACAATTGGAATCCGCCCATGCGTCCTTTATCATCGCCCTTTGGCATCTCTTGGTGAATTACGCCGCTTCCGGCCGTCATCCACTGTACGTCACCGGCTTTGATAACCCCTTTATTGCCCATGCTGTCGCCATGTTCGGCATAACCCTCGAGCATATAAGTTATCGTCTCGATCCCCCGATGCGGATGCCAGGGAAAACCCGGCAGATAATGTTCAGGATCATCATTTCGAAAGTCATCGAACATCAAAAAAGGATCAAACTGCGGCACCTGATCATAGCCAAATCCCCTTTTTATACGCACGCCGGCGCCTTCGATCATCGGCTTGCCTTTAAAGACCTTTTTTATCTTTCTTACCATCCGCACTCCTTATTTTTTATTTTCTCCTGCGAGGACGAGGAAGAGGAAGGCTCCGGGTAACTTAAAAAGAGACAGGTCAATGCCGTAAACCTGTCTCCCAAGAGGTACCTGGTCCGTTCTACCCGTTCTACCGTTCTATTCAGTTAAATTAATAAATGCAGATAGCGACATTGAGGCACTATTAATCCCAACGGACATATTGAAGCATTGTTTATACATATCTACTGACAATACATCTACCCCTGCAAGTTTTAATATCCATATTAAGGTTTTAATTTCTTACTTGGTTGCTTTCCCCCTGATTTGAGCCCTCCGGCCGCCGGGCGCACTCCCCCTGCGTTCGTTCCTGGATCATTAAACAGGACGCTTCTTTGTTCCTTGATGGCGTCCAATTTTTTTATCGCCTCTTCGCGCGCCTGGGCATCACCTTTTGCTTCGGCCTCGCGCAAGGCTTTACGGGCCGCCGTTGTTTGCAAATTTAACTCGCGCTCCTTTTTTTGTCTTTCTTTGACATAGCCCTTCTCCTGCCGAACAGTTTTGGCAACCCCAGCCGCTGGCTTGCTCTTAATACTTGCTGCTGGCGGCTTGGTATTTTTAGAAGTAACGCCCGGCAGCGCACTCTGCGCGCACGCCGGCCGCCCGCACACAACCCAAACGGCTGCCGTCAATACCGCAATGCCCGTACCCAAAAACAATTTTTTGTTCCTCATCTCAGCCTCCTTATTAACTTGTTATCAGTCTCACTGTAAACCTTTTACTTTTTGACCTGAGTCACCTAAAACACAGGTACCGTTTATATAAGCCATTTTAATGCGTATCTATTTTTAATTTGAACCTCTTGAAGGCGATTGTCAAGGGAAATTAAAGGAGAGGATCGGTGCACTTTTCACAACCTTTTCAAAAGCAGGAGAAAGTAGAAAAAAAGAGAGCAGAAGAAAGACAAGTTGAAAGATAAGAGAATTAGATGGTTCCGGGTCACTTAAAAAGTGACAGGTCAATGTCCTGAAAGTGTCCACTGACAGGTATAGACGAATTTATCAACGAACAGCTCGACACCGGCTCCTCATTCTTCAACCCCGATCACAGCTGGGAAGTTTTCCATTGAAAATATTATTAGGTTATTAAGAAGATTCCCTTCCCAACAAGACAGCCTTTGCTAAAATAAATCATAAAAGCATTAAATAAATTGAATTCTTGTTAAACGATAGCCCTGGCAAATGCTTAAATTTTTAATCCCTAATGAGGCTTTTTATGGCTTTCTCTTGCACGTGCAAATTGAATTGAGTAAACAATGATTTCAAGCTATATCAAAAGCCCGGCTTTTTAAGCCGGGCTTTTGTGTGATTCTCTGTCTTTATTGAAAACATTCGTTTTTATCTCGGAACCATTACTGCATGCTCGATTTTAGGTGGTTTAACTTTATGGAAATAATAAGCTCCCATATCCGCCCTTGTCCCATCCGGGTCACGCGGTGAATTGGGGTCGCCGGAATCTATACAGGGAGAAGACCTAAGAAGATGGAAATCTCCATTTTCTTGGTTAACAAATAAGGGATCAGCACTTATATTTCCTACGCCATTAACAAATTCCGGAAACTCTTCTGAATCAGAGTAATTAATGCTCATTGCCTCTTCAGAACAGTAAAAACCCGAACAATGAATTGATAAAGATTCATTGGCATGGTTACCCCAAACAATATCATTAAGAAGTGACAAATTGAATTGATTGTTCACATAAATTCCACCGCCTGCATCTTGAGAACTGTTATTTGCGATAGTATTGTTAGCTAGTGAGTAATCTGAATATCCTGAAATATTGATTCCTCCACCATCCCCAACAGATGAATTATCGTGAATTAAATTTTTCTTGATAAAATGGATAGAATTCGAGCTTGAATAACGAAGTCCACCTCCTTCATAATTTG
>JADFZM010000050.1 GCA_015232535.1 Candidatus Omnitrophota bacterium
ATATTTCCATTATTAGTTATAGTCGTTTTTATACTTATCATCTTATTTTCGCCCGACAAGGACAAAAGTAGCGGCAATATTCTTCGCCGCCGGAAAAAAATTAAATAATACATCCAAATATTTAACGGGAAATGTCAAGCACATTACGGTTAAAAGCCAAAATCGGTATAAATACCTGTTCCCTAAGGACAAAACAATCGCTACCCATTCCTGTGCTATCCACAACAAAGCCGAAGTCGGCCCGCTTCCTACCCTGACATCTACCGAGTTAAATTGCCTGAAAAGCTCTTTTGCCCCGACATCAGTCATTCGGTTAAAATCATAAGGCGCGGCATGAAATCCGACCACAAAAGGAAATTCGCAATAGACTAACCCCCCCGGTTTAAGCACACGGTAAATTTCTTTTACCGTTTTACTCGGTTCGGCTATATGCTCTAAAACAGACAAAATGAACACAACATCTACCGAAGAATCAACAAAAGGTAAATCAGAAACATCACAAACAACATGAACATTATTGTAGTCAGAAATATCGACGTTAATAATGTTCTCGCCTATGCTTAAGCTTCCCGACCCTAGATTGATATAGCATCCTTCTTTACCTTCTACGTTATTTTCAATAAATTTATTTAAGAAGTTGTCGAAATATAACGGGGAAATAACATACTTTAAAAACTTATATAAACCGTGATGTTTTCTGAAAAACTGTTTAAGCTTATCCATCTCGTCAGGATGCTTGTCCCCATCGCTTAAAAATACATACTTGCCGTTGGTTTCTTTAAATCTAAGATGTCCCTTAAACTTTATATTTTTTAATTGATGGCTCATAAGGTTTTTATATGACCGCGTCTCTGCCCTTTTTTGACTGAATATCATAGTACATTCGGTACTGCCCATTTAAATCCATAAGCCGCTGGTGCGTTCCCGATTCAACTATCTTCCCTGATTCCAATACATATATTAAATCAGCATCTTGAATAGTCGATAGCCGATGAGCGACGATAATGATGGTATAATTCTTCGATAATTTATTTATGGAGTCTTTCACTAAAGCTTCGGAAACAGAATCCAGAGAGCTAGTAGCCTCATCTAATATTAAAAGCTCCGGGTTTCTCAAAATTGCCCGCGCCAAAACAATCCTTTGCATCTGTCCACCAGACAATCGCACTCCTCTGTCTCCCACGATAGTATCCAAACCTTCTGGCATCTTTTTGACAAATTCATCTACATGGGTCAATTCGCAAACCTGCCTTATTTCATCGGGCGTTGCCTTAGGGCTCGCCCATAGCAAATTATCCCTTATGCTCATATGAAAAAGCGCGCTATTTTGAGGCACATAGCCAATTCTTTTTCTGTAAGAGGTGATATCATAATCAAAATTGTTTATTCCGTCGAAGTTAATTAGCCCCCTAGTCGGCTCGTGAAATCCCATTATTAGATCAATCAAAGTAGATTTTCCTGAACCGGATTTGCCCACGAATGCAGTTGTTTTGCCTTTAGCGATATAACAATTTATATCATTTAAAATAACTGGGTTGTTAGGATAAGCAAAATACAAGTTTCTTATATTTATCCCTGTTTTAAACCCATTAAAAATAATTTCACCAGACTTCTGGCGCATTTCCTTCGCTTTTTTCCGCAATCCGTTAACCTGTTCATAACTCGGGAAAAATCCTTGCAGTAAGTTTTTCTTACGTGTTAGCTCTCCGATTGAAGTGCCGACTTGAAATAAAACCGCCAACAATATAGTCAATTCGGAGACCGGAACTTTATAAAAATTTGAACAAAACAGAGCTATCACAATAATAATCATAGCAAAAGGGCGAAACAATGTAGAAACAGAATTGTCAAGCATGTATGCCTTAACAAGAACTTTATGGCTTTTGTCAAAAATATTTCTAACATTGGTCATCACACTGCCTTGATTGCCAAATCCTATATAAATCTTCGCTAAACTGAAAGTTTCAGTAATAACTGTAGCCATTTCATTTGATAAATCTGTCCCTTCTTTTCCAAATTTATAACTCAACTTTCCCAGAAGGCTAAAAGGAAAAACAACTATTACCGCTACTATTAGGCTTATAAGTGTTACTTGCCAAGATATAACAAAGGGGACCGCCAAAAATATGACAGCTTGTATTATGTTGACTATGAATTCAGCCATTGCCGAAAATGAATCCCCTACCATACGGCATTCCCTCATAAATGTATTATATAAAACCCCCTGCTTACTGCTGCTGAAGAAATACCATTTAGCATTGAAAATATCCTCGTAAGACTCAAGCAGTATCATTCTCAAGAAATTTATTTTTGTCTTTAACAACGAGTATCTGACTACAACCTGCATAATGCTTGTAGCGGTTATGAGAATTAAGAAAAATATCAAAAAGGTATTTAAATTTACCGGGAGCGAAAAACACTTTAAAAAACTTATTGCTTTCTTGGTCAATGGGCTTAAATCCTCTAAATCAGGATGGATGAATACATCTACAATAGGCCCTAAAGTAAACATCGTCCCTGTTCCCAAAATACCTACGAAAAACACCAGCACAATATTTGTTATTGCGTAAAATGGATGCTTAACAGTAACTTCCTTGATAAACTTAAATAATTGCATAAAATCCTCTTGTTAAGTTATTGATTACCTTTTAAATAAAACAGAACGTCTCTACAGTTTTAGCGCTTTTTGCAGCTCTGAAAATAATTTCCTTGCCGGACGAGAGAGGCGATATGTCATAGGCGATAAAATAAATAGCGGAACAATTAACGCATAATACCATTCCCGCAGCATCTTAGCTATACTTCCAAATCTTATATCCGAAGAGTTAATAACAATCCGCTGAAAACACTGCTTGCATATAATCTCCATGCCCACATTTGGATTAAAGTTTTTAGCTGAATTCAGCTCGCCGCAATGTTGGCAGCCGACATTAAGGTTAAATGTATTTTTGCCTACTTTTCTAATACTAGAAACCTTTCCGCAAGAATAACGATATCGATAATGACCCTCAACCCCTATTTTCATCTGTAAATAATCAAACTCAAAATCAGAAAGAGAAGTCATATTGTAGAATTTATGGCCTGGTTTCAAATAAAATTCCCACCGGTCATCAATCTTGTTATCTCGTATCAAATTATAATAAAGCTCTGTTCCCGGATAAGGCAATATTGACCCGAAACCAAGGTTAAATTTCTTATATTTTCTGGAAAACTTTATAGTTTCTTTTGCGGTTTCAATTGTTTCGGCCGGATCTCCAAATATAAAATTAGCCTGAATCGTTAGCTTAGCTGTAACCGCGGCAGATACTGCCCGGTCTATTTGCTCCGGCGTAATCCCTTTTTTCATGCTTTTAAGGACTCTGGGGCTCGCGCTTTCAAAGCCATAACTTATCGCGGAACATCCGGCATCTTTCATAGTTTTTAATAACTCCTCTTCTGCGATATTAACCCGCAGTTGGCACCGCCAAGGCATCCCTAATAATTTTAACTCCTTGCAGAAACTCTTAACCCTTTCTTTATCAGATGCGAACATCTCGTCACAGAAAGCAATATAGTTTATTTTATATTTCTCTCTCAAATAATAAATTTCCTTGAACACGTTTTCCTGAGAGCGGGCACGATATGTTCCCCCCATCAGCCTAAAACAAAAAGTGCATTTAGCGACACAATCGCGGGTTGTTGTAACAACACCATTCCGACGATCATATAATGCGCCTCCTATATTTTGGAATGAGCAAGTATCTTCTTTATAATTATCCAGGTAATATCCATATTCAAATCCTTCATAATCAGGGAAAGGAATACTATCGATAGGGGAAATAAGCGGCGTGGGAGAGGTCATTACAAAATTATCATTATCATAAAAAGCAATACCCGTCGCCTTTCTTATATCCGAACCACTCATAAGAGCTTTTAAAAGGCCATCCATGGTCTGCTCTCCTTCACCCAACACTAAATAATCCGGCCGAAGCTTTTCACAGGTAAACTGAGGATCTCCGGAAGCTAGAGGCCCACCGATAACAATTTTCGACTGAGGGCTGTTTTCCCTGACATTTTTTATAAAATCTTCAATTATTTCCGCATGAGTGAACATTCCCCCCGTCGCAACAACGTCAAATTTATTCGCCTTCAAAATCTCTCCTAGCTTTGAACCAGGATAGTGATTGGCATTTAACGTTGAAATATCGTGGCCTTTGGACTTAAGATAAGAAGAAACATATGGTATCCCTAAAGAAAAAGTGTAGTAATCTTTTAACCTGTAATTAGGCATTACAATTAATGTTTTCATTGTAATATTCTTTTTATATTCCGGCCTTTATTTGTTAACAAAAAAACATTCTTAAATAACATAGTCCCCTTTATTGCTAAAGAACTTATTCAACATTCCAATAATTAATGAAAACTTTTAAAAGCTTTGCTTTTTAGCCTATACTTAACGCTGCATATGCAAAATTTACATTATTCCAGCAACGCTCTATTTTTTCTTATGAAATCCGATCCAATTCTTGCCCTTGCCCCATGTGAAATATGATCCTTGCGGAATAAAGACTTAAATTTACTTTGCAACATGCTATCTTCGTCAGCTTCGATCCATCTTCCGTCTATTCTTTCATTCATTTCTTTCGCCAAAGCCAATATTTCCTCCGGTGTGTTACGAACAAGTGTTATATCGGCTTCTTTGAATTGATGCGAGTTGCACCAGCGGTCCTTCCCTGTGTCAATAATTTCTTTAAACGTAAGAAATCTTTTTGCTTTATTATCCCAAAGCTTCTGGGGGATAAAAAGATCATGAGCGTGACGAGTAATAAGACCCATCGGAGTAATATTAATAAGGGCTAGCGGCTTATTAAATATCGCAGCGAGTATAAATATCCCGGAAGTGTCTCCGAGATAAAACTTGCAATTCTTCATTAAATAAATGTCTCCCTGTTCCGTCCTGAATCTTGTCGCGTAGTCTATAATCATCGGGTTTTTTGTTTCCATTCTCCTTTTAACCACCGCTCCCATCCTTATGGCCTTTATGCCTCGAGATGTAAGATATTCTAGCGCTGGAATAAAATCTTCTACGTCCGAATCGCGATAATCGTGATATGACCAGTCTCGTTTAATGATTGATTCTAAATAAGCACTGTCTCGGGCAAAAAAACAAACATAAATCTCCCCTTTTTTTATACCCATAGAATTTAACAACCGCAACCCTTCCGCTTCCTGTTCCCTGCTAAGGCTTAATTGGGGGTTGGCAGCGTTCCAAATATAAAATTCCTCTCTTCTATCGCGGTCCATAGTAATCCAGGGGCCGCGAGGAATATATCTTTCTAACTCTCTCATCACGCTGGCTAAGAAGCTACTGCTAATAACCCTCATCCTTGATTTTATCATGGCAAAAGCTGCTTCATTGACATGCTTACTCTCAGTAACAAATATATTAAATTCCCGCGGTTTATTGCCTTCTAACAATTTACTGCGCAGCCATATTTCGGAGTGTAGAAACATATGCGCTATTCTTGTAGAATCTATTCTGCCAATTTTTACCGATAAAAAGGGTTTTAATACACACAATATAGCTAGACTGGGTAAACCAAAAATAATTGCGGTAATTCTGGAAGAATGATAACCGAAGCAATCAAAATAATCCTGTATTCCTTTGCCTTTAAACTTCTGAAATAAGCCTTTCAACTCTTCCCCTCTTTAATTTTAAAGCTATTTGTTTTTTCTTCTCTCGCAACACTTTTATAAACTTCGAAAACATGCTGAACGCATTCGGCCGGATATTTCCCGATCGCTGTTTCTTCGGATAGCTGAATACCGTCAATCCCTTTTTTGATCGTATTGTATAGGTCTATTTCTTCGGCAATCGAAGGCACCGCGGAATATTGCATGTTTTTCAAGAATTGAGTTGCCAAAATTATTCTTTTTTTATTCCTTTTTGCCGTTGATATAATAATCTCCTGATATTTTGGCACATTAATCAATCCCACATCGCAGGCTAAATCGCCCCGATCAATTAATATACAATCCGCTTCCGTTAAAATATCTTCCAAATTTATTACAGCAGCCAATGTTTCAATCTTAACAATAAATTTCGTCTTACCCTGTTGCGGCCCTGCAAACATACTCTTCGCTTGGCGGACATCTTCACGGTCACGGACAAAAGAAAAAGCAACGTAATCAACCTTTGCCTTAATAGCGTTTTTGATGATTTCCTTGTCCTTTTCAAAGAAGAAAGGGAGCTCCTTATGTATCCCCTGCACATGCAAACCCTTATTATTCCCCAATATCCCATCACAGTGCGGAAGCAATTCTATGAAGGAATCATTGCTTGATAAAACTTCCAATCTATATTGGGAATCGTTTGCGAAAATGATGTATTTTGGCTTCAACAATAAATAAAACTCCCTATAATTTATCTCCTTTGCAGGCAACTTAAAAACATGCCCTTTTTCAAACTTTACGGGAATAGATACCCCTGAAGTTCTGATTTTATTACCAGGTAAATCCACCATAATCTGAGCTTGTGGTAAAATATTTCGGATCTCATCTGCAATCTTAATCACTTCTAACCCGTTTTCTATATGAGATCCGTTTATTCTGTAAATATTTGGCCCAATGGCGTCTATCAATTTTAGCTTTTCTTCATTAAATACCGCCGGACCGATAGTCACAATTACATTGAAGCCCATTTAACCTCCTTGAATAAAAAGTTCTCTTTCTTTATACATTGCCAGCAATAATTTTGAGATGCCTTCTCGCATACATTCTTGCGGGGGTATCTTCCCTTGCCTAAAATAATTTCTCATGTCTCTACCAGAAATGCTCGTGGAATTATCTGGACCGTGTTTGCAATTCTTTTCAGTCACTATACACCCGCATTTGCCGCAATAATAAGGCCCGCAAAGAGTTAATATTTTGATGCCCAAATCGTTAAACCTCTTGCACAAGTCATGTGCCTCATATTTTTTGTAATAATTATCAACACCGGCATGATCCCGACCGACAATAAAATGCGTGCATCCGTAATTACGCCTGATTATCGCGTGAAAAACAGCTTCCCTTGGACCGGCATAACGCATAGGAGTTGTCAAAAGCCCAAGGACAGCCCTGTCACTAGGATAATTATTACTAATTAGCAGTTCATAGCTCTTAATAATTGCTTTCGGAGAAATATCACCATCCTTCTTCCATCCAATTAAAGGTTGGATAAATATTCCATCCGTAATTTCAAGAGCTATTCTTTGCAAGTATTCATGCGCACGATGTACGGGATTTCTTGTTTGAAATCCAGTCACTGTTGCCCATCCCTTATTTTTAAAAACATTTTTTGTTTGCTGAGGAGTTAGCTGATATCTGGGAAATTCCCTTTTCTCTTGTTTTAATATCTTAACCGCTCCCCCCACCCTATAAGGTGACCGCGAGCGCTCCCATCGCACTCCCGGATGTTGCAAATCGCTTGTTCCGAAAATTTTTATAAGGTCTTTTTCATAATGCACCTTAAAAACATCTGAAACATGCAAATAAGCTACCTTTTCACTATTCTCGCCTATCAAACAAACTTTTTCCTCTTTAATAATTTTATCAGCTTGTTCCTTTGATACTTCCAAAGTAATTGGTATAGTCCAAGGCTGGCCATTCGACAAATGCATATCGTTAATAACGCAGGCATAATCTTTTGATGTCATAAAACCATCGAGGGGAAAAAACACGCTATTACTCAAATTATAAATTTCCAATAAAGTGTTCTTATCCAATTGGATTTCTCGCATCACAATATCCTTTTCTTTCTCAGGAAACCGACAATTCTCGTTATTGAGCCGTCAATGGTTTCTTGATCCGTATCGATGATAATATCAGAATTTCGCGGGATATCATAACTGTCGTCTATGCCGACAATATTTTTACAGCCTTTTTCCATCATCTTGCCATAAAGCCCTTTGACATCCCTTGACATGACCTTTTCGATCGAAGCTTTCAAATAAATCTGGCAATAATTTCTTGCCAATTTCCTTCTGATAAAATCCCTGATTTCATAATATGGAGCAATATTAGCAACAATGACATTAATCCCGTTCTTTGCCAATAACATAGCCGCAAAAGTAATCCTTTTAATATTCAGGATCCTTTCCTCCCGGCTATACCCTAAATCATTCTCAAAGAATTCCCGCACAGCATCTCCGTCTAGCACTTCCGCTTTTATAAAGCGCTTATCAAATTCTGTCTTCAGGCGATTAGCGAGCGTTGTTTTTCCTGAGCCGGAAATACCCGTAAACCAAATTACAAATGCATCCTCTTTCTTTTTAGCATTACCATTATTTTGATCAACAGCTAATTTCATCATTCTGATCGCTCCATACTTTTCGCAAATTTACTAACCTTGATTATTACTGATTTCAATATCTTCTACAAGATTCAAAGATTCGGCAGTTGTAAAAGAATAGTCTCCGGTATATTTAGCTTCTTTCAATACTTCAACCCACTCATCAACGTGCAGGATAGTCGAACCCAGGACCGACCAGTAATCCTTAAATAATCTCTTACCCCGCTCATTGTAATAAGCCCCTAGGGTAATAAAACTTTTGCCTTTGCCAACCCGTTGAATTTCTTTCAAGCATGATATAGCGCCCCTCAAAGTAAGGGTATAAACAACTCCTATTGCTATAACAAAATCAAATTCTTTGTCTTTGTAAGGTAATTTCTCATATTCTCCTAACTTAATATCCCCCTTTATCAAAGGCATGGCCTGAGCTATAGCATATTCTGACATCTCGTAACCGCTCAATTTAATCCCGGGGAACTTTTCTTTAAAATCATGCAATAGAAATCCTTTTTCACAACCTACTTGCAGCAAAGATGACCTCTCGTCAATTCTGTATTCTTTCGACATCTTTTCAACAATATCTTTCCACCTCCCATCGTACTTGTAACCGCCGTACCCGTTATTCCGGTCGCCGTCATAATACCTTTCGTCTCGATAGGAAGCGATAATTTTATTTTTAATTGTTCGGATATTCTTTCCGACGATCCGGGCCTTTGGTTGCGGATAACCATCAAGCACGCTAAATTCTCTCATATCAACACTCCTAAGCAGAACCCCCTATACAAATGCATTATTATAGGCAATCCAATGTCAACGACTTATAAGCCGGACATCCCTGTGTAAGTCAATTGATTTAGCGCGGCCTAAGATACGCGCCAAGCCCACCAGAGACGTTCCGTATTGCTTGATCAATCCTTCTGCAACAATCAACTGAGTTTCATTATGGAAAGTCCTGATAGTTATACCTTCTGGTCTTATTACATCAAAGGGATTTATGGTAAAATTTTTTCTGTGAAGCTCTTCAAAATCGAAGTGAAAAACCGTTTCAGCAGTCTCATCCGTCTTAAGAAAATTCTTTTTCCTAAGATAACTAATCTGTTTTAGCTCTTTTAAATACTGCTCAACTTTATCGTCAAACGAGTTATTTTCTTTCAATAATTTTATTGCTACGTCGTAAGCAATGTCATGCAGGGCATCTAAATTTTCAAAAACAGCAATCGCTCGATATTTATAAAGCTCGTTATTACCGTACTTTCCATCTATATACTCTTGAATTACCTCCCTTGACATCAAATGTCTTTCAAGTGCTTCTCTTGAATTCCAAAGGTTAGCTCGTTCTTCTTGCAAATATTTATCGTAGTATTCGGTTATTTTGTTATCACCGTTAACCGTACACTCATGCATTGACATTATGAATTCATTTTGATTAATCTTGTAAAGCTTTAAGAACTGCGTAAGATCATAAAACAATCCGTCATTGTTAAAGATTTCAGTTGTGAGAGTTAGCATCCTGCACTCTTCGTAATCCTTATAAGACATCGTGCTGTTCTCAACACAGATTTCTTCGATTTCGGCGCAGTGAAATACCTCATTGCCGAATTTATAAAAACCGAAACAACGGGGTTGCACGCGGAATTTAGTTTTCATCTTATATTTTTCACGAGAATCTTTACTCGCGGCTTCCGTCCCTTCAAGGAGCATGAACTGATGCGTCTTCAACAGGCTGATACCGGCAGTCATAACATCCGAAACGGACTTTAAATGGCCTTCCATTGTATCGCCCGGAAGGCAAAGAATTATTTCAGACCGGCTGCTGGCTCCATCCGTTTCTCTGGTTTTAGCAATTTCAACCATATGTTCTAATGTTAAATTTTCTCTTTTAATCTCTTTCAAAACTTGTGGATCCGTACTTTGAACCGATGCGCCCGGCGGAAGGGCGCCTTTTAAAATCTTTGATATCTTGATGATAAGTGCTTTGTTGTTTTTCGCAGTGTCGGCAACAAGGTATTGCGGCCAATTCCATTTCTTTCTTATTTTTGCTAAATATTCTGCCGTGTCTAAATCCTCTTTAAACATTCCGAAATTAAGATCAACAAAAAAAAGTTCGGGAACCTTAGCCCGGGACGCAAGGTAATCTAATTCCCATTCTATCCGAGAAAGCGAAAAGCGATACACCTTGCTAAAGCGGCTGCTTCCCTCATGGCAAAATGTGCATGAATACGGACATCCCCGCGTCCTTTGAATCATAGGAGAAAGCGCGGAATCAAAGAATTTGTCCGAGAACCCGTTGGCGTATGGAGAGGGTATCTCGTCCAAATTTGATATTCTTGGCATCAATTCTGCTTTTATTAATCGACCATCAATAAGGTACCTCAAACTTGGCGTTTCTTGATGTTCTTTCTTAAACTTCAAGTAATCAAAATCATATCTTTTTAATGCTTTATACAACTCAACAAAAGCCTTTTCTCCTTCTCCGTCGATAAAGAAATCAATTGCCGGATATGCACATAAATAGTCTCTTTGCTCTTTGCTGTCTTGCGGAAAATTAACTCCGCCGAAAACAGTTATCGTCTTAGGTGAAAATATCTTAATTCTTTTTGCATATTCATGGGCTAAATTTTTATTCCATGTAAAAGTCGTAAAGCAAGCTATATCTGGGGTATTCCTTTGAAGATAATTATTAAAGTCATCAGGATACTTAAATAGTTCAATCTCAACTTCCCCTTTAAGCTCTTGCTTGGCATAGGCGCCAATATACATTATTCCTAAAGGAAAAGTATTTGCTGAAACTATTTGACCGGTATGTGTTAAATCTGCAAAAGATACCTTAATTGTCATTACTTAAACTCACCTTGCCTTATTAAAAAATGTAGATCAATCCTTTTGTCTCAATTTCACCGTTTCTCGGATTTCCTGGAACCTATTTTTAGCCAATACCCTCATTTTTGAAATAATGCTTTGGTATTTTGGCTCATTAATCAAATTCTTTGACTCTTCTTTATCAGTTTCAAAATCATAAAATTCCTCTATATCCACGCTGTTCTCATCTCCCTCATAAATAAACTCTTTCCAAATATACTTATGTGTCTTAGAACGAATTGCTATATATATCGGCTTATTTTCTAAATCAACCGGCCCGCGATGGGTATGCTCAAGGATCACATAGTCATAACCTTTCTCATTCTTAAAGATAGACTTCCCTTTAAAAGTCGCGGGCTTTTCAATTCCCAGTAAATCACAAATTGTTGGCCCAATGTCCAAAGAAGAATGTAGAGATTCTATCAGCCGGGGTTTTTTATCCTTATGCCAAAATATCATCGGGACCCAATAATAATCATCCTTGAAAGCACCGCCGGGAATCTTGGGTAAGACAAAAGGAGAAGAAGGATATCTGGGGATATCTCCGTGATCGGATATGAAAACAACATGCGTATTATCAAAAAGACCGAATCTTTCGAGGGCAGCTTTAATCTCTCCTATACATCGATCAATATAATTTACCGACAAATCATAATAATATTTGGACTTATCGCCCTTATATAGTTCTTTATTGGAATTATAAATCTTCCTATTTAAATGAAACTGAAAATATCCGTCTCCAAAGTCCTGATCGTGGACATTGGAAAAATGTATAAACATAGCGAACGGGTTTCTAGCGTTTTCCTTAATATCGCGAATAAATAATTTTGTCAATAACCCTGAAGACATGAACTTTTCCCACAATTTGATCTTAAAGAAAGTATTTCCTCTGTCGATCTTCTTCAAGGTCTTCATCGTAAGAAAATTATAAAAACTAAGCCTTCGGATATTGAAGAAATCTTCGACCCCCTTTGCTTCTTGAAGCCTATCATAATTCTGGTCAATGTATGCCTCCGGAGACTCGGCTAGTTGTTGTAAGTGCGTATTTAGCAGCCTATAAATCATGTTAAAATCATGATTATATATCTTTGCCTTTCTAAACAGCGGGTCCTTTTGCTCAAGGATTTTATCCGCGCAGTATTCAACAAGCACAGGATAATATTTCATGAGTATCTTCTTTATAACAGAAAAATAAAGCGCGCGCTCTTTACTTTTATCAATATCCTTTGAATAATACTCTGAAAAATAACGCACTTGCCGCCATAACATCTCTATATCAAACATTGAATAATATTTATCAAATCCTCGGCTGTACCCTTCGGCTCTGGACATAGCCGCAGTTGTTGTATATCCGATAGTTTTATAGCCTTGTTCTTTTAACACCTCTATTATGGTCTTTGGCCTGTTCAAAATACCATCATCATATCCGCCGAAGTCTAAAGGATATGTTGATGTAAAAATGGCGGGCATGCTGAATTGAGTTACACATCCGTGACTAAAAAACTTGGAACAGAAAATGCCTGATCGGGCAAAATAGTTCATCACGGGGAATATCCCCTTATCATCCGAATAAATAGGGATTTGTTTATATGCGACCTT
>JADFZM010000051.1 GCA_015232535.1 Candidatus Omnitrophota bacterium
CAATCCACAAGCTAATAACCCGGATATTATCCATTCTTCCGTTGCTTATATATACGAGGCAACAGAAGATCAATTGCTGGATTTAAATAATGAACTTAGAGAAATTCGTGAAAAAAGCCAAAAGTCCTCGATAGTAATCTTTGTTGATACTCTTTCAGTTACCAAAGGGGGCTTGGATAGGCGTTTTCGAACAGAGGATACTCCATGGCGATTGGATATTAATTTAAAACGAGCTGATAGTTCAATGGTTTCAACTGATAGGAATCGGCAAGCGAAGATTATAAGCAATGTAAATGATTGGTTTAATGAAGGGCAAAAAGTCCAGGTGCCTTTTTTAAATGGTTTAAATGATATTCCAGAAGATAGTTTGGAGCGAACCAGTATCCGAACAGTCTTAAAACTAATTCAAGGAATTGAAGATGAGCATGGCTGGGAAGCGGGCACGATTGCAATTGAGGGCGGGGCGGTCAGGAGGTTGTTGACGGGGGAGTATTTGTTAAAAGACGGTGCTGATTCGGATTTGATCGTTAGAATTCCACAATTAGATCAATCTGGGAAAAACTTTGGGCGAGAGGTTCTTGAAGTGCTGAGAAAAGAATTTAACGGAAGTCAACCTGTCAAAGATATCGATTCCCCGCAAGAAGAATGGCTTTGGCGAGGTTTAAAAATGGATTACGTCGGATATTATGTCAAAGACTCGTTGGATGTTTACTATAAGGAAGGTATTTTCTCCCATACAGTTGAGCCCATTGCGGAAATGTGGATTGATTCAACCGCGAGGATATATGACGCGCATAACGGAATTAGAGATTTGTTGATAGATAAAATTGCCAGAATCAGAGTGAGAAATAGGCAAGATATTGATCCTTCGATAGGCTTTAGTAATTTTATTTTGCCCCATCACGTATTGCGAACTATCGGATATAAGTTTGAATATGGCTTGGATTTTGATGATGCAACAAAAGATATCGTTGAAAACATCTATCGTGACCGCAGTAGATTTAATGTCCCTTCCTGGCAGTGGGAATGGATTGATTTCTCTAAGCATTTTAGAGCAAATCTTGGCCAATCTGATCTTGATGGAGATGAAATTGTTTTAGAATTTGAAAGATTTCTAGAAGATAAAGGATGGCCAAGAGATGAAAAACTACGAGTCAAAAGAGTTGAAGAGTTAAAAGATGCCTTGAGAAAGCAAGATTATAATCTAGCTAGATCAATCTTTTTTATGACCGCTCCTTTTAGGTTTTATAATAATGATTCAAGAAAAAGCATATTTAGAGCTCCAGATTATCAAACTGCCCTTAGGGCTAGGCAATATCTTGCTGAAATTGGTTTTGAAGAAAATATTGCAGATAAGATTGGCATAGATTTAGATCAAATATTAAGTGAAAGGCCAGATTCGGCTATGGTCTCCAATCCCGGCGGTATTGATATGAATGAGATTCATGTTAACCGACAAGGAGCAGGCGTTGATATTCAGTTTGACCCGGCTATGATGCAGGATATTCTTGATCGCGGGGTTGAAGGTTTTGTCCCGGTTATTATTAATTTGACTCCGATAAATAGTGTTATGCCTTTGTTAGGGCTTGAGCCGAGGGTTCGAGATGAGGAGTATGCAGTTTCGAGCTTGAATTAAGTTTTGACCTTATCTGCCGTTCAGTTATTATTTCTTTCTTTTCCGTTTTCAAGAATGTAATCAATTCGTTCTTTGGGTATTTTAATCAAGCTCAGATATTGGCTCCGTACCCGCGAAATGCCCAATTTTTTAGCAAGGGAGCGTTGAGTAAGTTTTTTCCTGTCCTAGTTTGTCATATGGACGGAATACTAGTAGTATTTTTTAGTTCTCCGCTGAGAATAAATTCTAATAAATACTTCCCCTCAATTTTCTATACTTAATAAATATTTTCTGCTAGAATACGCCTATTATTAAATTTTAACCCGAATTTTGTCTTACAATATAAATATTGTCTAAGATAACCGCACAATAAAGCGCGCTGTTCCATCCCAGCTGGGCTGGGATTTGATACCTAGTTAAGGTACAAAATTTGGGTACCTGGCTTACCTCAAAAAATATAGATGAAGCCAGTGTATGCTGACTTTACCAAAAGAATATATTGGGGTAGTCAGCGAACCCCGCTTACAACTTGTTGAGCTATATAGCGCAACAAGCCGGCGGCCCCTCGGGCGGATTTTGCCGATGCAAAGTCCGGATAAAAGGAAAGGCAAGGTTATGTCTCAACCAATAAAAGATCTCTCCGGTTTTTTTAACACCCAATCGGTCGCCATAATCGGCGCGTCCAACAACTCCGCCAAAATAGGTTTTCAAATTACCAACAATGTGATTAAAAGCGGGTTTAAAGGCGCGATTTATCCGATCAACCCGAAAGAGGAGGAAATCCTCGGGGTAAAAGCCTATAAGTCGGTCAAAGAAGTCCCCGGAGCGATCGATCTCGCGATAATAACAATTCCGGCGAATTTTGTTATCCCGACTATGCAGGAGTGCGCCGAGAAAGGTATAAAGGCGGTTGCCATAATCACCTCCGGTTTCGGCGAGGTCGGAAACCACGCGGATGAGCATAAAATAAAAGAAATAGCCGATAAAAACGGCATGGCTTTTATCGGCCCGAATATACTGGGGCTTTTGTATACTCCGAGCAGGCTCAACGCCACATTCGGCCCGACGGAACTACTCTCGGGAAAGATCGCTTTTATTTCGCAAAGCGGCGCTTTGGCGATCGCCCTTATGGGCTGGACGGTAATGGAGAAAATCGGGCTGGCCTCTTTGGTAAGCCTGGGCAATAAAGCGGATATCGGCGAGAAAGAATTGATCGAATATTTCAACAATGACCCGAACGTGGATGTTGTTTTAATTTACATGGAAGGCCTTACCGACGGGAGAAAATTCCTTAAAACCGAAGTTAAAAAGCCGGTTATTGTCCTTAAAGTGGGAAGGTCTAAGCGCGGGGCTAAGGCGGCGGCGTCGCACACCGGCTCATTGGCCGGAAGCGACGGAATATTCGACGCGGCTTTTAAACAATTAGGTTTGCTGCGCGCCGCGAATTTTACCGAGGCCTTCGGCTGGGCGAGGGCATTTTCCCTTCCGGTACCCGAGGGGGATGAAACAGTCATCATCACCAACGGCGGAGGAATAGGAGTTTCAACCACCGACGAGTGCGAAGAGGCCGGGGTCAATCTTCTCGATGACCCGGCTTGGCTCGAGGAGAAATTCCGCGCCACCATGCCTTCATTCGGCAGCACAAAAAACCCGGTTGATATTACCGGAGGCGGCGGGGTGGATGGTTACCGCCAGGCAGTGAGAGTCGCTTTTAATGAGGCTAAAATAAAAAATGTGATAGTTTTGTATTGTGAGACGGCCGTGACCAATCCTGTTGAAATAGCGAAGGCGGTCGATGAAGAATACACTAAATCCGGAAGGAAAAAACCGGTTGTTGTGGCTATGGTCGGAGGGGAACGAGCCCGCGAGGCTTTGCATTTACTAAATTCCCGCAATATCCCTTCATTCGACGAGGTCAGGGAGGCTGTTTCGGCATTTAAGGTATTGAACCGCTGGAGAGAGATAGCTAACAGGCCTAAAGACAATCCTAATATCGAGGCGGCCCCGAAAGAGGCTTTAGCGATCATTGATAAAGTCAAAGCTGAGGGAAGGAATATTTTAATGGAGCATGAAGCGAGGCAAGTGCTTGAGTTTTGCGGTGTCCCGACGCCAAAATGGGGCTTTGCCACAAATGAAGAGGAGGTTTTAGCAAAAGGAGAAGGGCTTTATCCTTTGGCCATGAAAATTGCCTCGCCCGATATAGTGCATAAAACAGATATGGGCGGGGTTGCGATAAACATCAAGGATAAAAATGAGCTCAAAGAAAAATATCGGCAGATGATGCAGACGATCAAAGCCAAAGCCCCTAATGCGAAAATCCTGGGCGTGAACCTGATCGAGATGGTAAAAGGCGTTGAATGTATAGTCGGGTTAAGCCAGGACCCGCAATTCGGGCCCGTTGTCATGTTTGGCTTAGGCGGGGTTTTTGTCGAGGCGCTCAAGGATGTGTCTTTCCGGGTTGTTCCCTTCGGCGAGATAGAGGCCGAAAGGCTGATAGGCGAGATAAAGGCCAAAAAGATACTCGAAGGCTTCCGCGGAATGAAGGCGGATAAGAAAACGATAATCAAAACCATGCTCGCTATCCAGAAAATCGCTAATCACGTTAAAGAGATCGATATTAATCCGCTGATGACGTCCGATAAGGGCAGTTTTGCCGTCGATGCGAGGATAGTTATTTAAATTATATTTGGTTTTAATTGGCCTTTATCTAGGTTTGTTGTGTTTTCGCCCGAGCATTTTGTCCTTTGAAGCAGGTTAAGTTTTTAAAAGACTAACTCCAGAAATTTTTAGTCATTTTTGATCTTAGGGTGACAATTTTTACTCAAGGAAAAATAACCGGTAAATAACCGATTACAGAAAAGGTTTGACATAAATATTAATGGATGTTATAAATTTCTTGAGTTTTTAACCCAATCAGTTATCCCCTATCAAAAGAATCCCCCAACCCGAAATAAATTATTTGAATAAAATAATAACGTTTTAGCTAGGGGGAAAATATGATAGAATACAGCATTAATCCAAGTTCCGAAAACGATATGCGACATTCTTTTAAGCACATAACTTCTAAGATAGGTAAAGTCCCGTATTACGCTAACAAGAGCGAGAACTGTGTATTATTTCATGCTGATTGTATCAATGCCTTAGATGCGATTCCGCTTAATACGGTATAAAAAATTAAGTTTTAAAAATCGATTGCTAATCCCCCACTTATTATCATGTGACCAACAGTGTATACTTTGGGTCAGCACTAAGTAAACTAGCAAAGGTCTTACAGAATGAAACTTAATTTAGATGTTCAACTAGGAAAGTATTATAAGAGCCCTACACAAAAGATAAGAATTCAAACGGAAAATTGGGTTAAAAATCAGATTTATTGCCCGGCCTGTTTATCGGCATTAGAAAAAAACAAAGATAACAAGCCTGTAGCTGACTTTTTCTGCAAGAAATGCCAAGAAGAATTTGAACTTAAAAGCAAAAAGCAAAAGTTTGGGCTAAAAATAGTCGATGGTGCCTATAAAACAATGCTTGATCGGTTAAAGAGTAGTAATAATCCCAGCCTTTTTCTTTTGAATTATCATAGCATGTCCTTTCGCGTAATTAATTTTATCGTAATCCCAAAGCATTATTTTATCCCTGAAAATATTGAGAAGCGATCTCCCCTTTCATCCAATGCTCAGAGAGCTGGTTGGATTGGTTGCAATATTCTTATTAAACAAATTCCCCCATCCGGACGAATTTACTTTATAAAAAATGGCCTCGTCCAGCCAAGACAAGAAGTTATCAACAGATGGAATAGGACATTATTCCTAAGAAAGAAGGAGGGGGAAATGAAAGGGTGGATTTTGGATGTTATGAATTGTATCGAGAAGCTAGGCAAAAAAGAATTTACGTTAAGTGAGGCGTATAATTTTGAAGGCGAATTAAGCATTAAACATCCTCAAAATAAGCACATCAAAGATAAGATTAGGCAGCAATTACAATATTTACGTGACAAAGGTTATTTGGAGTTTATAGGATCAGGTCGTTATAAGCTCTCAAAATAGATGATAAGCTTTAGGAGAATATATGAAAGACATACTTTGCCCCAAGTGCAATGAATTTTTTAAGCCAGAATCAAGCTGGGATTTCTTAGACGGAGAGGAACATGCCATTAAATGCTCTTGCGGAAAGAAATTTGTTATTAAAATTGATCGACCTATAGTATATTATATTCTTGAAAAGAAATAATCACTAGGATATTATTGATTCGAGTAGGGGAGTAATACCTTCCAGCTGTTTCCCGCTGAAAACTAAAAAATAAAAATTTAGGAGGCACATATGACCGATACCGGAATAACGGCAATTAACGAAAAAGTAAAAAAGGAAAGCGCTTTTGTCGAGATGCTCATGATGGAGATGGAAAAGGTCATCGTGGGCCAAAAGAATTTGCTCGAAAGGCTTGTGGTCTGCCTTTTATCGAACGGGCATATTTTGATTGAAGGCGTGCCCGGCTTGGCTAAAACTACGTCGGTAAACACTTTATCCAAAGCCATTCAGGCAAAATTCCAGCGCATCCAATTCACTCCCGATATGTTGCCGGCGGATTTGATCGGAACGCTTATTTACGACCAGAAAGACAGTACATTCAAGGTCAAAAGAGGGCCGATATTTGCCAATATCATCTTGGCCGATGAAATAAACCGCGCTCCGGCGAAAGTACAAAGCGCTTTATTGGAAGCTATGCAGGAAAGGCAGGTAACGATCGGCCAGGAAACTTTGAAGATGGAAGACCCGTTTTTGGTCATGGCTACCCAGAACCCGATAGAGCAGGAGGGGACATACCCTCTTCCCGAAGCGCAGGTCGACCGTTTTATGCTTAAGGTTAAAATCACTTACCCGACCAAAGAAGAGGAAATTAGGATTTTAAGAAGGATGAGTTACACAAAAACGGATTTTGCCGTGAATAAAATAATTACACCTGCCGATATCGTAAGGGTAAGGTCGGTTGTTGATGAGATTTACATTGATGAAAAAATCGAAAGGTATATTGTTGATCTGATCGAAGCGACAAGGTCTCCGGATAAATATAAACTCTCCGAGCTTACTCCCTTAATCCAATACGGTGCCTCTCCCCGGGCTACGATATATTTGGTTTTGGCTTCGAAGGCATATGCCTTTATCCAGAAAAGGGGTTATGTTACTCCCCAGGATGTTAAATCTATCGGGATGGATGTTTTAAGGCACCGGGTTATCGTCAGTTATGAGGCGGAAGCGGAGGAAAAAACTTCCGAGGATATAGTAAAGAGGATATTTGATGAGGTAGAAGTCCCGTAAAAAAGTTATTCTTAAGGGGTCTGTGTCATGCTCCCAAAAGAGTTATTTAAGAAAATCAGGCAGATCGAAATAACCACTTCCCGTTTGGTCACGGATGTTTTTGCCGGGCAATACCACAGCGTATTTAAAGGGCAAGGCATTGAGTTCGACGAGGTAAGGGAATACCAGCTAGGCGACGATATCCGCTCCATCGACTGGAACGTTACCGCCCGGACCGGAAAGCCGCATATCAAGAAGTATGTCGAGGAGAGAGAGCTTACGGTCATGATCTTAGTCGACGCCTCCAGCTCCTGCCGCTTTGGAACGGTAAACCAGCTTAAAAGCACGATCGCCGCCGAGATCGCCGCTATCTTGGCGTCTTCCGCCATACGGAATAACGATAAAGTCGGCATTATAATTTTCTCCGACAAAATCGAGAAATTTATCCCTCCCAGGAAAGGCTTAAAGCATGTCCTTCGGGTGATCAGAGAGGTCCTTTATTTTAAGCCGGAAAGACAGGGCACTGATTTGATCTTTGCTTTAGAGTACCTGAATAAAGTCACCTCCCGAAAAACCGTCAGTTTTATAGTCTCTGATTTTATTTATCCGCCTGCGCCGAAAGCCGCTGATCCTGCCGCGGGGCTTTATGGCGAAAAACTCGGCCAATTAAGAGGCTTATCCTTAAAACAAGTTATGTCGATTACAAATAAAAAGCACGATCTGGTCGCTATCACTCTCAATGACCCTAAGGATAGGGCAATGCCCAAGCTTGGATTGATTAATTTTCGCGATCCCGAAACAGGAATGAGTACTCTTGTCGATACCTCCAGCCGTAAGTTTCAGGAAATATTCAAAGATAATGTTAGTAAGCAATTAACAGCCCGGGAAGAGCTTTTTAAATGGGCGCGCGTCGATCATATTGATATCTCGACAGATATCCCTTATGAGAACGCTTTGGTGAAATTCTTTCGCCAAAGAAAGAAGCGTTTAAGCCATGTTTAGAAAAATTGTACCGCTAAAAGAACACCAAGCCTACAAGTCTTTGGATGAATTATCCGCAGGGCGGGATGTAGCCGCAGAGACTCCGCGCGGCGGGGTTGAAAAGGGAGCCGCGGTGGTAAAACTGTGGAGCTCAGCCGGTATCTTTTTGGTATTAATTTGTTTTTTTCAAGGGAAAATAACTTTAGCCGAGGAATTACGCGATATCCGCCCGCCGGTAGATATCCCGTTCAATTGGAAGCCGGTATTCTTAGCGTTGAGCCTAGTTTTATTGGCGGCTTTTTTATTTTTTGTAAAAAAGTTAATTAGATTCCGGAAGGAAAGGCCATTGCGGCCGGAAATCAAGAAATCGCCTTTTGAAATCGCATACGAAGCGCTTGAAGAATTAAAGCTTAAGCATCTTCCGGAAAACGATAAGGTAAAGCAATATTACTCCGAGCTTTCCGATATAACCCGTCATTTTATCGAAGATTATTACGGAATAAAAGCGGCAGAGATGACAACCCCGGAATTCCTTGATTTCGTCAAGAAAAATTATGCGCTTTCGCCTTCGCACAAGGATTTATTGCGCGAATTTTTAAACAGTTGCGATATGGTCAAGTTCGCTAAATACGGCCCGAACATCAAGGAGATCGAAGAAAGCTTTGTTCTGGCAAAGAAGTTTATCGATGAAGTAAAAACAGCCGATGATGAAAAGAAAAAGGCTTTAGAAATCGAACAGGCGAGGAAATGACATTTAAAGACCCGATAATCTTATTACTTATCCCGATTTTCTGGGCGGTGTTTATATTCTTGAATAAAAAGAAAGTAACGCCGTCTTTGACTTATCCTTCATCGAATGCCTTTTTAAGTATCAAAGAAAACTGGAAAGTGTTTTTAACTAAGAATATGGTATTCTCTAGGCTTTTGGTAATTACCCTGTTTATATTCGCCTTAAGCGGCCCCCGTGAAGTTTTGGAACGCACCGAAGTCACAACCGAAGGGATCGACATTGTTTTGGTGGTCGATGCCTCAGGAAGTATGGCGGCGCAGGATTTTACTCTTTTAGGGAAAAGAGTGGACCGCCTGGAAGCGGTTAAAAGCGTTGTTAATGAGTTTATCGACGCGAGAAAATATGACCGTTTGGGCTTAGTCGCGTTTGCGGCCGAGGCTTATGTTGTTTGCCCGTTGACTTCCGACCACGAATGGCTCAAAACAAATTTAAATCGTATCAATTTAGGCGTCATAAATGAAGACGGCACCGCTATCGGCTCGGCTGTAGCTTCTGCTTTGGGAAGGCTGAAAGAAAGCACCGCTAAAAGCAAGATCATAATCCTGCTCACCGATGGTGTAAATAATACGGGGAAAATCGAGCCTTTGACCGCGGCTAAGGCGGGAGAGGCTTTGGGGATAAAGATTTACACAATCGGAGCCGGGACAAAAGGTTTGGCCCCTTTCCCGGTTCAGGACCTATTCGGGCGGATGTTTTATCAGAATGTGCAGGTTGAGATAGACGAAGATACTTTAAAAGAAATAGCCAAGCTTACCCATGCCGAATATTTCCGGGCAACGGATACGAAGTCACTCGAGGATATATACAAGCAAATCGATAAAATGGAAAAAACCGAGATAAAACAGGCCGGTTATCAGGAGTACAAACAATTATTTTGGGTATTTTTGAGTATCGGAGTTGTTTTGCTATGCTTGGAGCTTATTTTATCGAATACAATACTTTTAAGGATACCGTAAAATGCGTTTTGGCAATTGGCAAATGATCTATTGGCTTTGGGCGGTTTTAGCCTTCGGCTTATTTTTATTCTGGGCCAGGGCGAAGAAGCAAAAAGCCATGGAGCGCTTTGCCGAGAAAAAACTACTAGAAAATATTTCCATGGGTGTTAATCCGGCAAAGGAAGTACGGCAAATAATCCTTTTAATTCTTTCCGGAGTTTTTGCTGTGGCGGCTTTAATGCGTCCGCAGCTGGGGTTTGAGTGGCAGGAAGTAAAAAGGAAGGGAGCGGATATTATTGTCGCTTTAGATACTTCCAAAAGCATGCTTACCCAGGACATTAAGCCAAATAGATTGGAACGCTCTAAGTGGGCTATCCGGGATCTGGTCAAGAAATTAAAAGGCGATAGGATCGGACTTATCGCTTTTTCCGGATCGGCTTTTTTGGTATGCCCTTTAACGGTAGATTATCACGGTTTTCTTTTGACCCTCGATAATGTCGATGAAAAAACCGTTTCTTTGGGCGGCACGTCGATCGCCTCCTCCATCAAAGAAGCGATCAAGGATTATAAGAACGCCAAGGGTAAATACAAGGCCCTGGTCATTATTACCGACGGCGAAGATATGGAAGGGAATACAGAGGGCGCTGCCGATGAAGCGCGAAAAGAGGGCATAAATATCTATGCGATAGGGGTTGGGACAAAAGAAGGTGAATTGATACAGGTTAAAAATGATAACGGGCAAAACGAATTCTTAAAGGATAGGGACGGGAATTTTGTAAAATCACGTTTAAATGAGCCATTGCTGGAGAAAATAGCGCTTGCCACCGACGGGGCTTATGTCAAAGCCAGCGGAGCCGAGTTCGGGCTCGAGCTTATTTATGATACCAAGCTTTCAAGGGCGGAGAAAAAGGAGATTGAAAGCAAAATGGAAAAGCGTTATTTTGACCGTTTCCAGATACCTTTGTTGATTTCGCTTATTTTCCTAATATTGGCGACGGTTTTAGAGGCCGGAAAATGAAACAAATATTAGTAACTATATTGTCTTTTTTCTTTATTTCTTTCTCAGCCGAGGCGTCGGTCCGAGGAGATGTCAACAAAGGCAACAGCCTGTTTAAGAAAGGTTCTTATGCCGAGTCTATAGAAAAATACAACAAGGCTTTGAAAAAAGACCCTAATTCGGAAATAGTAAACTATAATCTGGGTTCGGCGCAATACAAAAACGGGAATCTCGAGGATGCCCTAATGTTTTATCAGCAGGCCTTGCTTGGTAAAGACAAAATGGTCCGAGAAAATGCTCATTATAACCTGGGAAATACTTATTATTACTACGGGCTAGGCCTGGAAAAAGATAATATCGATAAAGCGATCGAAGCGGTAGAGAAGTCGCTTGCCAATTATGAAAAAGCATTAGGCATAAACATAAAAGACGAAGATGCTAAAGCAAATCATGATTTTGTCAAAAAGGAATTAGAAAGGCTAAAAAAGAAACAAGAGGAACAAAAACAACAGAATAAACAGCAGAACAGCCAGGAACAAGATAAGGAACAAAAAGATCAAAGCCCTGATCAAGAGAAATCCGAACAGGAAGGCTCGAAGGAGAATAGTGACGAACAAAAGGCAGCGCAAACCCAGCCGGATCAACAAAATTCCCGGAATCAAGAGGGGGGAAACAAAAGTCAAGATGCAAACAAGAAACAAGGCGCTTCATTTAAGGGCGAAATGAAAGAGATGACTAAAGAGCAGGCTCAAGCTTTGCTCGAGAATTATCAACAGGACGAAGAGCCGAAAAAGATACTAATGTTCAATAGGAATATTCGCTCCAGGGAAGTTGAAAAAGATTGGTAAGCAATTATAATACCTAATGATATATTGTCATTGCGAGGAGTCCGGCTTAAGGCGGACGACGCGGCAATCTGACTCCGAAGGAGTCATCCTGAGCGTCAGCGAAGGACCTCTGCAATGAGATCCTTCACTCGCTTTGCTCGTTCAGGATGACCACAGAAAGCGTGGTCAGATTGCTTCGCTAGAGGCGAAAAAGCGACGCTCGCAATGACGAGTTAATGTATAAAAAGATGAAACATGCTATGTTATTTCGTAATTCCAAAATAATTTTAATCTCTTTGTTAATCTGGGCGGTGTTTTCATCAAATAGTTTAGCCGACGACATTTCTTTTCAAGCGACAGTCGATCGGAATAAAGCGACTCTTTGGGATACAATAGAGCTTACCTTAAGCTTCGAGGGGACGAAAAATGTTCCAACACCCGATCTGCCGGATATAAACGGATTCGACCATAAGTATCTAGGCCCGCGCAGCCAAGTTACCATAATAAACGGTTCTGTTTCCCAGTCTGTTTCGCACAGCTATATCCTTTATCCTAAACAAACCGGCGTTTTCCAGATCCCGGCCGTTACGGTGATTATTGATGGAACAACTTATGCTTCATCGCCCATAGATGTCGAAGTAATTGACGCCTCAGCTTCTTCTCCATCTCAAAAAAAGCTTTTAAGTGCTGAGGATGAGCCGGAAAGCGAGATAAATAATCCGGCAACTATTGAAGATAAAATATTCCTTAAACTCGAATTAGGCAAAGAAAAGGCTTATATCAACGAAGCACTTTCCGTCGTAATAAAACTTTATATCCAGAACCTATCTGTAGATCAAGTTTCGATTCCCGTTATTGAGGAAAGGGGATTTTCTTTGGATGACAAATTCTCGCATAAAGAGCCTTATTCCCAGGTAATCAACGGCTTGCAGTATAATGTTGTAGAATTTTATGCTAACCTTTACCCCAATCAGGAAGGAGAGCTTAATATCGGGCCGGCTAAAATACAATGCAGTATATTATACAGAAAAACTCGTCAGAGTTCCCCGTTTGGCCGCGATGTATTCGGTGACGATATATTTTCGGGTATTTTTGACTCCGTTCAAAGAAGGCCCATTGAGATTACCTCTAACTCGGAGGGCTTAACCGTTTTGCCTCTTCCTCCTGAAGGGAAGCCTGAGAATTACTCCGGAGCGGTCGG
>JADFZM010000052.1 GCA_015232535.1 Candidatus Omnitrophota bacterium
TGCTTCTTTACCTAGTACTATCAAATCGATGGGATATTAGCCCATCTTTCTTTCTCCCAGGCGAAAGAGCTTTACAACCCGAAGGCCTTCTTCACTCACACGGCGTCGCTTCATCAGGGTTTCCCCCATTGTGAAAGATTCTCGACTGCAGCCTCCCGTAGGAGTCTGGGCAGTGTCTCAGTCCCAGTGTGGCTGACCATCCTCTCAGACCAGCTACCCGTCATAAGCCTTGGTGGGCCGTTACCTCACCAACTAGCTGATAGGACGCGAGCTCATCTTAAAGTGACAGGCCTTGCGGTCCCCGTCTTTAATACCAGAGCCATGCAGCTCCAGCACCGTATCAAGAATTACCCCCGCTTTCACGGGGCTATGCTTGACTCTAAGGCAGATTACTCACGTGTTCCTCACCCGTTTGCCGCTATCCCTTGCGAGATCGCACGACTTGCATGCCTAATCCACGCCGCCAGCGTTCACTCTGAGCCAGGATCAAACTCTCCAAAGAACTTGGCTTAGATAAATTCACTAACGGTATTATTGATAACAAGATTTCAAAGATCTGATAAAAAACTCCGAGGCACACTTTATGCGCCTTCTCTATGTGAGTGTTAAAAGATAACAGATTATTTTTTCTTTGTCAAGTATTTTTAATATATATTTTGTACCAGCAAGAGGAACGCAAATCGCGGATTTATAAAGACTTAAATAAAGAATTATCCAGAATATTTTCTTTATCTTTTTCGCTTAAAGAAGATCTTTGGATGGATTTTATCGACGAGGATATATCCTGATTGGCCGGAAAGTCGCTTCCGAATAAAATATGCGATGAATCTACCGCTTCCAGCATGCAAAGCAATGAGGCGATTGACCTTGAGCCGCTTGTATCAAAAAATAATTTTTTAAAATATTCGCTGGGCAAAATTCCCAAGTCCTTAACAAAATCCCTTTTCCTTAACATGAGATAGGTGCTGTCGAATCTTTCCTTTACAAACGGAATAACGCCTCCGTAATGGGCGAAAATAATTTTTAATCCTTTGTATTTCAAAAGAGTGCCTTCCATTATCAATTTCCCGACGCACATCGACACATCAAAGACATACTCCAGGACAGGGGAGAGCAAAGGGTCCCTTACCCTCTCCTCGCCAATCGGATTTATTATCTGCGAATGAACAAATATAGGTATGTTATTTTCTTCGGAGAATTTAAATATCGGATCGAATATTTTATCGCTGAGGTAAATACCGTTGTAGCTGGATGCCAAGGATAAGACTTTTAAGCCCAGTTTTTTTATACGCAGAAGCTCTTTTGTAAAATTCTCAGGCGTATCCATGGGTAAAATGCCGGCTCCGATAAACTTACCACCGGATGATTTGGCAAAAGAAGCTATCTCTTCGTTATAAATATCGCATACATTCTGCCAACCACCCATTTGAAGGTGAGCGTCGCTCGTGGGGTAAACCAGCAATGAATTAGCTATTTCGTTATTATCCCTGGAAAGATTTAACTGGCCGATATCCGACCAGCCGTTTTTAAAAAAAGAAGTGTGTTTGGCAATTGAATCCGGCAAGAAATGGCAATGAGAATCGATTATCTTAGGCATTACAAATCCTGATAATTAAGGCCCAGCGAATTACTTTCAAATTTACTGTTCAAGCTTATAGGCTCAGAAATAATATTAAAGCATCCCGTTTTGCTTCAGCACCGATTCTACTTCAGTCAGCGCTTTTTTTAAATCCGGTAAAAGATGAACGTTAATAGAAACGCCTTTTGCTGTCGGAACCATCTCTTCCGTACCCTGGGTCATCGTCCACGTGCGGATATCGACGAGGTCGTTACCTTTGAACTCACGTATCCCGACGCGGATTTCCTGAAACTTGTTTTTCTTGAACACTGTTACGGTTTTATCCATATTAACCTCCCTTATCTTGCTTGTTTCTGCTCGTAATCAATAACCGGTTTTGTCCACGGAGTCTGCTGATTAATAACCGCGAGTTCCAGAGGACAGGCATTATTAGGCACCGATAAAGCGAACATGACCATATCCACCACGGTTTTCGCGCTCATCAGCCTGTCGATCTGTTCCTGAGCTATATTCTGCAATTTACCCGTTAAATCCGTATCAACAACACCCGGCAATATCGAAGTGATCTTAATGTTATAGTCGCGCATTTCCCAAAATAAACCTTTTAAGAAAGCTCTTAAACCCACCTTCAAAGAACTATAAGTTACAAATGTTTTTGGGACGGGATCGACCAAGGTAGATCCCGAAACCATATTGATTATTGACCCCTCTTTTCTCTCGATCATCTCCGGGATCACCAGGCGTATAAGCCGCACATAGCCAAGATAGTTCGTATGAGCTAAATTCTCAATATCCTCGAGCGGTTGCTTGTCAAAAGGATACTGGCTGGAAACTCCGGCATTATTAATTAGTATATCAACTCTCCCCAGCTGTTTTTTAGCCGTTTCATACAAGTTTTTTAAGTCTTCCAGCCTGCTAACATCGGTTACAACTCCGATTACCTTTGATTTGGTAACATTTTTTATTTCCTCAACCGCCTTCTCAAGAGCTTCCTTTCCCCTAGCCGCAATCACTATATTAGCGCCGTTCTCAGCTAATTTCTCCGCAATAGCTTTTCCTATACCTCTGCTTGCTCCGGTTATAATGACATTCTTTCCCTTTAAATCCATTTTTTACTCTCCATTTTTGTGTTCAACGGATATTATAATGTATTTTATTAAAAATACTAGTATAAACATTACTATACCTATAATAAAGAAGTTGGTTGCAAAAGAAGAGGCGACAATATAAGTGCTTAGGTAAAACCCTATCCCTCCGCTGATAAACCTTACGGCAGAATTTAGGCTTGCCGTCAAAGCCCTCTCCTCTTCCGGGAAATCGGTTAATAGGGTCGATATGCCGTTATGGCTTATGGTCCAACCAATTGAAATAAAAACCATAACCGCTGCCACTATAATCACCGGGAAATGCAAAGATAATAATAAAGTAGATAATGATAAGACAATGAATCCGGTATAGCAGGCGAAAAGGCGGTTTTTCTTATCGGATAGCATCCCCCCGATATTTTGCCCCACCAGGCCTCCGACCGCAGATAGGATAAATATTAGGCTGATCGCTTGCTTGCTGAGACCGTAAACCTTGTCCAGATAAACTCCGTACCATTGATGCACTCCATGATAAAGAGCGCTTATAACAAAAATAAAAAGAAAAACATTACGGATCCTTTTATTAGTAAATACCCGGATGTAATTAACCTCGCCGGTTTGGCTGCGGTCGAAGATTTCTGATTTCATCAGCAAACTGACAATCGTGATGACCAAAGCAAGCAAAGCCGGGATATAAAAAAGCGCCCGCCAATCGGCAAAACTGGCTATCCCGATACCGGCGAGCGATGCGAAAAAACTGCAACTAAAAAATACCCCGACCAATCGCCCCCGGATATTAGAATCAAAATTGTCGCCGATGATCATCAGAGCCATCGGCGTGACCGCAGCACCCGATAGGCCCATCGCCATTCGAGCTAAAAGCAGATTATTCAGCAAATTCCCTATTGAACACAAAGCACAGCTTATAGCATAAAGCAACATAGTAGAAGCCAGCACTTTTCGGTATGATATGACCTTAAGCAATGGAGCATAAATTAGCGCGCCTAATCCATAAGGGATCATATAAAAAGAGATCATCCTTGAAACTGCAAAATCCGAGATGCCAAGGTCTTTGCTTATAGACGGGATAACAGCGGCGATAGCGGCGGTATTGAACGAAATGGTTACGCACCCTAAACACAGCAAGAAATATACGGATGCTTTGCCCTTATCAAAAGTATTTAAGAAAAAACCTTTCATTCACAGCAACACTTTTTTGTTTTACAGGACACCTTGTCTTTGGCCTGTGAGGATTCTTTTTCTATAACATCCTTGAAGATCTTCATATTCTTTGTTGAATGCTCGTTTATAAATCCGCATATTTGCTCATCGGTAAACTTCGTGAATTTCGCGTCCATTTCAAAATCCTGTATCCAAGTCATTTTGACGCCACCTTCAAGCTCAGTATAAAGCCATACAATCTTCATAAATTTAAAAGGGAACATCGGGTCCCAACGCGAAGCATATGCCAATTTATGTTCCTTAAAAAGCCAGCGCTTAGACACCCAGGATTTGTTATCGTCATCGGTTAAGCGAAAAGTGATCTCATTCCCTTTGACCTCTAAAACTTCAGACTTTATATATTCCCCGCCAAAAAGGTCAGACCAGCGGGCAATATCGTTTGAAGTATCAAAAACATTTGTATACGGCGCATTAATTATTATTGAATTTACAGTATGTCCCATTTTTCGTCTCCTTCATAGTTAATGAACACCCCCCGCCATACCTCTTCGCGCGGCGTGTATTAGTTAATGAACACCTGCGCTCTTCACCATAAGCGCAGGGTGAAAATTATTGATTATTTCCAATTAGGGAAATTTAGCCAACGGTATTCGAAGAATACCGTATAGATTATCAAAAAAGCGGCCCAGATTATAGTAACAGCAAGGATGATATAATCGCGCAAACCGCTGCTTTCTTTCTTTTCTTCGGAACTATTAGGCATAATCTTATCCTTTTTTTATTCAATTATCGCGACCGCACGGCACCAGCCTGCGCCGGCATTCTTTACTTTTACCGGAAAACATTGGACTTTAAATCCGAAAGGCCTGGGGATCATTCCTAGGTTCCCCATACGTTCCATATGGCAAAACTCCCGTTTACGGCCTAAAAAATGCGAAGGCCATATTTTACTCTTATCTTTGGTTTCCAGAAATTCTTTAAACATCCCAAAGCACGGGCGATCAAGGCCGATTGTGTCGACTCCCATCATTTTCACGCCTTGATCCAGGATATATTCAACGGCATCCGGCAAAACCCCGACGTATTTATTCACATAATCATCGCTTCCTAAGAGCTTATCCCCTCCGGTATAGATCAAGACTATATCCATCGGCTTGATTTTATATTTGATATTTTTTAAAGCTCCTTTAATTTCTTTTGCAGTTATTACGTCCGGGAATTTTAAATCCGTGAAATCCAAAACCACTCCGTTTCCGTAACACCATTCTAAAGGGATATCTTCGATTGTTTTAGCCTTCTTCCCTTCGCATTTGCTTCCGTAATGGAACGGCGCATCGACGTGCGTTCCCATATGCACGGAAGAATTGACAATCTCTAAAGACAACAACTCCGCATCGGGAATCTCTTCGGGGCTAGCAACCCGTTCCCCTTTTAAAAACCGCTCTTTTCCACCAGGTTGTTTCGACATAACAATTTCATTAAAATGCTCTACGCCATATGCATGGCTTATCCTCTCAATGTTTGCGGCGTGAGTCTCTTTTAGCGTATCGTCAATCGGCAAACTAAGATCAATAATTTTCATTTTTAATCCTTTATTGAGCGCCTTTTCCCTTCAATATCTCGACGATCTGGTCAAAAGAATGTGTTTTCTTAAGCTCATTGTCTCCAATGGGTACTCCTAAAGACTTTTTGATGCCTACTGAAATCTCAACCATTTCAGTAGAATCAACGCCAAAAGCCGTAGCCAATGACGCATCGCCTTTGATCTCGCTTGCCTCTACATCTAATACTTTCTGTAAAACCTCGGTTACTTTTGTCTCAATACTCATTGTTATCTCCTCTCCTATATTATGCAAAATATTATATCAAACGAATATGCATTAATTTTTCTGTAAAACTAAGGCGCAATTAATCCCGCCGCGGCCGCGGTTGATGACTAAAGCATTCTTGATTTCCTTGTATTGAGCCTTATTCGCGCAATAATCCAAATCGCATAAAGGGTCGGGCTCATTCAAATTTATTGTCGGAGGTACAGTATTATGTTCCATTGCCAGGACAGTAATGATAACATCCAAAGCGCCGGAAGCGCCTAGCATATTGCCGAAAACAGATTTCGGTGCGGAGGCTGCAACTTTACGCGCATAACCGTTAAAGGCCAGCTTTATCGCTTTTGTCTCGGTGATATCCCCGATTACCGTACCGGCTCCGTCCAAACAAATATAATCAATGTCTTTCGGGGCTAAACCGGCGTCGTTCAAAGCTATTTTAATTGCGTTAGAAAGTTCCACTCCGTCATCCGCCGGATCGATCCTGTCCACTCCGTCGGTAGTTGTCCCATAACCGATAATATTAGCGTAAATGTGCGGGCTTCTTTCTCGAACTCTTTTTTTGTTCTCTAAGATCAAAATCCCTGCGCCTTCGGCGATTGGATATCCGTCGCGTGTTTTGTCGAAGGGACGATACGCTTTATCAGGAGTGTCATTGCGTTTTGTTAACTGTCCGGAGGTATTACAGCATAATAGCGCATAGGGCGTAACCGGTGCCTCCATTCCTCCGGCCAAAATAAAATCATTCTTATCCCGGTTTATGGTCTTAGCCGCGTAAGCGATCGCCATAAGCGAGCTCGCCCTATCGGATACGACAGTCTTGCTCATCCCCTTTATACCATAGCGGATAGAGATCTGTCCTTGCGGCGCCGCCGGAAACCAGGCGGAGGCCATAAACGGGCTTACCCCCTCACGGCCTTCGATATACATATCCCGCAATTCAGTTTCCGCGTAAAGCCATCCGCCGATGGCATTGCCGGCGAATATACCGACTTTGTCCAAATTCTCATTTTCGATTGCGATACGCGCGTCTTGAAGAGCCAATTCGCTCGCTACCAAAGCCATATGAGAAAAAACATCGATTTTCTTAAGAGTCCTCGAAGACACGCTGCTGTATGCTTCCAATTCGTGGACATGTCCGGCGATGCGGGAATCATATTTTGAAGCATCAAAGCGAGTGATTTTCTCAACAGCCGATCGGCCGTGTTTTATATTAGACCAGAAAACCCTTTTATCTATTCCACTTGGAGATACTATCCCTAAACCGGTTATTGCCACTTTTTCCATTTTTAACCCCGTTTTAAATTATTAAGGAAACTAACGTTTAACCGAATTCCCGCGTAATGCAAACAAAAAAATAATCAGCAGAATTACCCACCTTAAGGATTCAATAATCAAAAGTTTCGACTGAAATTGCGAAGTAAGCAACTCCTTATAATGAAAACCTGACCAACGGCCGATCGCAAAGCCCGTAAAATAGATATAAAACGGGATAAACAGCAAGAACTTTAGCATTGACCCTCCTTCGTTAATTATTTTTACAGTATCTCTTTAAAACCATCGCCGAATGTATTCCTGAGAATCCGCTTGATGTTTTCAATAAAATATTTACCTTCTTTTGCCGGCATTTATTCGGGATATAATCCAAATCGCATTCCGGGTCGGGCTCCTCGTAATTTATCGTCGGAGGAAGAACGTTCCTTTCGAATATCAGAGAACAAACAGCCAGCTCAACGCCGTTAGCCGCCGCCAAAGGATGCCCGATCATCGACTTTAACGAACTCATCGGTATATTATAAGCCGCCTTACCCAAAGACATTTTATAAGCGTTTGTCTCAAAAACGTCATTTTGCCTTGTCGATGACCCGTGAGCATTTATATAATCTATCTCTTCCGGCTTCACCTTAGCATCATCAAGCGCTAGTTTTATGCTTTTAGCTTTCGGCTCTCCGTCCGGCGGAAGATCAGTCATATGAAAGGCATTGCAGGTTGTCCCAAAGCCGATTATTTCGCAATATATTTTTGCCCCGCGCTTAAGGGCGTGTTCCAACTCCTCAACTATTAAAACCCCGGCTCCTTCGGAGATAACAAAGCCGTTTCTTTTGTTGTCAAAAGGGCGGGAAGCTTTTTCCGGCTCATCATTATGCACCGATAAAACATTTACCGTATCAAAAGCGCCGAACGTTATAGGCGTTATAGGCGCTTCCGCCGCCCCTGTTACCATTATATCTACATCTCCGTCCTGAATAGTCTCGTAAGCAAATCCTACCGCGTCGGTTCCTGCGGTACAGCCGGTTGAAATCGTGTTACAAACGCCCTTTAATCCATATTTTGCCGAAATCTCCGATGAAGGAGTATTGAACATCGACGCGTCATAAAGATCGGGCCTGACAATCGAGGGGTCTATAGGATTTTTTCCGCTGTCGGTGACAAGGGCGAATTCTTCTTCCATATATTTTGTCCCGCAAATCGCGTTAGCGAGGGTGACTCCCATCCGCTCTTTATTAATTTTGTTTAAATCAAGCTTTGAATCTTCAAGCGCTTCGGCAGCAGCAACTAAAGCAAACTGGACGTAACGGTCCATGCGCACAGCCTCGTCATGATTAAGCCCGAGCTTTAAAGGGTCAAAATCCCTTACCTGGGCAGCGATTTTAGTGTTAAACATAGAAACATCGAATTCAGTTACCCTCTTTATACCGGATACGCCGTTTATCATCCCCAGCCAGCAGGCTTCTTTCCCTATTCCGTTAGGGGAAACTATCCCCACACCCGTCACAACAACTCTACGCTTCTTCATACATAGCCTTTCAATTAATTAAATTAAACTCTTTTTTAACTTCTTCGACAGAATAAAACCTTCCCTTATTCTCTACGTCATGCACCATATCAACAACTTTGTCGTTTAAGTCAGCCTTTTCTTGTATCTGAGTAGCTAAACGCACTACTTCCCCGTTTATAAAATCGATCTCCGATGTTTTTTTACGCATGATACTTTGCAAAATCGACCCGTATAAAGGCACTTTGCTTAAAGATGTTAACGTTTTATTGATAATTGCCGCACCCTGTTCTTCGGGCATTTTAGCTAAACCGGAAATTCTTTCTATAGGGAAATTCGGTAAAGATATAATATCGATATTCGCCTTCTTCACTATTTCAAATCCTTCCTTGAGAAGCCTTACGCTCAAACGGCACAAAGACATATCGGAAAAAGTTTCCTGCATTGATTTTCCGACCAAGGCCGGTATACAATTATTAAAGTTAACGAAAAGCTTGAGCCATTTCATACCGGTTATATTATTGGAAACAACGATTTTAAAAGCGCTCTTTAACTCATCCGCAACTTTATGCACATCCGGTCCGAGCTGTGTATAAGGCTTCCCTATTATCCAGTCGCCGTCAAAGTTAAAGATAACCTCTCCCGGCCCTAGATAAGTCGAACCGAACATAACTATGCTGCTTAAAAGCTTTTCCTTCTCGATATGTACGCCTAAAATGCTATCGCCCTGGACTCCGTTTTGAGTAGTCATCACCAAACAATTATCCAAATATTCATTGTTATGTTGATAGGCGTCTTCCAAATCTTGCGTCTTTGTAGTAAAAATTACCAAATCGTATTCCTTATCCAATTTAGTCATCACTTTAACATTTACAACTTCTTCTTTATCGGGATAGGATATTTTTATCCCGCCTGAATTTATAGCATCGGCCTGTTCTTTTTTTCCGACCAGGATTATGTCCCGCCCGGACTTCTTTAAGAAAGCAGCTACAACAGAACCGATGGCTCCGGCCCCGATTACGGCAATCTTCATTTCTTTACCTCATATTTCCGGTAATCAAAACCAACCTCATCCATCAGCCTGATCATTAAGCTGTAAAATTGCATCGGAACCTCGGCAAGAAATGCGCAGATAATGTCCGGCTCTTCAACTTGACCCGCGCTTCTGCTTTTAGCATTTAACGGTGCCTGCCTATCAACAACCTGCTTAGTCAATTCCCGATGGAAAAGTGGTATCTTTGAAAGCATTTTTTGATACTTTTCGAAAGCTTTCGGCTCCCACTTGATTTGCTCGCTCATGATATATAATGCTCCTTCACAGTTAGTGAACACCCGCACCTTTCCTCTTAGTGCGGGGTGTATATTTAACGAACACCCGTGCTCTAACTCTTAAGCACGGAGTGTAAGTAGTGGTTCGACCCCCGCTCACCATCCCGAGCGAAAGTCGAGGGATTAATGAACACCCGCGCCATACCTCTTAGCGCTGGGTGTATTAAACGTAGCTTTCTTGGCCGGAAGATGCTTTCTCAAACTTCGCGATATTGGCCATGAAATCCTTAACGCACAATTTCACCAAATCATCGTAAGAGCTCTCCATAATGCGATGAATCCGCTCCGGCTTTGAATAAAACTCTCTCATACACCAAGAGCCTAATCTTCCGACTTGTTCGGTAGTTAAATATTTTGTCGGAATGACCGGATGATGAAAATCCCAATCTTTTATATTTATTTTCTTTGGGTCAAACCAGCCAAGCTCCCTGGCCCTTTTCCACAAAGGCGCTCCGGGAACAGGAGTAACATAATCTAAAGCCATAATATCCGGGTCAACATCATTCGCCACCTCAAATCTTTTTTTGATAATAGCCTCGTCATCCTCCTCGAGGCCGATCAAAACCGTCCCGACGCTGGCAATATTTGCTTCGCGTAGCGCCTTAACAGTGTCTTTTATCTGCTGTAAGGTTACGCCTTTCCCTTGCTTAGCTAATTGCTCATCACTCTCTACTTCAACCCCCACCAAGCCCATAAACAGACCGGATTCGTACATTAGAGGCATGATATCTTTGTGTGCCAACCAATCATCCGCCCGCCCTAAACAGACCCATTTTATTTTATTGCCTCTTTTAATTTTTTCTTCACAGAACTTGCGGACGTTTTCCTTATCGACATTAAATGCATCATCCTGTATAACGACAACTTTTACACCATATTTTTTCTCCAAAAGATCAAGCTCATCGACTATCTTAATATAAGACTTGCCTCTCCATGAGGTATAATCTTTTTTGCTATTTCTCAAATCGTACAAGCTCCACTGATAACAAAAAGTGCATGCCCCCGGACAACCGCGGGATGTCAAAAGCTCGGCAAAAGGCTTCCAATAGGTATGGCCGACATACTTATCCATCGGAAAAAGATCATAAGCCGGCATGGGAAGCTGATTAAGGTCCATTATTAAATTACGGTGAGGCCCCATTTCTACTTTCCCCAGGGCATTCTTAAAAACTAAACCGGCGATTGATTTAAAGTTATCCTTCTTTTCTTTTAAAGTGATGGCTAATTCCGAAATAGTCAATTCGCCTTCACCCATTGCGATAAAGTCTATCCAGGGGTTTTCGGTTAATGTTTCTTCGGAATAGGCAGAGTACCATAACCCGCCCATTATAATTCTTGCGCTAGGGAGAACTTCCTTAATCCGTCGAGCAGTCTCGTTAAAATGCCATATAACAGATAACCCCCCGGTTGAATGTAAAAGGTCGCCGAAAACGCATAGATCCGGTTTTATCTCTTTGACTTTTTCAATCATCTGATCGTAAGTTATATCGATCGCCTTAGCATCTAAGACCTCGACTTCGGCAATTTTCTTTTCTCTTAAATATGCCGCTATTTGCGCATAGTATTGATTCGGCGCTTTATGATTCCCGTGCGTCGCCCATGAGCCCATCGGCGGAGTTACAAACAAAACTTTCATATTCTCACCTCTTTAACCTTGCTACTAATTTAGTTACGAAATATATAAAAACTTTTCTGATATTTATCAGTCAGAACCAGCTTGAAACCAAGGGCACGCCGCCGGGAGTCTTATCCAAACAGACATGTTTGGTCTGCGTGTACTCAAAAAGCCCCTCTTTCCCTAGCTCTCGGCCGAATCCGCTTAATTTATAACCGCCGAAGGGAGCTTCATTATAAAAACCGCCATAAGTATTTACCCAAACCGTACCGGCTTTTATTCGTGATGAAACACGCTCTGCTTTTTGCGTATCTTTAGTCCAAACGCAGGAGGCTAACCCGTATTTAGTGTCGTTGGCGATTTTTACCGCTTGATCTTCCTCGTGAAATTTAATAACGCATAAAACAGGACCGAATATTTCCTCCTGGGCAATTGTCATAGAATTATTTACATCCGCGAATATAGTCGGTTCAACATAAAATCCTTTTTCACATCCCAAAACTGATGCTTTTTTCCCGCCGCACACCAGCCTGGCACCTTCTTCTTCACCTTTTTTTATAAAGCCCATAACAGAGTCCAAGTGTTTTTCATTTATTAACGGCCCGAAATCAGTCGAATAATCCAAAGCATTGCCGATTTTTAGCTTTTTTGTACGCTCGATAAGCATAGACAAGAATTTATCATAAATCTTATCTTCCAATAAAAGCCGTGACCCGGCCGTGCACATTTGGCCCTGATTCATAAATATCGCCGACATTGTTCCGCCTAATGCCGCCTCAAAATCGCAATCGGCAAAAACGATATTCGGAGATTTACCTCCGAGCTCAAGCGTCAGGCGTTTAACATTTGACGCGGCGCCTCTCATGACTTCTTTGCCTGTTTCTGTCCCTCCGGTAAATGACATCTTATCGACGCTATCGCTTTTGATAAGCTCTGTGGTGACTTCTCTGTTCAAAGTTGTTACCACATTAAAAACTCCTTTGGGAAGACCTATAGAATCAATAATATTGGCCAATTTCAGAACTGAAACACACGCTTGCGAGGAAGGTTTAAATATAACCGCGTTGCCGCAAATCAAAGCCGGCGCCAATTTCCAGGCCGCCATTATCAAAGGATAATTCCATGGAATTACGCAGCCTATAACGCCAAGCGCCTCTTTTTTAATTGAGCTCTT
>JADFZM010000053.1:0-8195 GCA_015232535.1 Candidatus Omnitrophota bacterium
TTGCAATATCTTTTTATCAACAACCGCCCCGTATTCAATAAAAATATTTCTTTTCATCTTAACCAGGCTTTTCGATTGATACTTCCCGAGGATAGTTTCGGGTTCTTCGCGGCCTTTATCGAGCTTCCGGCGGAGAATATCGACTGTAACGTTCATCCGACCAAGCGGGAAGTAAAGATCCGCAACGAGGCCGAGGTATGCTTCATCCTGCGCACAGCCGCCGAGTCTGCCCTAATGAAAAAAAGCGGGCTAAAACAGTTCAGGGAAAGAAGCGAAAATAAATTCGGCTCCCTAAACTCCCCAAAATTCGGAGGCTTACAGGAAGAAAACAACTTCCCGCAAATTGAATCAACAAACACGAATTTTGCGCCTCCTTCTTCCGTTCTTCCACCTCGGGCCAAAGAACAGGATTACGAAAACCTCTTCGAGAAACAGGGCTCATTTGTCCCATTGGGGGAGGGGATGTCACCGAGGGGGAATACCCTTTTCCAAATGCTCCAAGATGCCCGTTTTATCGGGAATTTTATCGGCAAATATTTGCTCTTCGAATCAAACAACTCGCTTCTAGTCATCGACCAGCATGCCGCCGCCGAGCGAGCGGCTTACGAAACATTGCTAAGGCAGGTTTCGCAGAACAAGCTCGAGGTACAGCTGCTCCTAAGCCCGGTCGTGATCAAAACGACCGCGCAGGAATTACTGGCCTGGGAAGAGGTAAAGGACGCCCTGACAGAGATCGGATTTGACAACAATCAATGGGACCAGGAATCTATCGCGGTGCACAGCTACCCGCGGATTATAAATGACGTGGAAAAAGCGGTTAGAAACATCTTAAGCCTTGAGGCTAATGATAAAATCACCCGCGATGATATCGCCCGGAGGGCTTGCCGGGCGTCGGTTAAAACCGGGGATATATTAAAGGCCGATGAGGCGCAAAACCTGAAAAAGCAGCTTTTAGAATGCCTGGACCCTCTGGTTTGTCCCCACGGAAGGCCAACTGTCGTCGAGATTAAAGAAGTTTTTCTGGATAAACAGTTCCTAAGGGCGTAAGCCATCCTGGATTTGATGTTCGCTTAACCCCAACTCTCTTGCATAATTCAGCTGTTTCTTAAGTACAAAGAAAAATATCGTATAACCAGCCTTGCATTCTTTTTCATTACATTCCGGCATTTCTTTCCCGTGAACCTGCATGTAAGTCCATACTAGCAAATCATATATCTTCAAACCCTTAGATTCGTAAAACTCCTTGATTATCTTCTTTTCAAGCGGCTCGAGATAGCCGGCATCGCCCCGGGGGAATTGCGTCAAACGGCGTTTCTTATTTTTTTTAAGCCAATCCTCCTCCCAGGGATTCATGCCTTTGATCGGCTCAAGCTTCACGCAAATCAAATCATTGGGGAATCTTTTATGTTTAGGCTCCTTCGCTGAAGATAATTTATTTAAAAGCGTGCAAACAAGAGAAATCGCAACAAAATACCTTAACAATTCTACTATTTTATTTCCATGCATATTATCTCCCCGGAATTGAATTCTAACCTATTATCTTTTACTATCTTTGAAGGCTTTTGTCAACGACCGGATATTTATTATCGTATATTATGGGACTGTTGCGAAATGGCGTTTTCTCGTCATTCTGAGCAAAGCGAAGAATCTCTTCTCGTCGAGATCCTTCGTCGCTTTGCTCCTCAGGATGACGTAATTCTTCATTTTGCAACAAGCCCATTATATTATCAAATTTTCACAAACCCCGCTCCCGCGAGGCTGGTCAAAGTTATTGTTTAAAGAATAATAATACGTAAATAAAAGGACGCACTATGGCGGACACTTCCTAAAACCGAGGCCGGGTTCCTGGCCAAAGAGCAAGAAGTTTCATAACCCAAAGAATTCCTTAAGGAAGAAATGGGCTCTAAGGGTAAATTCTTATCTACCGATATTTTATCGCGTCCTAATATTTATCCACACCGCTCCCCAGAGTGATTATTCCGTTTTTATTGCTTATTGAGCGGTTGATAGTAACCTTCCGTCATCAATAAATAAGATACAGTTTCTCCTTCCCGCGCTTGAATTCCACTTGAATATTCTAAAAAGATCTCATCATTCTTTTTCATCACGGCGCGCTGATTATCCGACTCTAACAGAAGCGCTTTAACCCCTTTGTCTTTACCGTCTATCGCCTTTTGCAAAACAAGCTTCCTAACATCGGTTTTTTGATTGTTTTCCTCCTCTAATCCGATGAAGTCGAGCTTATGCTTCTCTGTCCAGAGGAGTTTCACTTCCAAAGGATGCATTGCCTTCTTTGCTGATTTAGATAAATCAACTGCCCAATAATCCCAGTCGGCATGCGGGTGGATAACATCGATTTCTTTCCACTGTGAGTTCTTTAACTTAATTGAAACATGGATTGACTTTCCGCGCAAGCCTTCCGGCATATAAGCGCTGGTGGGCAGGCATTGATAATCCGTGCGGAAGATCAGCCGATCTCCTGATTTTAATGATTCCTTATTATCAAAAACGATTATTAACTCATCGTTTTTATCACCCAGGATATTTCCGCCGCCAACATCCTTGATTTGATCCAGCACATTTTCTTGCCCATTAAAAATCGCTTTTCCCGGCGCCTGAGGATCATTGAAAGAATAAATCTTACCCCTAGGGTCAGGAGCCACTTTTACCGACTTGGAATGCCGGACGGCAAATAGCTCAACACGGTCGATGAAAGAAACCTCCTCGAGCGGCTCAACCAGCTTTAAACGAATAATACCGCCTTGCGGCTTTGGCTGCTGGGCAAGAAAGTAGTAATCTTTGTATTCCGACCCATCGTCCTTGCCTTCTCCTGCCGGAATCACGTCATTATCTTTAACATAATCACGGCCTGTAAAAACATGAACAAAGGGGCAGGAGGAACCGGAGGGCTTCTTTGTTGCTAAAGCGGTGTTTCCGTAAGAACCCTGATTTATCCTCTCGCCGTTAGGGGAAGGCTCGTTGTTATAGGGGTCGCTGGGGTCGCCTGTATCAATCGAAGGCGAATTTCCGAGCAGTAAAAACCCGGATAATTCGCCGTTTAAAAATAACGGATCAGAAGAAATATCATGCACTCCGGGATCTATAGCGTCATAATTTACGCCGTTGCCCCAGACATTGTTGTAATCCAAACTCCCCGAGTAGTTATGCAACGATACTCTAATTCCGTATTCCGAATTATCCGAAATAATATTATTTCTAATGCTATATTCACTCCAGTCGGTAGCTAAAGATATGCCCCTTGCATTGTTTGTAATCGTATTATTTGCGATAACTGTTCCGCCGATATTATACAGGCTTAAGCCAGTTTGATTATTGAAAATGTTGCAGTTTTTAATTACAAAAAGAGGGGGTAAAGGCGGATTGCCGGCTTGAATCGGGCTTGCTGAGGGAGGGTTGTGCAATGAATCGCTCCCGGCTATCGTTATCCCGACCTGAAATCCCCTAACATCCGTATTTTGCACATTAAGAGACATTCCGGCTGTGTCCGAATAGCTGTGTATTCCTAGGAATGACCTGCCCCCCTCCTCATCATAATGATTCGTGATCAGCGCCCTCTGGGAAGGTTCCGCATTAATGGATAATATCCCCCCATGCTCTAGAGAAAGGGCATTTGACATATCCCCATAGGTTCTTATTTGAACTCCGGGGTCAATATCCAACCTGCCGTAGATTGCCGCCGCGTTGAACAACAGATACGGCCTGTTAACGGAGCTCCATCTTTCGGAACCATTAATCCGAAGCGGCCCGAACAAAGGGGTTACAGCGTCAGCGATCTTATTTCCCGGGTTCCCGTAAACTATTTCTTCGAAAGAGACATTATCAAAAACATTGAAGCCGATCCTGGGCACAGCTATCCGTCTTCCGTCTATATCCGCCCACACATACACTGACCAGGGGCAGACTACATCCGAAGCCGTCATTCGCTTAAAAGTATTTAAGTCCATATAGATAAACCTCATCCGTCCTTCATCTAGATAGAGGAGGTTTTTCCCGCTTATTCGCGGCTTAAAATAACTTTTCCCCGGAGAGCTTTCAGGCGACAACATAAGCTTTCCTATATCATCGGAAGTCCCGATTTGCCCGTCCGCGCCGAAGTGATAACCGAAGATCCTCGGTATCCCGGAGCTGTAATGGTCTTCCCAGACTAACCATTCCGGCGATATCACAGGGAACATCCGGGCAGAATATTGGGCGGATCCGTCTACAACCCGGAAAGATTGAGCCTGAATATTATAAAAATATATATTCGACCTGCCGCCGCCGGTATCTGACCAGGCTACTCTCCCGCTGTTAACACTGACCGATTGCGGGCTTGTAAAAGTCGCCCCGGTTATATTAATATTGCCCGGGTCATTGCCGTTTTTAAGCATATCCGCGCCCAGGTCATATAAAGCCACTGTTTGGACGCTGGTGATATAGGCGATATACCTGCCGCTTATGCTCGGAGAGTATCCCTCCCCGATCAATGCCGGCCCGCTATCATCACCCCCGCCGTAATTACCGTCGGCTCCCAAATTATAAATATATAAAGCCCATGGCGATTGTGAATCATCCTTAGAGGCCCATAGAAGATTCCTTCCGTCCATCGCGACAATACTTTCTTTTTGCCCGCCTATAGCTATTATGCGATGCTCGGCTTCAGACTGAATGTCATATAGATATAACCTCCCGCTATGAGTCGAAAAAAACATTTTCCCGTTCTGAAAGGCAAACCGCCTTCCTTGAAATTGCCCCTCCTGATATAATCCTAATTGAACATTCTTGCGGCCAACCGGTATCCTTATTTTTCTTTTCAAAGGAGCGTCAAATAGCTGAGAATTGCCTCCGGCAAGGTTAAGACCGATTGAAAAAGATACCTCTAAAACCGCGTCATGAGGCAAAATATACATATTGCGCGGCCTTACATTATAGGATAAAGTTTTCAGATCTCCGGGGTTAAATATCCCGTACGATCCTTCGCTTAAATCAATATTCTCGAAAGTGAAACCCTCGGATGTGATCTTAGCCTCGGGATCTAAGACTTGAACCTGAAAATGATGCGGAACATTGGGATTTGAGAATCCGAATGGGTCGATCCAGTTTTCAACCCGCAAAGACAAATTCATCGTCCCGTCCGTGCCCTCGATTATGCCGTCATAGTCTCCTCCGTTTATACCCTCAACCGTGAATTTCAGGCCCGAAATACCGTGATTAAAAATAAAGGCTTCGTATATTTCTTTCAAGTGAGGAGTGCCGTTTGTAATATCCCCGTCGCCGCCAAAAGCCGGATTATCATCGTTCTCCAATAAATTATCCAGGAATGTAACCATAGAAGCCTTGTGTTCGTCGCTATGATCATCGCTTGTATCTTTTATGGCAGCGAAAATCCTTTGGTTGAGGCTGTTTTTTCCCTCGGTTTCTCCGTAAAGCGCGATAAATTTCTCTCGCAAGTCCCACAACGCCCCGGAAAAGACCCTGCCGTAGGTATGCGGAGAATTTGACGCGTCAAAATGATACAAATAGGAATTATTCACGCTGCGCAGGCAAATATTCTTCAAATTATTTATAGCGTAATTAGCTACCAAATAATTCCCGGTCATATTGGCGGCAAAATAATCGGAAAGGCCTTCATTGACAGCGCTCCCTTCAATACCGCGAAGATCCCCTAAAGAATAAGTTACTGCATGCATATATTCGTGATAAAGTATATCCCTGAATTTAGCCGTATTGTTGAAAACATCTCCTCCCGAACCCATGGTAATGTAGTTATAAACTGATTTAAAATCGGCATTGTCATAATTTTCTTTGTCCGTATATACCGGCATAGGGGAGTACGGGTCCATAGTATCGCTTTGCATATCATTTTTGACAAAATCGTAAAAAAGCTTTAAATGATGATAAGCGTTAGCTTCGGTAATATGGTTTTTGGTGTATCCGTCGCCTAATTCATTGCCGTCCCAAGCCCAGTCATGACGGGCTCCTCCGGGAACAGAATCCGCATGCCACGCCGAATCTTCTAAGTTATGCATAAAAACATTGGCATGAAGCCCCGTCATTTCTCCCTCTACCGGGTATAAATTATTCGTACTCACAGTCCTTCGATAATCACCGTTATCATCGGTTAATACCGGCACAGTGTCGATATAAACATTTTGCGTTTTTACCGGCTGCCGCAACCTAATGTCAAAATAGGCGTCATGGCCGTTTTCATATATATCCGCCTGAATATTGCCGCTAATATCATAATTACGTATCGTGTCTTGAGCGTACAAAATGTCACTATTAACAGCGTCCACATAAAAAAGATAGTGATGGCGCGGCTGCTCGATAAAAGCGTCAGCTTCATAGGCTATGCGGTACTCGTAACGTCCCTCCTTGAACCGCGGCAATATAAAGAGCTGCGGCTTAGCCGAAACATCCGCTTCGAGCGAGTATTCATCGCGGAATTTGTTCTTCAGGTATTCTTTGATTTCTGTTTCGCTCAACCCAATAAATGTGTTGGCCGCAATTTCCGGATGCAAATCAGAATGCAGCTTAAGCAGCCTTCCGTCATAAAGTATCTTAAAGCGCAAAATAGCACCGTGGACTTTCATTCCCTGGTAAAATTGCTGATAGGCGACATACCAAACTTTTTGCGCTTTCCAGTATTTAAGCTCGATAAGCTCCAAATCATGAAAGTTTTTTACACCCAAGACATCTTCCCGGGAAACAAATTCTTTAATCAGCGCCTCTATTTCCGTTGAGGTTAGTTGCTCTTTTGAAGAGGCATCTTGCGCAGGCAAAAGCTGCTTTAGGTCAATCGGCTTTCCGCGGCCGATATGCGGGGTCATAGTGCCCTCATTCCATATAGCCGACCAGTCCTCGGAATACCTCGCCTTAAAACTATGCCAGGCCGTTGAATCATTGAGCCTTTTCTGCTCGTCTTCATTTATATATGGAGAGTGTACTGAACTATAAGCGTTCATTTCCCTGGCGAGATTTGTCGTATCGATCTCCTCCATAATCGCCTGCGCCGGTGAAATTAAATTTACACCGCCCAGTAGAACCAACAACATCAAAGTTAAAATTTTTCTCATCTTCTTCCCCTGTTTTAAATAACCGGTTAATATTAATTCTTCGTCTTTTTAATAAAAAGTTTTCATCGTTACTTACTTCTTTATGCCCCTCCTATAGCGCGACAAATGATTTCTTAAACTTTTATCTTTTTAATTAAATACCGCAGTAACATTCTCGCGATTAAAAGACGCCATTCGTTTTCCTTTAATAGAATTATGGAAATACGACTGAAAAGATGCCTTCATTCTCGCGGGAATTGCTTTCCATCTTATCCGCTCCCCGTCCGTTATTAGGGGCGCTGCCCTCAATCAAGATTCGATCGGCTGTTTCATCCAACTGATAAAACAATTTATAATAAACAGGCAACTGGTTTATAGTCGTCGGTGCGTAATTTAGAGTTAAGCCGCCTCTGCCTGCATATAATCCCCTAAAATCAATAAAATAAATTCCGCCTCTTTTTTTTGCGTTACCGGCCAACTCCGTTAAGCTGATATATCTTTCTCTCATAGATGCAAAAACGACAGTTTCTTCGAATAAACGAAAATAACCGAATAAATTATTTTTATCCGGAATTATTACTTCTTTTCTCGCCTCAACTTCAATTAATACCTTTTGCCAGGCCGCGTTCGTCCTCCCGGCTTTTACTTCATCGGCGAATATCGCCCAATCAGAGCCGGGCTCGGCGTTGATAAAATTATTAACCAGCTTCTCGAATATCTGCCCGTACATAGCATCGTCGGGATTGGATATTTTCTTCACATAATAACTTTCCCATACCACATCCTGCGGCGAGCCGTTAGTATCAGTCTTGATCTGAACCACCGACGATCCCTTATTCCTGCCCTTAACAACTTTCGGATTAGATAATGGCTTTCCTTCCGGAACTTTTAATTCTTCGTCATTCTTCTTGCGAGGGATAACTACAGCCGGAACAATAGCATTGTTTACTATAATCGGCCCTGCCACCGGAGGAATAGCCCCTAGCTTTTTAAGCTCAACTTCTTTGGGAGGGATAGCGCCGACATTTGGCTTAGCGCCTTTTCTCGCCTCAACTTCAATTAATACCTTTTGCCAGGCCGCGTTCGTCCTCCCGGCTTTTACTTCATCGGCGAATATCGCCCAATCAGAGCCGGGCTCGG